>JBIKYV010000001.1:0-91412 GCA_044355075.1 Prosthecobacter sp.
ACCCAATGGAAAACCTCAGCCGATTACCTCACCTGGTGTGAAGCCTGGGTCCGCGAGGCCATGCGAGTTCTGTGCGAAGACGGCCTCTGCTTCATCTTTGGTCAATTAGGCAAACGCGAGCACACCTTTCTCCACCTCATGTCCCGTCTCACTCAACAGCAAACCTTTCACGATCTCGTCATTTGGGATCGTGCGGTCGGCTATGATGAGCGACGGGATAGCTTCACGCCTCAGTACGAAATGATCCTCGTCCTGCGTAAAGGCGAAAAGGTCAAATTCATCAAAGATGCAGTGCGCATCCCCTACGATGAAGCAACCATTGCCACCTATCTGCGTGATAAGCGATACAAAGACAAAGCTGCCCGGGAAAGCCATCTCGCAAAAGGCAAATATGCCACCAACATCCTGCGTGTCCCAAGCCTGAAGGGGCAATCGAAGGAAAAGTGTGGCCATCCCTCCCAAAAGCCGCTTCAACTCATCGAAAAACTCATCCTCTGCTCGACCGAAGCAGGCGACACCGTGCTGGATCCCTTTTTAGGCAGCGGCACCACTGCCCTCGCCGCACAGCGCACGAGCCGAAACTGGCTCGGTATTGAAAAAGACTCCAACTACCTAAACATGGCGCGAAAACGCCTCCAGGCAGACCCTTCCAATTCTAAAAACGAACCCCCACGATCATGAGCGAAAAAATCAGCGCCACTACCGACAAAAAGCCCGCTCCGCAGGCGGATATCATTAACATCCATACGCTTAGCGTTATGGTGAACAACCAGCCAGGTGTCCTCGGTCGCATTTGTGCTGTGTTCAGCCGTCGCGGATTCAACATCGAGTCCCTGGTAGTCTCCCAAACACGTGACCCGCGCTTCAGCCGCATGACGATCGGCATCAGCGGCCATCCCGAGGGCCTGCATCAAATCATCATGCAGGTGAACAAGCTAATCGACGTGATCCACTGCATCGAGCACACCGACCGTGATGCGGTCGCCAAGGAACTCGTGCTCATTAAAGTCGCCGCTGGAGCTGCCGAGCGGACTGAGATTCTGCAAATCATCGAGCACTACGCCGGCAAGACCGTCGATCTGCAAGACGATAGCCTTATTGCCATGATCACTGGCAATACGGATAAGCTCGATGCGGCGGTCCGCCTGTTGAGCAAGTTCGAGATCGTCGAGACCGTCCGCACAGGAAAAGTCGTCATGGCCCGCGGTCTGGTAGAGACCTGATCGCTTGAGTATCGAAGCCCATTTCACTCTTCACGCAGCCGCTTGACCAGCGGCTGTTTTTTGGGGATGCGACCCTTGGCTGAACTCTAGGCCAGATTGATCTTCCGCCACTTCCCTTTTTCTGGGGAAAAGTCTTGGCGCATTTTCTGAGCTAGAGCGTATGCCTTGCCTGCTCATGAATATCTATGAAACGCGTCGGCTACTGGATGAATATTTGCTCTTTCATTACGGTGCGCCGTACGAAGTCTTACCTTGGTCGCAGGGGCCACAAGAGGCCCTGAACTTCGCTGTGCGTTCAGTGACGGAGTTAGCAGACTTTTCCCTGCAGCCCACCACAGCTCTCGATCTGGGCTGTGCAGTAGGACGCTCCAGTTTTGAACTTGCTCGTCATTGTAAAGAAGTGCTTGGCATCGACTACAGCCATAGCTTTATCGAAGCCGCAAAAGCTCTTCAGCAGGGCAGCTTATCCTATGAACGCCTTGATGAAGCAACCATGCGCACCGCTTTGACAGCCACGGTTCCTGGGGATTGTCCGCTTGAGCGTGTACGGTTTGAGACCGGAGATGCCATGCAACTGCGGGCTGATTTGGGCAACTTTGACCTTGTCCATGGAGCTAACCTACTTTGCCGATTAACAGAGCCTCATCTGCTGCTCTCAAGACTGCCTGACCTAGTCAAGCCAGGCGGTCAGCTGCTGCTTACGACTCCCTGCACATGGCTGGAAGAATTCACCCCACGGGGACAATGGCCGCAAGGCTCAACGCTAGATTGGCTCAGGAAGACGCTTAGCGCTCACTTTGATTTGGTGATGGAACAAGATCTGCCCTTTTTGATTCGGGAACATGCGCGGAAATACCAGTGGAGTGTGGCGCTCGGCACGCGCTGGATTCGCCACTAAGCGTCTTTGAAACTAACCGCATGAAGAACATCTGGAGGCAAAACTGGTTTTCCATCAGGCCTTTTGCCTGACAAATCGCACATGCCTGGACAAAAGAGGCCGCTCACTCGGGCCGTGAGAGCACTGCCGCTGGACTGATCTCCCAAGCTGGCCCTGCCGCGCGCACGGCTACCATGGCTGCTCCCGCAGGCCAAGGCATCTGGCGAGTGGTGGCAAAGGTCGTTTCGACAGTGCGCCACTTTCCCTCAATCAAGGCCTGAATGACCCACCACCGGGTTTCAACCTCCCAACGTGGGTCCTCGAAAGACCAGCGAAACGTTTTGCCATCCTCCACAGGTTCGACCTTCGGAGCAGGAAGCGACACGTCGCTCAACCAAGGGCTAGCAGGCAGGATGGTGTGTAGACTGTAAGCACGTTCACGGGCCAGTGAACCAATTTTGCCGATATCCTTATCTAAAGCGGCAAAGTTCCAATGAAAATGACCAGGGGGCATCTCGAGTTGACGAGAACGCGTGATGCTGATCTGCGCCAGAATCTCTCCCGCCAGTCGATCATCCCCAACCTTGCTAGTATTCATCCCAGGCCAGATGTGGCGGCCCTGAGAGTTCTCACCGAGCCACCATTCAAAGTAGGTACGAAAGCCAAGCCTGGGACGATCGATCGTCCAATAAAGCTGCGGCGTGAGGTAGTCGACCCAGCCTTTTTGCAGCCAGCCTCGACTATCTGCAGCTAGATGCTCGTAAGGGTCGAGACCACCTCCCGTACCAGCTGGGTGTTCAGGCCTCCAGAGACCGAAAGGACTGATTCCAAACTTTACCGCACGTTTGATAGCTTTGACGCCCTTGTAAATGGAACGCACAGTCTCATCAACATTTTGCCTTCTCCAGGCGGATCGTTCGAGATTGCCCCCATCTTTTTGGTAACGCACGTAGGCAGCATCGTCGTCAAACGGCAATGGTTTGCCATCAGCGCCATTCACGGGATAAGGATAAAAATAATCATCAAGATGGATACCATCCACCTCATATCGCCGAGTGACATCCAGAATCACCTCTAACACGCGCTGGCGCACCTCTGGCAAAGCAGGATTCAGCCACCAGTCACGGCCATATTTGACGGTCCACGCTGGGTGCTGACGGCAGACATGATTAGCGCTCGGCGGGAAGCGATCTCCTGCCAAAGCCCGATAAGGATTAAACCAAGCATGCAACTCAATGCCATGCCGATGAGCTTCTTCGATCGCAAACTCCAAAGGGTCCCACCGAGCTGAGGGTGGAATACTCATGAATCCACTGAGGTAGGGAGACCAGGGCTCGATCTTGGATTCATAAAGAGCATCACAGGCAGGACGCACTTGGAAAATCAGGCAATTCAACCCTTGAGCATGAGCTTTATGAATCAATCGCTTCAGCTCAGACTGCTGTTCAGCCACAGGCAGACCAGGTCGAGTAGGCCAGTTAATGTTGTGCACGGTCGCAATCCAAGCGCCGCGCAGCTCGCGGTGCGGCAAAGGCACGTTGACCTGGGCTGATGCCCAGGAGAATTCAAAAAGGCAAATGAGCAGACATATCCTCAACAAACCTCGTAAGCGCTGATTTGGGCAATACGGCATCTTCCAAAATGCCTGAGTAACCTTCGAAGTCCACTTTGTAGAAAAAGCGGGACTATCCGAGACGCATCAACCTTTAAAAAAAATTGTCCACGGGCTGAATACAGGACCAGCCACCGTGAAAGCTGGTATCCAGTATTTTTATCAACCCGTGAACACAAAGGTAGTACCAGGAAATCACCCTCGCGTTACGCAAAAAATCGAAAATAGTTTTCTACACCATCTCTCATTCTCCCATAATCCATAGGGTTATGCGAACTGATTCGGCCTATGGCAGTGAAGTTGACTTCATCTTCCACCTCTTCGAAATCAGATCATGAATTTTACAGCAGAGTCATTGATCCAAGCCGCACTCCAAGAAGACCTAGGCAGTGGAGATCTGACCGCAAATTACTTCGTTCCAGCAGACATGCATTCACATGCCTTGATCGTTGCCCGCGAGGATGGAATCTGTGCCGGAATCGAATTGGCCGTGCAGGTTTTCCGTATGGTAGATGCAAGGCTTGAGACGATAGTGCTGCGAGAGAATGGACAAGCTTTTGCAAAAGGCCAAACTCTTCTGGAAGTTCGAGGCCCAACGCGATCCATCCTTTCAGCTGAACGAACCGCTTTGAATTTCCTTCAGAGACTCTGCGGCATAGCGACTCAAACACGCCGCTATGTAGAAGCTATCAAACCACATCCGGTACAAATCTGGGATACCCGAAAAACAACACCGGGCTGGCGCTTGCTGGAAAAGGCTGCTGTCAAAGCAGGTGGTGGAACTAATCACCGAATGGGCCTCTACGACCATGTCATGGTCAAAGACAATCATTTGGCAGCGAACGACTCTATCAAAGAACTACAAACCGCCATTCATCGCGTGAAGGCAGACCATCCTCAGGCGAGAATTCAGCTGGAATGCGATACCCTAGATCAAATGCAGCAATTTCTTGCGCTACGTGGGGTGGACATGCTCTTGCTGGATAACATGGGCACTGAAAAACTTCGTCAAGCCGTGCAGATGAATGCAGGCAGGCTTTGGCTTGAGGCCAGCGGTGGCATTACTCTCGAAACCATCCATGAAGTAGCCGCCACGGGCGTCAATGCGATTTCAGTCGGTGCCCTCACACACAGCGTTCGCTCGCTTGATCTTGGTTTAGATTTTGTGGCCTAAAGCGCCAAAAGAAATGCCCGGCTTTTCAGCCGGGCATCCGAGGGTAATCCACATCGACAAAAGAGAATTAGGCAAAGATATCGAGCACAGGCACGCCTTTGTCAGCCACGGTGAACGGACGGCTTGAAGGAGACATGACAACCTCATCGACTGGAAGCCCCATCGCATGGCCAACCGTCGCCAAAAAGTCTTGAGGACTGGTCTGCTTGTCCGCAGGACGGCGTCCTTCTTTATCCGTAGAACCATAAGCATAACCACCTTTCACTCCAGCACCGGCGAGAACTGTAGAATAAGCAAGAGGGTAGTGGTCACGGCCATCGTTTTCATTCACATCTGGCGTACGACCGAACTCAGAACCCAGAATGACCAAAGTGGACTCCAGAAGACCTTTGGCCTCCAAATCCAGCAACAGCGCCGAGAATGCCGTATCGAGAGTATTACCATTGTTGGTCATCGCATTGTCGATGGTGTTATGCATGTCCCAGCCACCCATCTGCACTTCGACGAAACGAACGCCACTTTCTACCAATCGACGTGCGAGCAAGCAGCCCTGGCCAAAGTTGTTGCGGCCGTATTTTTCGCGAGTTTCCATCGATTCCTGGGTCAAATCGAAGGCTTTTAAATCTTCGCTCTTCATGAGTTTCAGCGTCTCATCGTAGAACTCGGTATAAGCCTTCACGTCATCTGTTTGGAATTTTTTGCGGAAGCCTGTGTCAAACTCATTCATCAAAGAAACGCGCTTCTTGAACTGAACGTCACTTGCGGTCGGCTCGATGTTCTGAAGTCCGGTCTCTGGATTAGAGATTGGGATTGGAGAAGTGGCGGGTGGGAAGAAGCCAGCTCCTGGGTATGAGCTACCACTATTCACAACAACACTGTCAGGAAGGGTCTTATCTTTAATGCGACCCAGGAAATGCGAAGCCCAAGCTCCCATTGCTGGGTGAACAATTGTGCCACGTGGCTCATAACCTGTCTTCATGATGTAAGTTCCAGACTCATGCACTCCTGTCTTAGAAGACATGGAACGAATGATGGACAGTTTATCTGCATTGGCTGCCAGTTTTGGAAGGTAACCACCAAGGGAAACAATGTTATCTCCTTTGGCACGCACTGCATCACTGAAGCCTTTGGTTGCACCTTCTTTGGGGTCGAAGGTGTCAATGTGGGTCATGCCACCTCCCATCCAGAGGTAGATCACACGTTTGGCTTTGCCAAAACCAGGAGTTCCAGGGCCAGAGCGAGAAGCAACCTGTTCAGCGGCTGCCATTTTGGAGGACAAACCTGGCAGTAGCGTCACGCCAAGGGCTGTCTTGGCAGTATCAAGCATGAACTGGCGGCGGCTAGCGTCGTTGAGTCGGAGGAGTTCGGATTTCATAAGTTGAGAAATAAAAGGCTAATTTTGCAGTTAGAAAAACAGAGGTGAATTACTGAATGAACATAAACTCACGGGTGTTGATGAGTGCCCAAATCATGTTGGAGTATCCATCATCACCTTGAGCCAACACTCGTTTGGCGATGTCTTTTTCACTCATGTTAGGACGACGATTCATGATGGTGAGGAACATGCGCTCCACGCGCTCATAAGGGTCACGCACAGCTTCCATATTGCGGAAAACCAATGAATCTGAACTGGTTAGCATTTTCTGGGCTTTGCCATTCATCATCATAAGCACCTGAGGCACGTTGCCGACTTTAGTGCCACCATCAATCAGATTGCGAGTGCTCTGGCCAAAGTCTGTCAAGAAGTGACCACCAGGCGCAGGCTGAGGCAACTCCGATGCACGCATCAGGCGCAGACCTTCGTAGCTCAAGATTTTTCCCGGGCCATCCATCGCAGCTTCGGGGTCCGGCTTCTTGGTACTGCGGGAAGCCTTGTTTTCCATCATCATATCTTCGCCAACCATATCCAAACCACCACCCATTAGGGCACGCTCTTTCTCGGCCATTTTGCGGTAAGCGTCATACTTAATGAGCACCGTCTGAGCATCCACGGTATCCAGGTTCAGATCGATGGACTTGGCGTAAAGATCCTGAAGAGGCGCTTTGTAAGTGTCAGGCTTGCCAAGAACAAGAGTCATGTAGCTGTCCCATGCCTGCTCTGCGCTCATGCGGCGCAGCATAGGGCCTTGGAAGTAGTATTTTTCACCCATGGGCATATTGTCTGCAGTCACCTCAGACTGATAGGCCCGTGTGTTGTAGACGATGCGCATGAACTCTTTCAGATTGAACTTCACACGCACCATTTCAGAACCTAGGTGCTTTAACAGTTCAGGATTTACCGATGAATCGGGATCATCAATATTTGTGACAGGCTCATTCACACCAGCTCCGAAAGCACGCTTCCAAAGGCGATTCGCGATGGTCATCGCAAAACGTGGATTTTCAGGATGAGTCATCCATTTTGCAAAGCGAACGCGGATGCTGTCCTGGTCGGTTTGCTTGTAAGCAGGATTCTCGGTATCAGACTCACTCCAGGTGACAAACTTCGGAGCCACAAGTTCGCCAGGAGTGCCGTCCTTGTATTTGTAGTCGTGAGGAAGTTTAAGGGTATTTTCACCGCGATCTTTAACGGCGGCACGGTTGGCTCCAATGTAATTTTCGAGCCCATTGCGCAAACGGCGCATGTCTAGAGAGGGATTCGCCGCGACGATTTTTTCGATTTCTCCCATCAATACCTTGCCGCGATCTCCATTTTTGAAATCGCGTCCACCTAGGCGGGTGGTTGTAGCGCCAAAGAAGGCTGCCATTTCATAGAATTGGCGCTGGGTCCAGTCGGCGAAGGGGTGGTCATGGCACTGGGCACACGCAACATCGGTTCCCAAGAACACCGTCAGAGTATTAGCGAGGTTATCGAGCGGCATGCCACTATCGCGGAGAAGGTAGCCAGCCGCACCGTTGTAGGAGCCGTCAGGCTTTTTGTCCCACATCTTACCTGTAGCGGTAGCCATCTCATAAACCATCTCATTCCAGGGACGATTCATGGCAATTTGCTGCTTCAACCAGCCAATGTAGGGAGTGCCGCGAACGTTGTCCTGCTCAAAATCATCCTTTACCCGAAGCATCTCGGCAAAATAATTGTAAAGATGCGTCTTAGCCCCTTCAGATTCGAGGAGCATGTCAATCAGCTTCGACCGTTTAGTGCGATCTGCGCTTTTCAGAAACGTCGCAGTTTCTTCGTAGTTGGGGATACGACCAGCGATGTCGAGATAGACACGACGTACGAATTGCTCGTCAGAGGCAAGAGGATTGAATCCCGTCAACACAGGACGACCTGCTTTGGTGCGCTCTTCAGCGCTGCGTTTGATACCGTTCAGCACGAGACCATCGACGATTTTTGCAGCCTCTGGGGCTGGCATATTCGCAGTCACTGTTGGCGCCGCTTCAGGCTTAGCTGTTTTGGCATAGGCTTGATCTTCGGCGGAAAGGACGGAAAGAGGGAAACGGTGCTCTGTGGCGTCAGCAGTCCTGAGAATGATGGCATCACCATCAAGACGGACAAAAGAGGCATTGACTTGGCGACCTTGGGCATTCGTCCAGATGCGAATGTCTGCCGCAGAGGCAGTCAGGCACAATCCGGCTGCGGCAAGAGCGGCTAGCAGTGTGGGTTTGGTGTTCATGAGATATGACAGAAGAGAGGGGATAAAGCCTTAGTTCCAGCAAAAAAACGCATTTGAACGCAGGCCCTTAGAGTTTTTTTCACAAAACAATCTGTTCGCCGTGTTGCTCATATTTGCGCCTAGTCGATACCTAACAGCCTATTGAAGACGCTTGCAGCACGAAAGCCGTATGTAACAAGCACTTATGTCCACTCCATTATCCCCCGGCCGGAATTCCATTCGTCATCGCTGCCATCGCCTCTGGCGGACATTTTTGAAAAGGGATAGCCACCCAACTCTACAGTTTATCAAGTATGCAGCCTGTGGGATAGCCGCAGCTATCCTTCACAACGGTGTGATGGCGACGCTTTCGCTTACTCTTTTTCCGGCTGGTAAAGGTATGATGGTGGATGGGGAAGCCATTTCTGAGTCCTTACGCGCCTATCATCTTGTTCTCAACAATGCCATCGCATGGCCTTTCGGCACGGCTTTGGCCTACTGGCTTAACATTCTCTTTGTCTTCACCCCAGGCAAGCACAGCAAAAAAGTAGAAATGTCACTCTTCTGGATCATTAGCGCGATCGGATTTTTCCCTGGTGGATTCGTGGTGCATTGGCTAGCTCATGGATTAGGCCTTCCCTCTACGATCGCCCAACTCGGCTTCGTGCTAACCTCGGTAACCGTTAATTTTCTTAGTCGGAAGTTTATTATTTTCAAAAACTGAATTTCCTTCTCCTATGGCTATTTTTTCTTCCGAAAGTGAACGTCTTAACGAGTTCCCAATCGCTCGTGACAGCATCTTTTTAGCGCATGCCGGTGTCACGATTTTGCCAGCCAGAGTCACATGCGTGATGAGGGATTACCTGCACGAGGCAAGCTTTCGAATGCAGGAATTCCCAGAGGCTTGGCGGGCCACTAACGAAACACGTGCGATTGCGGCCAAGATGATTGGTGCCAAAGCCTCTGAAATTGCACTCCTCGGGCCGACTTCGCTCGGATTAAGCCTTGTGGCCAACGGACTGGATTGGCAACCGGGGGATGAAGTCGTGTGCTACGCTGACGATTACCCTGCGAATGTCTACCCTTGGACTGATTTAGAACGCCGTGGTGTCATCATTCGAAAGCTAAAACCCAAAACCCCTGGAGAGATAACACCCGAACTTGTCGAAACGGCCCTGACCTCTCAAACGCGACTTGTCGCTCTGGCATCCTGCCATTATTTGACAGGTTATCGACTCCAGGTGAACGAAATTGGCAAGATGCTGCGAGCCAGAAATATTCTGTTTTGCTTAGATGCTATTCAAACCCTGGGGGCTTTTGAAACGACGGTCGAGCACGTCGATTTCCTCGCTGCAGATTCTCACAAATGGATGCTCGGCCCGATGGCGGCAGGGATCGTTTATGTGCGGGAAGAGATGCAGGAGCGACTGCGCCCAACCCTGCTCGGTTCATGGAATGTTCATAGCCCTCAATTCATCGCACAGCCAGACATCGTGTTTGAGAAGGGTGGCCGCCGCTATGAGCCCGGAGTCTTGAATATTGTCGGTATTCTTGGCATGAAGGCAGGCTTGGAACTGCTCCTCGAGAAAGGGATACCTGAAGTCAGTGCCCAGCTTTTGCGGTTAAAAGAGCATCTCATTCGTGGCCTAGAACCCATGGGATTTCATTTTATCGGCCCACGCCACGGCCCGAATGCATCTGGAATCACCACAGTCTTCCGCTCTGAGAGCAGCGGGCCATCACTGGAACAGATCTTCAACTATCTAACTTCGCAGAAGATCAGCCCAAGTCTGCGCCATGATCGTCAGGGCAAAGCATACCTGCGCTTCAGCCCTCACTTTTACAACACGATCGAGGAGATGGATCGTGTTATTGAGGCAATTCGCAGCACGCCGAACTGAAAGCAGTCTTGCTATGCATGAGTAGCACCGCATAAGCTCGAAGCATGTTCCGTTCCCGAATCTTGCATGACATCATCTCCGCCGCACTTTGCAGCGCTATTGCACTCACACAGCTTACCGCCGCAGAAACCATCCCCGAATTTCACGGAAGCATTGAGAGACTTGACGTTTCCCTGGATCGATTACTGGACACGAATGCAAAAATTGAGGTCTTAGCATCAGGCTTTAACTGGTCCGAAGGTCCCGTGTGGAAAGACGACGGCATTGTGTTTTCAGATGTTCCCGAAAATACCGTGTTTGAATGGAAAGAGGGAGCGAAGGCTGCTTCGGTGGCCCTGAAGCCGAGCGGCAGTCTTTCTGGCGACGGTCAAGGCTCGAATGGCTTGGCCCTAGATGCGGAAGGACGCTTGGTGCTTTGCCAGCACGGCGAACGCCGCGTGGCTCGCCTGGAAAAGGATGGTAGCTTCACCCCGCTGGCAGAAAGCTTCGAAGGCAAACGATTCAACAGTCCCAACGACCTCGTCATCGCCCGTGACGGTATGATTTTCTTCACGGACCCACCCTACGGCCTGAAAAAAGGCACACCACAAGACGCCCCCTATCATGGCATCTACGCATTCAAACCAGGCCAGCCCGTGCGCCTCCTCATTCAAGATATCCTGTGGCCCAATGGCATCGCCCTCAGCCCGGATGAAAAGACGCTCTACATCGCGGTGTCTGACAAGGACAATACACGCGTCATGGCCTATGACCTGAAGGATGGGACAGTTAGCCAAGGGCGTGAGATTTTTAACCCACAGTCGCTCAAATCCCCAACGCGAAAAGGCGGCTGTGATGGGCTCAAGATCGATAGCCTAGGCAATATATGGACCACTGGGCCGGGCGGCGTCCTGATCCTTGATCCAACAGGGCGCCATCTCGGCAGCATCTTGACCGGACAAGCCACTGCCAACTGTGCATGGGGAGGCAAAGATCGCAGCACCCTTTACATCACAGCGGACATGTTCCTGTTGCGGGTCAAAACCAAGGTCAAAGGGCTTTAACCTTCATGCACGACAGGCCGATTTTTTTGAGCAAAGCGAGCCTCAAGAATGGCCTGTTCAGCATCCTCATTGGGATAGTCATTTGCTCACAAGCGCGCGAGGTTCAGTCGCACGGATTGCTATTCGAAAAATGGCTGCGGCACACATTTTTTAACGACTATCAGCCCAAAGGCTACACGCAAAAATGGGATATTCCTGCCTCTGCTAACTCCAATCATGGCTCGATTCCAGTCAACCCCAAGGCCACAAAGTATGGTTCATCAATCGGGCTTGGTGATGCACTGCGGCAATACCAAATTGATGAACCCTTCTTGCTGATCGTAGGCTTTTGGGAACAAAAGAACCCAGAACAAAAACGATGGGTGAATGTGCAAGCCGTGCGCATCGAGCCATCTACTTGGCGCCAGCTTTGGGGGAAAATCAGCTTAGCCGATTTGGCCAGGCTAGATGCCATCATCAAAGACAGTTCGCTAAACCTAGAACAAGCTCGCGAACAAGCCAAACATCTCAAAGCTCAAGAGCCTTATGCCAGTGCTCTAATCACTCTTCATCCGAAAATCGATCGTAGTCAGCGGCGACTTCAATGCAGCCTGTCGTTTGATCGTTTCTTTGATCACCTGGCGACGCAAGCTGACCGCTCGATACAGTCTCAGCCCGCACTTTTCTCGATTCCAATTCCCACGGAATTCAGCTCCACTCCACGAGCACTCAAGCCCGAGACTAAATAGCACGATGGATAGGATTCAGCTCAGAGAACTGAAGAGTCACCCCTGCATGACCACCGCCTGATCCACCATCGAGCGTCCTGCCTCCAACTCATCGTTGATCACAGCGGTGGCTCCCAAGCGCTTTAGACGTTCCACGTCTGAGGCGAATCGAGCTCGCGCCAGTATCGGAATATCTGGCCGCTGCTCATGAACGATGGAGATTGCCTCTGCGATAACCGGAGCATCAGGGAAGGTGAAAGCGACTAATCTAGCCTTACTAAGCCGAGACAATTCCCAGGTTTCCTCATGCGCTGCATCGGCAAATAAGACAGGCTGACCTTGACGTTTGAGATCACGAGCCGTCTCCGCATTTAAATCAATCACCAGCGTCGTGATGCCCTGGCTTTGCAACGACTTATTCAATCTTTCACCGACTGGCCCGTAACCAATGATAATCGCATGATCCTCCAGGCCTTTGATGCGCTGACGCAAAGTGTCAGAGTCCGGCAAACGCGGCTTTTTGCGACCCCATCCTTTCTTTTCTAGCCAAGTGCCTAGTGGCTCACCTACGCGCATGACCGCCGGCAAGAGCCCCATACCCAAAGCTGCACTGCCGATTAAAATTTGCTGAGTTTCTGCACTCCAAAAGCCCGCGTAGCCGGCTTTTTGCAAAAGCACGAGAGAAAACTCACCTGCACTGCTTAACCCGAGCCCAGCCATCAAGGCTTGCTTATGCGTCAACCGCAAACGAAGAGCAATACCAAGGACCAGAAAACCTTTGCCCAGCATCACAGCAAAAGTCAGAGCTAAAATGGAAAAGCCATTTTCCAGGGCGACACGCACATCCACCATAAGTCCCACTGAAACAAAAAATAGCGTCAAGAACAGATCCTTGATTGGCATCACATCAGCCAGGATACGAGGTTTGTAGATGGACTCACTAACAGCAAGACCTGCCACGAAGGCACCCAGCGCTAACCCCAAGTCCAACATTCCTCCGATGAAAGCGAGACCGATGCATGAACCGATGACACTAAGGGTAAACAACTCACGGTTCCGCGTGCGTGTGACCGCAAAAAGTAAAGCTGGAATGACCCAACGTGCACAAGCCCCTGCCAGCACAACAAAAAGCACGCCACGCCAAGCGAGAGAACCGACACGAGCTAGCATCCCTTGCCCATCAGCTGCGGCACCAGTTTCCGGCAACAGCAGCGGCAAGATGAGGAAAAAGACGATGATGAATAAATCCTGAAACAAAGCCACCGCCAGCGACATACGGGCCCCAGGACTTCCTTCCTGACCAAGGTCTTGAAAGGTCTTCAGGCTAACAGCCGTGGAACTCATGGCTAGCGCTACGGCCAGCAAGAGAACCCCCGCCCCCGTGATGCCAGCCATCCAGGCACCGATAGCAGCCACGGCCATGCACAGCGCCATCTGCCAACCACCACCCATCAGTGCAAGTCGGCGCACATACTTCAACTCTCCCAGGGAAAGTTCTAACCCCAGGGTGAACATCAACAACATGACACCAAATTCAGACATCTGAGAAATCCCAGCCTGAGTCGCTGCCCCGCCCAGCGCATTCAGCACACCACTGTTAGCAATGACCACCCCACATAAAAAATAACCCGCCAACAAAGACTGCTGCAATCTCAGCAAGAGTAGCGACATCAATACAACCCCCATCAACATGACGGCGAGCAGAATGAAGAGCGGAGGCAGTGTGGCAGCAGCCAGGAACATCACTCTGCCATTAAACCGGCATGAACGAAGTGCAAATCCGAGCAGCACCCGTGAATGATCAGATTGAAGCAAACGGCGACCTACGTACGACTCTGCCATGCAGCGCCACCTTCCTGCCCTCCTCATGTGTTCCACCCTCCTCATCGGCGAAGATTTCGCTGAGGCCCAACAGCGAACGGCCAACTACGACGAAGCTAAGATCGCCACCTACACGCTCCCTCCCTTGCTTCAGGGAGCAGATGGAAGCTCCATTCAGACTGCTGAAGAGTGGCAGCAAAAGCGGCGACCTGAAGTGGTCGCACTTTTTGAAAAACATGTCTTTGGCAAAACCCCAGCGTCTAGCGATTGGGGCAAAGTCGAGTTCAAGGTCACTAAGATCAAAAAAGATGCCCTGGGAGGCCTGGCCACAAGGAAGTTTATTCATGTATCGTTACCAGACCATCCAAGCTGGCAGGGCATGGAGATCATGCTTTACACACCAAACGGACTCGGGCACCGCGCGCCATGCTTCGTAGGACCTAGCTTTGGTGGCAATCATGCGGTGAGCACCGAGCCGGATGTGCCACTCTCCACCCGATGGATGCGGCCTAGCAAAGACAAGCAAATCGTCGATTACCGCGCGACGGAGGCTAGTCGCGGCAACGAAAGCAGCCGCTGGCCACTGGAGATGATCCTGCGCGAAGGTTTCGCAATCGCCACTTACTATTATGGCGATGTTGAGCCCGACCATGCCGACGGGTGGAAAGAAGGCCTGCGAGCTGCCCTGAGTGCTCAGAGCACAAACACCAAGTGGCGAAATGGTGACTGGGGTGCCATCGGGGCATGGGCCTGGGGCCTGAGCCGAATTGCTGATTATTTGGAAACAGATGCCGATGTGGATGCCAAGCATCTGGCGGTGATTGGACATTCTCGACTTGGTAAAACCAGCCTCTGGGCTGGCTCACAGGACAGCCGCTTTGGCATCATCATTTCCAACAACTCCGGCGAAGGTGGCGCCGCCCTCATGAGGCGAAACTTTGGCGAAACCACCGCCATCATCACAAAGGCTTTCCCCCATTGGTTCACCCCAACCTATACAAACTACGCAGGCAATGAGGCCGCCTGCCCGATCGACAAACACATGCTCATCGCCCTAAGCGCACCTCGTCCGATCTACATCGCCAGTGCTGCAGAAGACCAGTGGGCAGACCCCAAGGGCGAGTTTCTCTCAGGTCTGCACGCACAGCCTGTGTATGATTTGTTCGGCAAAAAGGGCGTTGGTGTGTCGGACCAACCTGCTGTAGATCAACCCGTCGGGGACACTGTCGGCTACCACATCCGCACCGGTAAACATGACGTGACCGACTACGACTGGCAGCAGTACCTGAAATTCGCAGCGAGGCATTTCAGGCAATGATTCGATGCGGACAGTGCTCTACTCATGCCTTCACCGCCCATCTAAGCTTCGCGGGGCTAGAGCGGGGATTCGCACGCTGCTCATCAACACTAGGGCGGAGTACGTCAGCGGAGATCTTACGGTAAAGGCCAGACCGCTCGCCTTCCTGGAAGGCCTTCTTCACCCGCCGATCCTCGCCAGAATGAAAGGTGAGGAAGGCGACCCGCCCGCCGGGCCTGAGGGCGACGGGAAGTGCACGCAGCAAGGCATCGAGGGCACTGAATTCTTCATTCACGGCGATGCGGATGGCCTGGAACACACGACGAACGCTACTTTCGACCTCCTCGGGTTTCATTCGATTGGGCAATGAATCCCGCACACATTGAGCGAGGGCGCGGGTGGTGCGCAGCGGGGCCTGACGCTGCTGCTGCCAGATGCGCTGAGCGATCTGGGCGGAGTGCAGCTCATCCCCATTTTCATAAAGAAGATCAGCGAGTTGGTCTTTGGCAATGTTGGCAAGGAACTGGGCGGCAGACTGACCGCGCTGGGGATTCATGCGCATGTCGAGTGGGCCATCCTGCTTGAAGGTGAAGCCACGCGCAGGATTATCAATCTGCATGGAGGAGAGGCCTAGATCGGCAAAAATGATATCGGCGCCGTCGTGCCAACCTTGATCGGCGAGGGCACGGGTGAGTCCTGCAAAGTTGGTGCGGCGCGTGGTAAAGCTCGGTTCCGTCATGCCTGTGGCGCGGAGCCTTGCCTGGGTGCGCACGATCTCGATGGGATCGGCATCGAGACTGAGAAGATGCCCATCAGGCTGAACGGCTTGCCAGAGGGCGTGGCTATGGCCACCATAACCGAGGGTACAATCGACCACACGCTGACCAGACTGCGGTTGGAGACAGGATAGGATTTCCGCGACCATGATGGGCACATGCTGCCCTGCGGGTGTTTTGCCTGAGGCCAAGACTTTGGCGACTTCGTCAGGATAACGGTCGGCGTTAAGCTCTTTGTATTTATCCTCAAAGCGGCGCGGGTTTTTGCCACGATAACGTGGCCGGCGCTTATGGACGACGAGCTCGGTGGATTCAGCGGGCGCAGGTTCAGTCTCCAAGTTCATTGTATTTGAGATTGTTGCCGCGTGCCTTCTCGGCGGGGTAGCGAATTTCATTGCGGTCGAGCTTAGCCTGCATGGCCTGGGAAAGGGAGATGCCGAGATGATCCGCAAGCTCGAAGAGCAAGATGGCGACATCGGCGATCTCATCCGTGATCTCGGCGCGTTTCTCCTGCACGACCTGGGGGATCTGCTCGGGCTGTTTCCACACAAAGTGTTGCAAAAGCTCGCCAGCCTCTGCGACGATGGCAACGGCCATGTCCTTGGGATTGTGAAATTGCTGCCAATCCCGCGCATCGCGGAAGGCGCAGATGCGCTGAGTGAGAGCTTCGATGGTCATAAGCCACTGATGCGGCTTTTGCTGGGCTTTGGCAATGCCCGCTTCCCCGGTTTTTGCGACGCAGCCAATCTGCCCAACCAGCAACGGTCGTTGGCTGTGGCAAAACCCTCGTTTGCCAACGGGGCCAAACCTGCTAGCCTCCGCGCCCCCTTCCCCCAGACAGACCTCATGACGCCTCCTTCTAAGATCCGGAATATCGCCATCATCGCGCACGTTGACCATGGCAAGACCACCCTTGTGGACAGCCTGCTGCGTGCCAGCGGTAACTTCCGTGAAAATCAGGCCATCGCTGAGCGTGCCATGGACAGCATGGATTTGGAGCGAGAAAAGGGCATCACGATCAAAGCGAAGAACACCTCTGTTCACTGGAACGATCACATCATCAATATCGTGGACACTCCGGGTCACGCCGACTTCGGCGGTGAGGTCGAGCGCGTGATGAAAATGGTCGATGGCGTGATGCTCGTCGTGGACGCCTATGAAGGTCCGCAGGCACAGACGCGCTTCGTTTTGAAAAAAGCCATGCAGCAGGGCATCAAGCCTATAGTGCTCATCAACAAGATGGACCGCCCTCACATCAAGCCGGATGAGGTGCATGACAAGGTGCTGGAGCTGCTCATGGAGCTGGATGCCACCGAGGATCAGTTCAACGCCCCCTTTGTGTATGGGAGTGCCCGCGCTGGCTGGGTCAGCGGCAGCGCCGATGGCGAACAGAAGGACATGACCTTTCTTTTGGAGCAAATCGTCAAGCACATCCCTGCGCCCAAAGCTGAGCTGGAAGGCAGCTTCGAAATGCTCGTGTCTAACATCGACTGGGATAACTTCGTCGGTCGTGTTGCCATCGGCAAAGTGACACGTGGCACTGTAAAACTCGGCGACCGCGTCTTCCTGCTAGGCAAAACGCCAGACGAAAAACCCAAGCCGATCAAGGTAACTAAAGTGTTCCAATACACCACGCTGACCACCAGTGACTCCGTCGAAGGTGGAGCTGGAGACATCGTGGGTATCTCAGGCTTCGAAGATGTGGACATCGGTCAAACCGTAGCTGGCGCGGCTGATGCACCTGCGCTGCCTTTCGTAGCGATCGACCCACCTACGATTGTCATGCAGTTCGCCGTAAATGATGGCCCGCTCGCTGGACGTGAGGGCGATCACGTTACCTCACGTAAGATTCGGGATCGACTGGATCGTGAGCAGAAGATGAACGTGACGATCTCTGTGTCTGACACCGATCTCGCCGGTATTTTTGACGTGAGTGCTCGTGGCGCGATGCAAATTGCAATCCTTGTTGAACAAATGCGCCGCGAAGGCTTCGAGGTGCTCGTTTCACGTCCGATGGTCATCACCAAAAAAGAGGGTGATGTTCTCATGGAACCCTTTGAAACTCTCTACGTGGACGTACCGGATGACTACCTGGGCGGCGTGATGAAGACCATCAGCGAGCGCAAAGGCAGAATTGAAGACATGAATGCTCATGGCGGACGCACCAGCCTGCAGGCTTACATTCCGACCCGTGGTCTCATTGGTTTCGAATTCGAGCTGATGAATTTGACCAGTGGACACGGCATTCACAGTCACCTTTTCCGCGAGTATTCTGCTCATGCAGGGCACATGCAGACGCGCAACACAGGCACGCTCGTTTCGTCTGAATCAGGTGAAGCCACCAGCTACGCTCTCGATACCATTCAAGAGCGCGGTAAGCTCTTCATCACCTCAGGGGATCAAGTCTACGAAGGAATGATCGTGGGAGAAAACCCACGCACCGACGATCTGCCAGTGAACCCATGCCGCAGCAAGCAGCTCACAAACTTCCGCGCAGCGGGCAGTGACAAAGGCATCCAGCTGACACCTCCCATCAAATTCGGTCTAGAGCGTGCCATTGAATACATCGCTCCCGATGAACTCGTAGAAGCCACGCCGAAGAGCATCCGCCTGCGCAAGCGCATCCTTGACTCCAACGTTCGTCTGCGTGAGCGCAAACGCCTTGAAGCCGAAATGGAAGCCATGGAAAGCGGCAACGCATAACTCCAAAAGCTATACCAGCAGCATAGCTTAGCGCATACTCGGACTCATAGGTTTCCCGAGCTTCGAAGCCTTATGGACTGAGTTTAGCCATCGATCGCCAATACGTGTTCATTTTGGATCTTACCCTATGCGGCGAAGCGTGCGTTAAAGGCAGACAAAAAAAAATGTGTTAAAATCGCATCAATGAATGCCTGAGACTGATATTCAGCCAAACACAAAGCTTTAGCAATTAACCGAGGTATTCTCCTGGAATGACTTCTTCCTCGCCCGCATCTTCATGCACAGCTTGGGCGATGACGCGGTTCGTGATCTCTTCGAGATAAGTTTTAAGCACTTCACTCAATTCCAAAAATTCAGGCCAAAGGGTTTCGTCCACAAAGCTGCGCGGCACACGAACCATAACGGTGTTTCTCCGTTGTCGGGCATAGCGGTAGGGCTTCAGCTCATAGCGACGTAGTAGGGCCAAAAAAAGCTTCTTGGCCCAGCTATCCATGAGGGTGAACCGATACTCAATCGGACGCTCGGCACGAGAGGCTTCACCCAAACGCTGACGAATACGCTGCATGGCCTCAGCGGCAGCTTCTTTCTCCCCAGGTGTTGCAGCACCTGCATAGAGCCGCTCGATCTTCCGTAGTTTTTCCAGCAAATCACTCTCCTGCATGATGGGTTAAAATGAGGTTTTAGGGGCAGGTGATGCCAGGCACGCTTCAGCAGCACGAGGCTGATGCTACTGAGCAAGTCCATCGTCCAAAGAAAGTCCCACTCTGCTCGGTGGGTAAAGATAAGCAACGGATTCGGCCAGGTAGGTGAATGCTTCCCACTGTCGTCAGCATGGGTGCGACGGTGATGGGGCCAAAATAAAGAAGCAGGATATGTGGATAAACTGGATCAGATGCAACCGTTGGAAAAAAGCGACATACCATTCCGCTTTCACACCGGTAGCCATGGGATGATTTGTGCTGAATTCGGTATGAATCTTGCCTGGAAACCTCGTGCCGCCTCTGCCTGATTGGACCTTCATGGTTGCCGATTCCTCCCCTGAGTCTTCTGATCTCAATTCACTTCCCACGCTACCAAGACGGAATGTACTTTCCTTGGCACTGGTTTTGAGTGCGACAGGCTTGAATGCCTTCAACGATAACATCTTGAAAATGATGTTGGTCGGCTTAGCCCCCAAGGTTGCAGAAGGCGTGCTGGGTCAAGAAATCGGGGCCTGGCTCGGTGCCATGATTTTGCTACCTTTCGTGCTCTTTGCCCCACTGGCAGGCTGGCTTTCGGATCGCTATTCAAAGCGCGGCATGCTTATCGCCATGCTGGTGGCACAGGCGATCATCCTACTACTTACGGGTGCTTGTTTCGAGGCAGAAATGGGCACTACCAGCGTGATCTTGGCGCTTGGCACCTTTTTCCTACTGGCAGCGCAGTCCACCTTCTTTAGCCCAGCAAAAATGGGGATCCTCAAGGAGTTGGCGGGTTCACGACGACTCGGCATGGCGTCAGGCTGGATGCAAATGATCACCATGGTTGGCATCTTGTCAGGGCTTGGTGTGGGCGGAGCTTGGTTTGATAGTCTTTACGAAAGTACGGGCAGCGCCTGGCAGGCAGCCGCGACTCCGATCTGGATACTGTTTGCCGTAGCCGTGGTCGCGTTGGTCGCAGGATTGGCGATTCAGCCGACCCCTTCGCATCCTGAGATTCAATACCGCACGGCCCTATGGTGGGAACACTTTCAAAATCTACATGAATGCCTAGCCGATCTACCCATGCGACGTGCATTTGTCGGAAACTCGACCTACTGGTTCGTGGCGAGCATGGCAGCAGCGATGTTTGTGGACATCGGGCTCGCTCTGCATCCCGACGCCAAAGCGGGCGGTGCTGCCAGTGCTTCGTCGCAGATGACGCTGATGGTGGGCCTCGGCACGGTGGCTGGCAGTGTATTCGTCGCGTGGATCAGTCGGCGCGGGCTTCAGTTGGGGATCATTCCTCTGGGTGCTGCAGGCTTGGCAGCTGCTTTATTTTGGGCAGGCGCAGTGCCAATGAATGGCCGCTCATTTGAGGCAGCGCTGGTGGCGATTGGGCTACTGGGAGGTTGCTACATGGTGCCGATCCAGACCTACATTCAAGATCGCGCTGCGCCGGAGAGGCGAGGGCGTGTGCTTTCCTCAATGAACTTACTGGACAGCATCGCGGGTGTGCTGGCAGTGCTCTTACTCGTCGCTTTAAAAGCATCCGGGTTGGGTTTCGCGGGCCAATTCTTCACACTCGGGGCTCTCATGCTCGTGGCCACGCTTTACACCATGCGTCTGCTGCCCGAGCATTTGTTACGCTTTATCCTCCTGGCGATTGTGCGTCTAGTTTACAAGCTTCGGTCCGTGAATCACGAGCGCGTACCGGAGCAGGGCGGCGTTTTGATGCTAGCGAATCATGTCAGTTATGTCGATGCCATGGTCGTCGGGGCTGCTAGTGGCAGAAAAGTGCGCTTCGTCATGTGGGATGTTCTTTATAACAATCCTGCAACACGCTGGTTCTTTGAGCTCATGGGCACGGTGCCGATCTCTGAGACACGGGCCAAGGATGCAGTGCGAACAGTCGCTGCGGCGCTAAAGAGAGGCCAAGTCGTCGCACTTTTTCCTGAAGGTCAGATCACCCGGCATGGTCTATTCAATGATCTGCGCAAGGGCTTTGAACTCATGGCGCGCCAAGGCGATGCTACCGTGGTTCCTGTTTATCTAGAGGGCCTTTACGGTTCGATCTTTTCTCACGAAGGCGGACGCTGTTTCAAAAAATGGCCCAAAAAGCTGCGCTACCCTGTCGGAGTTCACTTTGGCCTACCTATGAATGCTCGTGAGGCCACGACCGATGCAGTGCGCCGACAATGGCTGAATCTCGCGCATGCAGCCCTTCGGACAAGATCGGGTGGCCATGCCATCAGGCAAAACGCACTTGTGCTCGGCGAAGTCGAATGGGCTAGGCCTGGCGACACGCTGATCTGCCTGGCCCCTGAAGGCAGCGCAATTCATCGGACGCTTACAGCTTACGCACAGCAAAAGCCTGGCCTCCACCTCAGCACAGACCGGGCATCAATGGCTGAGCCTCGAATTGTCATTGGCCGTGCTACGGACTTGAACACCACTACGGTCAGCGGAGCGCGACTAGTCATGTGCTGGGATGGGATGGATGCGGACGCGCCAGCCTTCGCCCTACGCGGACTCATGGATCAAGAACGACTGCTGACCATTTCCTTACTTGATCCCGTGATGCCTGCTGGAGAAGAAGGCAACCAGCGCGGTAATCTACCTGGCTCTTTGGGCAGACTCTTCAACGGCGTTTTGAATACCGATGAACTGGATCAAATCATGGAAAGGCATCAGCTGAAGCTAACTGAGGATGGCTTTTTGAAACCTCAAATGATGCCTCTTGCAGATTCGATAGCTACCGTGATCACCCAGGTGTGATGCCCTCAGTTCATGCTGCTGCCATAACGGTATCACATCACTTCCATGATCTCTCCTATGACTAACTGGGAACAATGCTACCAGAATGGACAAACACCCTGGGACAAAAATGCACCCTCGCCCCCGCTTCAGGAATGGGTTCAATTACGCCGACCTCGTGGCAAGGCCTTGGTGCCTGGCTGTGGAGCAGGCCATGATGTCGCGATGCTCACCGCACTAGGTGTCGATGCGCTTGGCCTCGACCTAGCCCCCAGCGCAATTGCACGAGCCATCAAAAACTACCCCAATCTTTCGATTCACTTTGTTCTCGGGGATCTCTTTGCCAAGCCAGCGGAGTGGCAAAGCAGTTTTGATTACGTAATCGAGCACACCTGCCTCTGTGCCTTACCGCCAACAATGCGGATCGATTATGAAAAAGCGGTACATGACCTACTGCGACCCGGTGGCCTGCTGGCAGGCATCTGGTTCATCAATCCCGAAATGGATCCCAGTGAGACTGGACCACCGTTTGGCATCGCGGTCGAGGAACTCGACACGCTCTTTCCAAGCAGCCGCTGGCAAGTTATCGAAGACGAACAACCCTCCACGGGTTATCCAGGTAGAGTTGGGCGGGAACGGCTACGCGTGCTGCGTAAACTTGCCTAATATTTTATGCCACACGTTTCGGGTTCAGCTCTCCTCAGCGCTATAATCGCTTTTGGTCTGTGGGGGGTGCTACCGGTTTACTGGAAGCAGATTGGCCATCTCGGCGCGGATCTTTCGATCGCCCAACGAGTCGTCTGGACACTCGCCAGCGTTCTCATCCTACTCATCACTCGGGGAGAAACGGCTCGCTGGTGGAAAGAGCTTCGCCAAACAGCCGTCTGGCGCACCCACACATGGTCCGCTTTGCTGCTTGGTGTCAACTGGGGAGTCTTCATCTGGGGTGCACAGCACGGTCGCATCCTAGAGTGTAGCCTTGGCTACTTTTTGAATCCTTTGTTCAATGTGCTTATCGGTTGTGTCGTTCTCGGAGAAAACTTGAATCGATGGCAGGCAACCAGCATCGCCATAGCAGCGTCAGGGGTAGGCGTACAGATGCTAGCTGTAGGTAGGCCTCCTTGGATCGCTCTGGCTCTCGCTTGTTCCTTCGGTCTCTACGGCCTGGTTCGTCGTCGCTCAAGCCAGGGACCGCTGGCTGGATTGGCGACAGAATCACTGATCGCAACCCCGTTTGCTTTAGGCTTCCTGACTTACTGGCACATGCATGACAGGACTGTATTTGGCGATGGCTCCTGGCATGATGTCTTGTATCTTTTGGGGTTGGGAGCCATCACCACGATTCCGCTACTAGGCTTTGCCCACGCTGCGCGCGAGCTACCTTTCAGCCTACTGGGACTGCTGCAATTTCTGGCACCGACCGGGCAGTTCATTGTCGGTGCTTTCCTTTATCAGGAGGCTCTTGCCCCTGCATCGATGATTGCTTTTGCCCTGATCTGGTCTGCAGTCGCCGTGTTCTGCCTGAACCTTATGCTCGCCAACCCAGCGAACGACTAGGACCTCTAGGCGTTCGCGACCACCTTAAGGTTTACTTCGCAAGCAAGACCTGCACCGCATCAAGGTGCACATTGCCCTGTGCACCTTCCGTGCGGAAGATGACTGCGGCTTCCTCACCGGCATTGAACGTGTAGGTGCCAAGATCCAGCGAACCCTTTTTACCTGACGCAGGCTTGGTTTGATCCACCTTGACTGTCTTTTCTCCTTCTGCACTCAGGATGGTCACAGGAGCAGACTTGGCTCGATTCGCGTGAGGTTGATAGTAGATCACAACTTGATAGCGACCTGTTTCCTTCACAGCAAAGCTAAACCGTGCGCTGCCACCCTTGCTGCTGCCATACTGATAATGATTGCCCACATAGGGCTTGAGGCTTTCACCCTTGCTCCAGGTACCAATGAGTTCGGCATCCTCGTCATCAATGACGATACCATCGAGCTTTTTCGGGTCGATGCTATCACTGACGATTTCAGGCAGCTTCTTCGCGTTGGCAGGCAGGTAGAGATCCGCTTCCAAACTGTCGCGCCGCATGGCTCCAGGCTTGTTCATGAGATCCTTCAGGATGTCGAGATATTGCTCATAGACCCCGCGTGGACTGGTATGGTGACGGACACAGATCCAGGCCGCTTTACCGACCACCTCGCCCATCATGCCACAGGTGCGCATGACACGTGTGCTGCCCAGTGAGTTACGATCCACACTGATGGTGCGTCCCGCCATGAACAAGTTGCCGATATCCTTGCTGTAAAAGCAGCGGTACGGCACGGGATAACCGTTTTTGCGATCCGTGTGCTTGCCGAACTCAGCACGGCTGATGAACGGATTGTCCGGAAATTTCACGGCATACTGCTCTTTCGGATAATGCAGATCCTGATCCCAGGTGGTAGGCACACAACCATCAGGGTGAACGATACCTTTCACCATGTCCTCGCCATTCAGAATCATATCGCCCACGATACGGCGACTCTCACGCGGTCCGCCGATGTAGGCTAGCCATTGCATGTCATAAGGGGCATATTTGTCTCCACCCTTAGCCTTCAGCGTGCTGACCGCTCCATAGACAGCACGGAAATTGTGATCGCGGATCAGCTCGAGGTCATTCAGTGGATGTTTATCAAAACCACTCTCCCAGAACCACTCGCCGTGCAGGTATTCTTCCATGTTGGGTGTGGGCGTGTAACCGAGGTCGTAACCCGCGAGGTTTGCCTTATTCTTCACACCCACCGGCTCCATTGCCTTGGGTTCAGGGAAATCACCCATTTCCAGTGGTAGCGCCCAGGGCGTCGCAGCCCAGGAGACCGGCCGTTCATGCTTTTTCAGCACCCACATGTTGCTCATCCCCATGCGACCTTTATCTTCCATCATGAACTCCGCCCCAGCCAGCGCACCCAAGCTGCCATGACCGGTGCAATCGACAAAAAGCTTACCTACAAAACGCGTCTCTTTGCCACTCTTGGTATCGAGCCCGACCACACTACGGATGTTTTTACCAGCCATCTCGACGCCATAAACATGAGTGTTTAAGAACAAGTCGATGGTTTTCTCCGCTTTCACTACATCCTCCTTGAGTTTGTCATTGAACTCCGCTGGATCAGCCGCTGGGCTATTGCTGGCACGGTCAGCGAACTCCTCGATGATCTCGCCCAAATGTGGATAAAGGCCGCGGCGCGTGCCGCCCATCGCCCAAACCTGAATCTCACTGGAACCATTGCCACCCAGCACGGGACGGTTTTGGATAAAAGCCACTTTGAGCGACTGGCGTGCGCCCGAAAGGGCAGCCCCCATACCTGAGTAGCCACCACCGACCACGATAAGGTCGTATTCCTGGGTTTCGGGAGCCTTCTCTGGCAAACCAAGCAACTTACGACGCAGTTGATGGGTAGCAGCAAACTCATCGGGCGGCGTGAAGCCCTCCTCGCTGCTGAGCAAAATAGCATCCACGCGGCCGTCGAAGCCAGTCAGGTCATGCAGGGCGATGTGTGCCTTGCCATCCACCTTCGTCGTTCCCGCTTTTTCCCACTGCCAATCTTTGCCCTCCGTGCCCAGCACCTTGCCCAGCAGGGTGCCATTCACACTAACCTGAAACTTTCCTGGCGCATCGGCCGTGACCCCAAAAGGAGCCACCCAGTTTTTCGTGCGCACCCAGACACTATATTGACCAGATGAAACTGTGATTTCCGTCTCATCGTCTTTCACGACCTTACCCATACCGTGAGCCATCAGGTAGGGTGACCCCATGATGTCGATGAACTGCGTGTCAAGCACCCACCCTCCGCGCTTAGTGAAGGATTCTGCTTCGATCCACACCTGCTCCGCATAGGCAGAGAGGCTGAGGGTAAGAGCACCAAGGCAGGAGAGCGATTGTTTCATGAAAGGGGTGTCGGTTAGAAAACTAACTTCTAAACGAAATCCCGGCGCTGGTGCAATCACTTCACTTCTGTTACAGTAACAGCATGCAGCCTACAAGCCTTGCGCACATCGCTGAACGTCTCGGCATCTCAAAAATGTCGGTTTCGAGAGCCCTGAGAGGTGAACGCCACGTCAGCGCAGCACTACGCCAACGTGTCCTCCAAGCTGCCGCTGAGATCGGCTATCGCCCCGATCCAGAGATGACAAAACTCATGCAGCATTTACGCCTTGGACGCGCCTACTCTTCCCCAAAGAAGATTGCTTTTGTCTGGACCGATCTGAACAACGAAAACACCAACGCCTACTCCTGGCCCAGCCAATTGCTCAAAGGAGCGCATCATCATGCCAAGCGTCTCGGCTATGAGTTGGAGGAATTCGTGCTCGCTCAGCGCGGTATGTCGAGCCGACGTCTCTCGGGCATTCTAGAGGCACGTGGCATTCACAGTGTCATCATTTCTCCGCTGATCTCTCGCAGTCGTGGGCATCTCTCCATGACCTGGGAAAAGTTCTCCACTGTAGTCATCGGACTCGGCTATGCACGGCCAGCGCTTCACCGGGTTCATCATCATCACTACCTCGGTATGATGACCGCCATGCGCATGCTGAAAAAAGAACGCTTTCGACGCATCGGCTTTTATTGCCCCAGCACCATCAATGAACGCATGTTTGGCGCCTGGTCCGCCAGTTTCCTGACGCATCATCCGCTAACTCAACCTGGTGGGTTGCTTGCGCTAAGAAAGCAAACCTCACTGATCGATTTTTTACAGTGGGTACAAAAGGAAAAACCAGAGGTCATCATCGACAGCGCTCATTTGCTCTCAGAATGGCTCAAGAAATTGCCTACCCAATCTCGCCCACAAGTGGTCACGCTCGGATGGCGCGCAGATCACCCCCAAACGGCTGGCATTGATCAGCAACCTGCGGCTCTCGGTGAGGCTGCCGTGGACTTGATCGTGGCTCAGATGCAGCAGAATCAGCGCGGCATCCCTGCCATACCACGTCTTGTCCTGACTGAGGGCATCTGGCGTCCAGCTTCAGCCTCAACAAGCCGTGCAGTAAAAAAAGCGCTTGAACCGTAAAACGAGTTTCCAAACTCGATCTCCTCGCCTGAAACGAATTTGGAAATTCGTTTTACGACACGACCTGAATCCGACTCGTGCCCCCTGCCCCGCGGATCACGCGCACCTGTGTGGTTAGGCGCTCCTTGAGCAGATCGACGTGCGAGATAAGCCCGATGGTCTTGCCGCGTGAGCGCAGGTTCTCAAGCCCACTCAAGGCGATCTCCAGCGTCTCTGAATCCAGTGTCCCGAAGCCTTCATCAATGAAGAGCGAGTCAATCGGATGATGCCGACTCGCCAGTTCGCTCAAACCAAGCGCCAGGGCAAGACTCGCTAGGAAGCTCTCACCCCCAGACAGGCTTTCCATGGGGCGGTCCACATTCGCCTGATACAGATCGACGATGCGAAGATCGAGTTCATCTCCCGGCGCTGCCATGAGGCGATACCGCTCCGCGAGCACTTTCAGATGCTCGTTCGCCAGACCGATGAGTTGCCGGAGCGTCAGCGACTGCGCAAAACGAGAAAACTTCGCGCCGTCCGCCGACCCGATCAGCTCACGCAACCTGCCCCAACGCAGCGCCTCCGCTTCCGCGGCCTGAAGCTCCGCCCCACCGGCCTCGCGACGCTTCCTCGCCTCGTCGTCAGTGCGCTGGCGCTCTTCGAAGATACCTGCGGACTTCTGCTGTGTGGCGAGTTCATCGCTCACGCGTCGCGCAGTTTGCTCAAGCTCCGCGATCATCGCAGCCGTCACTGGCTCGCGATTCGCCAACTGCGCGGCGAGTTCTTGCACGCGCACCTCAAGCTGTTCGCGGCGGGCCTTCGTGCTCGCGGCCTTGGTTTGAAGTTCATGCGCCTTCGTCTCGTGATCACGCGCCATCTTTTCAGCCGCCGCCACCTGCTGCTCATGCCATTCGCGATCCTGGGCCAGCGTGCGTTCACCGAGCAGGCTGACGAGGGTCTGCTTCAGCATGTCGGCCTTCGCGCGCAGGTCCTTGCCTTCCTGGACCAGTTCGTGGAGCCGCTTCGTCTTCGCATCGAGATCCTGGGCGGCGAGTTGCAGGGCGGATTCGAGCTGCTGGTGTTTCGCCTGCTGCTGGGCTGCCTCCGTTTGCTTGCTGGCAAAGGTGCGCGCCCGTGCTTCCTGCAAGCCGATGTGATGCTCAGCGTCAGTGGGTGCCCAGCGTGATGTAGGCTGGAAAGCCTGCATCACTCTTGCGGCCATGGTTTGCTCGGTGGTTTGCAGGGCCAAGAGGTCGGGCAGCGTTAGCTTGCTGAGAGCTTGCTTCGCCTCAGTCAGCCCTCTGTTCTCAGCGTGGAGACGCTCTTCCAGCCGGGCCGCCTCCTTCTCATTCGCGGTGACTTCGCGCACGAGCTTGTCGCGCTGCTGCTCCAGGGTGGCCAGCAGCTTGCGGGCCATTTGAAGCTGAGAGGCAAAGCTGACCTCGCCCGTGGCAAAGGGATGCTCCGTGGCACCACAGAGCGGGCAGGACTCCCCCGCTTTCAAGTCGTGGCGATGCTCATCAAAACTCGCCGCCTGCTGCGCTTGCTCGACGACACGTCGCTGATTCTCGCAGGCCTGAGTCGATCTCTCAGCCTCAGAGCGAAGTGCGGCCAGCTTTTCACGACCGAGTTGTAGAGCGCTGGTGATTTCCTTCGCAGCAGCCTCACTCTTGGCGATCCGGTCTCTGATGGCATCCGCCTCAGCTTGCACACGACGAGCAGCTTCGAGCTGTTGAAAAACCTCACGCCACTCGCGAACGGCCACGCGTTGACCCGGCAAGGCATCCGCTAGCTGGGCGTCGTCCGCGTGAGTTTGCAGCCAGGCTTCGAGTTCGGCACTGGCCTCGCGATGCTTCTTCAGGCTCTTCTCAGCGGCATCGCGCATGGTTTGTGCAGCCTTTTGGTCCTTCTGCCATTGGGCAAACACAGTCCTGATCTGTTGCAGATGCTCCTCGAATTGATCACTCTGCGCCGTGAGCTTCGTGGCCTCACTCCACACCGGTTCGCGCTGGGCGCGGAATTCACGCGCTTGGGCAAATGTCGCCCGCGATTGCTTCAGGCCGACCTCGCTTTCCGCCTGCTGCTTGGCGATGAGCGCGAGCGTCTCGCTGAGCTTGGCGATGTCCTGCTGCGCCGATGTTTGCTCGCGCTGCCACTGCTGCCATTGTTTGTGCTCGGTGAGTTGTTGCGCGGCGTTTTGGTTCTCCGTGAGCAGACGGGCGATGGCCTCTTTTGCCACGACGCATTGACTTTCCAACTCGGCCCGAGCTTCGTCATCCAGTACGGTCACGGCGCCGAGCGCGGCTTTGAGCTGGCGGGCGTGCTCTTCCTTCTGCCGATGCGTCTCGTGGGCGAGGATGGAGAGGTCGCGGTAAATCTCGGTGCCGGTGATCTTTTCGAGCAGCTCCGCACGCTCGTTCGGCTTCGCCTTCAAAAACGCGGCGAACTGCCCCTGCGCGAGCAGTACGGAGCGCAGGAAGCGCTGCGCATCCAGCCCGGTGAGCGATTCGATCATCGCATCCACCTCGCGGCCTTTGTCGGCGAGGATTTGCAGCGTGTCCGCATCGGCCAGCGTGCGCTGCACGGGCTTCAAATTTCCCGACTTCGTCTTCCCCAGCCGCCACGTCGCCCGCAAGCGACGCCCACCGGTCTCGAAGTCCAGCTCCGCAAAGCACTCCATCGTGTGCCGGCTCATCATCTCATCCGCCTTCTCGTTCCCGTAACGCGCCGCACGACCGTAAAGCGCCAGCGTCATCGCATCGAGCAAGGTCGATTTCCCCGCCCCCGTCGGCCCCGTGATCAAAAACACCCCCGCCGCGCTCAACGGTGCCTCATCAAACCGCACGACATGCTCCCCGCTGAGCGAGTTGAGGTTCTGAAGTCGGACGGCGAGGAGGCGCATGGGAAGTTGAAGGCTATGCCACGGCGGACGCTCATTTGAAAACTCGTTCTTCAAGCGGTGATGCCGCCATGAGCCGGAGGCTCGCCAGAAGATAGCCGGTGGTGAAACCACCGGAATCGAGGACATCGCCCCAGCCCCGCCGCCGCGCCCCGGAGGGAGCGCGAGAGGCATTCGGGCGTCGGGTGGCATTCGTTCCCTTCTCGCGCCCCTTCAGGGCGCGGCACGAGATAGGTCGTGGGTGGTCGATGGGTCCGGTGGTTTCACCACCGGCTAATCTCTTTCGAGCCTCCGGCTCGGGACATCAGGCCAAGATCATCGCATCGAGAAAGGTCGATAGCCCACCTCACCAATCAGTCCCGTGATTGCCGCCCACATAGTGAGGTTTGATGAGACACCTCTGAGCGAGTTGAGATTTGGAGACTGAAAAAGAAGCCTCCGAACTCCTTCATTTTTCGCATTGACAGTTCGCAATTAATTAGCCTAATTAGTATCCGATGAACGAATTTTTTCAAAGACAACGAATCGACACGGCCAAGCTTCCAGATGCGCTGCGAACAAAGTGGTCGGCTTCTCTCTTGGATGAGGGGTTCGTGCCATTCCCGAAAAAGCTCGTTCGGACGATTCATCGAATTATTCACGGTCCTGAATGCGCAAAGGACATCGCCGCTCTGTTTGCCGTTATCGATTACAAGCGCCCTAACCTCACTAGACTTCCGAGTTTGGAGTACCTTGCATTTGTCGCAGGCTTGTCGCCAGATGAGTGTCGTGCTGCGTTAGAACGCCTCGCTGGGCAATCACTAATCACCGTGAAATTTGACGACGACATAGGTGTCGACGTCGAGACCGACAAACTACTCGCCGCAGTCGAAAGGGAGGCTGCCGTATGATGTCCTGAAGTGAGCCCACACCACACTGTATCAGCAACGAAGAGTTGATTGGGTCCAAACCAATTAACTGCCTTAATACAAGGTGGGGTGAGAGGGTCCAAACCTCTCCGCGTGGGCTCACTTCAGAACATCACTGGATAATTATCCAACAGATCAAGGCTTTGCCAATTCGTTATTTCCAGGCGGATTCAGGCTGAGTGGGTCAATTGCTCGCCTTCTCCTCCCTCAACGCCAGCAGTTCATCAAACACGGCGCTGAGTTCATCACCTTCGATCTTCTTTTCGGTGAGGAGTTCGCGGAAGACGTCGCGGGGCTGGAGGTCGTGGAGGGTGGGGGCTTTGGCTTGCCAGGGGGCGGTTTCGGAGATGGGGAGGTCGGCGAGGACTTTGAGGACTTCGAAGCGGTCGGCGGCGGCTTCGCGGACTTGGCGGTCGAGATCGGGGTCAAGTGTGTAAGCGAGCTGTGAAATTGCCTCAAACGGTCTCAGGCAGCCTGCTTGCTCCGCCCACTGCCGGAGGGCTTCGCATTCGGCCGCAAGTTGTGTTGCGCCAAATAAGCCTCCACCTCGGCGAATTGCTTCAGCGCCTGCTCGCGTGTGAGCAAGGGCGACTTCAAGCGTGCCTGACGCATTTGTTCGGAGAAAGTCTTCGGATCCATCGGGCATGTGGGGGTGAACTGAATACATGTTACCGGGCCGAAGGTCTGTTTGCCAAGCTCTTATATCCTACCCATCTTGATTCGACTTTTGGCAACATCGATTTTCCCGCGCCCCTCGGCCCCGTGATCAAAGCCCACCCCTGCCGCGCTCAACGGTGCCTCATCAAACCGCACGACATGCTCCCTGCTGAGCGAGTTGAAATTCTGAAGTCGGACGGCGAGGAGGCGCATGGGATGTCAAATGACGCGCTGTGCTAGGGCTCAAAGAAAGACGACGACGGAACTTAATTTGGGAGCAGAAGGTTCTGTCGGTTGCCATCATCAGTGGGGTCGGAGAACACTATGTTGGAGGCAAATACGCCAGATTTTTGGTCATGACTTGCCAAAATGCTGTCGAGTTCGACATCGTTCAAATCCGCCCAGTAGCCAATGGAGAGCGACCCATCATTCAAACGATATGCAGTGAGAATAGCATCCGCTTCCGCCCGTGTGAACCTACGCTTAGGCGCTGCGTCATTGTCTCGATAATACTGTTCGCATGGAGCATGAATATCTTGGAAGTTGGACATGTCGTGAGCAACGTCACCAATCTCGATCCAAGCATGTTTGATTTTGCGAGAGGATTTCTGAAGTAGTCCATGCACCAAATGAATCGGTGTTTTTGGGTCAACTCGCCCGGCTTCAACCAATTCTTTGGAATCCAGCATAAACTGGAGGGTAACATAAAAGCAGTTTCCCTTGGTCCAATCACGATTGATTTGATCGAGCGGTGTGGTGCTTGTGTCGTCAAGTGAACTTTCCATGTGATTAGGGCGCTTCGAAACGTGTGCGTTATGAGTAGCCAGGAATTCCAATTTTTTGCAAAAACAAGCGATCTGCGTTGCTTAGGCTCTCAGGTGAAAGCAAGACGACTATCGCTGTGTCACGAAGCACTGGATACTTATGGAAGTCTGACACGGCTTTGTTTAGCTCTTCTTGCGTTGGATCACTGTCAGTGACGAGCATGATGCCGCCTGATAATCCATTCTCTGATAACATCGTTACTTTCATGGTGTTCTATTTTTGAGTTGAGAAATTGATTGTGCTCAAAGGCAATTCCGATTGATGACAAAAAATCAGGTGGTTGCTTTCGCCTCCTTCAACGCCAGCAGCTCATCAAACACGGCGCTGAGTTCATCGCCTTCGATTTGCTTTTCGGTGAGGAGTTCGCGGAAGACGTCCCGGGGTTGGAGGTCGTGGAGGGTGGGGGCTTTTGACTGCCAGGGGGCGGTTTCGGAGATGGGGAGGTCGGCGAGGACTTTGAGGACTTCGAAGCGGTTGGCGGCGGCTTCGCGGATCTGGCGGTCGAGATCGGGCTCGGGGGTATCGAGCTTCACGGTGACCTCCGCCCAGGCTCCGGCGGGCACGTTTTCGAGATCAGCGGCCAGCGTGGCTCGTGCGGCCTTCACGCGGATGAGCTGGCGGGTGATGAGGATGGGCAGAAGCTGAATGTCTATTCTCCTGCCCCCATTCTCTTGCCTATCTGATGCCTTGGTAGGCAGAAGAATGGGGGCAGAAGAATGGTTTTGAAGGTCGAGGATGACGACGGACTTCACATCGGCAGCTTCGGAGAAGCTGAGGGGGATGGGGGAGCCGCTGTAGCGGATGGTTTCGTGGCCGGCGACCTTTTGTGGGCGGTGGAGGTGGCCGAGGGCGGTGTAGTCGAAGCCGTCAAAGATGTCCGCGCCGACGGAGCCTAGGTTGCCGATATGGATGTCGCGCTCGCTGTCGCTGGTGGTGGCACCGAGAACGGTGAGATGGCCCATGGCGATGATGGTGCGGCCCTGGGCGAGGTCACGACATGCGGCGAGCTGTGCGGCGTAGTGGGCACGAACGTTGGCGCGGACCTGCTCATGCACGGTGGCGAGGGTTTCACCGGCGGTAGCCTGGCGGAGGTCGCGCTCGCGTAAGAAGGGCACGGCGGCGACGACGCAGCCGCCAAGATCGACGAGGTTGTCCGCACTTGCGTGGCCGAAGACATGCACGTCGAAGCGGCGGAGTAGATCACGCGGCGCATTGAGGTGGGAGGCGGAGTCGTGATTGCCGCCGGTGATGATGGCTTTGACGGTTTTGAGATCGGCGAGGCGCTTCAAGAAGTCGAAGTAGAGCGCGACGGCCTCCTGTGGCGGATTGGCGGCATCGAAAACATCGCCACTGAGCAGCAGCGCGTCGATTTTCTCGGTGCGAAGCGTTTCGACGAGCCAGTCCACAAAGGCTGCGTGCTCGGCGAGGCGATCCCGCTCGATGAGGCGGGCGCCAAGGTGCCAATCTGCGGTGTGGAGGATACGCATGGGGAATACTGTCATGCCAATCGCCTAGCCTCAACCCTGCATGATTTCCGAAATGGAGGTCGATCCAGCCATGAGCTGCCCGATTGAGGAGGCCGCCGGAGGTTGCATCCGACTCGGTGCCAAACAAAAAGCTGCGACCGGGAAGGTGCGCAGCTTTGAGAAAAACCCGAAGGGATAGGATGTCGTCCAATCAAGCTCCAATCATGGCACGATAGGCAGGAGCATCCTTCAGCGCCGTCGCCTGGGCAGGGTCGCTGAGCTTCAGCTTGAAGATCCAGCCTGCACCATAGGGATCAGTGTTGATCAGACCTGGGTTCGCGCTGAGTTCCGCATTCACTTCCACGATTTCTCCACTGACTGGCGTGTAGATGTCACTGGCGGCCTTCACGGATTCCACGACACAGACCTGCTGCCCCGCAGACACAGGCCCCAGCTTGGGGAGATCGACAAAGACCACATCGGTCAGTTCTGCCTGAGCATGATCGGTGATTCCCACCGCTGAAATGGCCTGGGTGGGGTCAACCCACTCGTGACTGTCGCGATATCGGAGATGGTCAGGAACGAGGCTCATAGGATTTAGAGGAAAGCAGCCCTCAGGCGGTGGCAAAGCCCAGGGCGGTCATGCGAGTGTGGATAGCGTCCTTAGCCTCTAGCAACTCACCGATAGGGTCCCAGCGGCCGCTGACGAGGGCATCATGCGCGGTGGCAGGCAGTGTCACGGGGAAGCTCTCGCTGCCGTAAGTGACTCGGCCACTTGCTACATCCACGGACACGCTCAGTTGGGGATTTGCCTCCACAGCTGCAGCCAGTTTGGCGATGTCCTCACCCTTCGCACAGACGCAGGGGATACCGAGCGTCGTGCAGTTGCCGAAAAAGATCTCCGCGAAGCTCTCCGCAATGACCGCACGGAAGCCAAAGCGATAGAGCGCCTGAGGCGCATGCTCGCGGGAACTGCCACAGCCGAAATTCGAACCACTCAGCAGGATGGAGGCACCCTTGAAGCGCGGGTCGTCGAGGGGATGTCCCTTGGGTTGGCCGTCTTTGTCAAAGCGCACGTCGTAAAAGGCGAACTCACCCAATCCGTCGAAGGTAACGCACTTCATGAAGCGCGCGGGGATGATGCGGTCGGTGTCGATGTCAGAACCTGGAACGTGAACGGCAGTGCCGGAAACTTGGGTAATCTTTGCGAGGGCCATGGTAAGGCGCGCAGGCATAGCGGAAATTTCTGCCGTAGCAAATGCGGAGTCCTTCTTTGTCCCTACAGCGAGCTTATTTGCCCGAGGTTTACAGGCTGGGAGATGGTCCAAGCGCATTTGTTGGGCACAAACAGGCTACGCCAGAGCCTGGGTGATGCGAACAGCTCACTTGAACTTTGCCCAAAAGGCATCGGGCGGGGTGAGATCGCGGCCGTCTTCATCGAACTGGGTGCCAATCTCTTGCAGAGGGAGGGCGCGGGCGATATCAAGCCCGGTTTTGATGCTGGCTGGGGTAAAGACGAGACGAGTGAGAGGCAGCTCTTTCAGTGGCGTCAGGTCGCTGACAGACGTTTCACCGATATGCAGGCGCTGGAGCGAACTACCACGGAGAGGAGAAAGGTCCGTAACGCGGGTGCGGTGCAGGGTCAGGCTGATGAGCGGCACGCCGCGCAGCGGCGCGATGCTCTCCACAGGTGTGCCGGTGAGCCAGAGCATTTGGATGGGAGATTTGGCAAGAGGGGAAAGCTCACTAACCTTGGTATTTACGACATTGACCTCCACCAGCGGCGCGCCCTCCAAGGCGCTGAGATCGGCGACGGGGGTGCGGCTGAGGTAGATTTTTTCTAGTGGCATGCCACGCAGTGGAGAAAGATCCGTGACAGGGCTGTCCTCCAGATAGAGTTCCACGAGTTTCATGCCCTTCAATGGGCGAATGTCCAGGATGGGTGTGCCGCTAAGGTCCAAGGCCATCGGGGATAGACGAGTCAAGAACTCCAGGCTCTTGATCTTGGCACCGCGCAAACTTAGCGCGACAGGTTCGCCACCCTGCATGTTGAATTCGCCACTGCCGTCATAATCGGGATTGTGATATTTGATCTCGGTGTGCAGCATCTCAGGTGTCCAGTAGACAGGAGATGAAGCAGTCGGCTTGGGGGGAGTGGCTTGTGAAACCGCTGAAGATGGCGCAGGCACATTGTCAGGGGCGGCAGGCGCAGAAGGACCTGAATTCGCAGTATGATCCCCACAGGACGAAAGTAGAACCAGGAGGCAGAGAGAGAAAAAAGGGAATTTCATGATCAATCCAAGAGCGGAAAGTGCAGGTTGAACGCACGTGAGGTTCTCTGTCCATCATCTTTCCACTGGCTGTATGGATGGCTGCAAGCAATCTGCTGGCCCGCCCGTTCCCTCCCGTTCTTATGTCCAGCCTCACTCCTGCCGCCAATTCATCTACTGCACGCACTGCCGCCCTGCTAGCCGCCTTCTTGGGCTGGATGTTTGATGGCTTTGAGATGGGTCTATTTCCTCTCATCGGAAAACCGGCGCTGCAAGATCTACTGGCCCAGTCAGGAGCCGCGCAGACGACGGATCTGGATCGCTGGTTTAGCGTGATTATTGCTACCTTCCTGGTCGGCGCCGCGACGGGTGGCGTCTTCTTCGGCTGGTTGGGCGATCGCATCGGGCGGGTGAAAGCGATGTCGATCTCCATATTCACCTACGCGGTATTCACCGGCCTGTGCGGCTTTGCCACAGAGGCATGGCATATCGCTATCCTGCGCTTCATCGCCTCCCTCGGCATGGGTGGGGAATGGGCGCTAGGTGTGGCCTTAGTGAACGAACTCTGGACGCATGGCAATCGCGCGCTGGTAGCGGGGGCGATTGGTGCAGCGGCTAACATCGGCTACCTGCTAGTGGGGGGCCTCAGCATCGGCATGAACAACTTCATCGGCGGCGTACGCTCACTCATCACTAGCCTAGGCGGTAGCGAAGCCTTTGCAGGCTGGCTGCTAGACCACCAAGCTTGGCGCTTCCTCATGATCATCGGCGCGCTGCCTGCACTTATCATTTTCCTGATCCGCATCTTTGTCCCGGAATCGGACAAGTGGGAGGAGGAAAAAGCCGCTGGCAAAACCAGCCACTGGAACTCGGCGGACCTGAAGGGCGTGTTTATCGGTGCAGTCGCCGCCTTGATCATCATCTGGTCGTGGTCACCCATGGGCATTGAGGCGGGTATCTCCACGCAGGTGGCTGCACTGATCACCGTGGTAGCCTTTGCCATCGTTGCCTGGGGCTTTCTGCTGCCTGTGCGCCGTTACTTGGGCCGCGCTGAAGCAGCAGGCAGCATCAGCAGCGCGAGCCGCGCAACCGTGCGCCGCCATCTGATTGTAGGAGCTTCCGTGGCTGGGGTGGCTCTGCTAGGCACCTGGGGGGCGACACAGCAGGCTCCCAAGTGGTCTACCTCTGCCGATATCAATGCGAATGGCTGGACCAATGTCGCCCAGTGGACGCAAATCGCGACCTCATTGGGAGCTTGCCTATTTGCCTTCATCGCTCCTTTGGTCGCCAATATCCTGAACCGCCGCAGCACCTACCTGCTCATGTGTGTCTCGGCCATGGGATCCGCACTGCTGTTTTACAAAACCAACACGATCGTCGGTGGCTGGTTTTTCACCACGGCATTCCTCATGGGCGGGCTAACGGCGACCTTCTACGGCTTTTTCCCACTCTACTTGCCTGAGCTTTTTCCCACGAGTGTGCGGGCCACGGGTCAGGGCTTTTGCTTCAATGTTGGCCGCATCATCGCCGCCATCGGAGGACTCCAGATCGCCAACATGGTGCTGGCCTTCGGCTCCGCAGCGAATGCCTACTCGGCCCTCTGCGTGGTCTATGGCATCGGCATAGGCATCATCTGGCTGGCCCCTGAAACCAAGGGTCGCGAGCTCGACTGAGTCGATGAACCGGCTTGCTCAGCTGGCCAAGTTTCCTGAGATATAAGCGAACGCGCCACGCCTTCGCCCTGTCTTTCGTGCTGCCTTTTGGGCACACACAGCTCATGCGCTCATGAAACCCGCCTCCCTCCTGCTCCTCGCCGTGCTCCTGTCGTGTCTGGCCCAAGCCCAAACCGCCTCCCAGAGCCTAACCCAGTTGAGAAAACTCTCCGAACAAGGCAACCACCGCGAAGCCGCGAACCTCGGGAAGGCTGCGCTGGCACAAGCGGCTGCGACGGGGGAGCTACTGACCGTCACGGTAGAGGCCTTGGACCACTTGGAGGCTCATCAAGAGCAGGAGGAGGTCATTGAGGCCGCCGTCAAAGCCCATCCGAAGAACTGGGACATGCTGCGCAGAGCGGGGAAAGACTACCTCACTCTTCCTCATGAGGGCACATTCATCGATGGCAAGTTTGTCCGCAGTGAAATACGCCACTGGAACAACCGTAAGGCCACGGAACTCAAGGACCGAGTGCGCGCCTTGCAGCTTCTCGAAGCCGCCTGGAAAAACCTTCCGGCTGAAAATCGCGGGTCGAGCATGTTGGCACTCTTGCCCTCCTTTGGGGAAGCTCTCACTCAGGGAAACATCCACAATCCTTCGGCGTGGTCACTCCTCCATCTCACCGACCTCTCGACGCAGCCCGACTTCGATGACCAAAGCGGTCTCGATAAACCCGCTGAAGGCTATCCTGTGGATGCAGAAGGCAATCCCATATTCTTCCAAGCCGCTGCAAGCTGGGAAACTGCGAGGAACGATGGCGAGCGTCTCCTCTGGACCTTGGAAGAGATGGCCAAGATCAGCCCCGAGTCCGCACGTGAGGCACGCCAGGAAATCGCCCGGCTGACGAAAACCTGGTTCTCCGTGCAGACCCTTGCTGACTATGGCTTCCGCTTCGATGCAGGAGATGACGAGGACACGAAGCAGAGCAGCATCGCCACGCTACATACGCTGAAGGACGATGAAACCGTCGCTAAACTCGCCACTGGACCGAAGCGGTTCGCGCTGCCGGAAGCAGCAAACTTTTTGCGGCTCTACCACACACTCGCCGAGGATGTACAGGCATCGAAGGACGTGCGTGTCTTGGCTTGGCAGGAGATCGCTGATGAGCTGCGAGATCGTCGTCAGTATTCGCGAGCGGTTGAGTCTCTGAGAAAAGCCATGGCCCTCGAAGAGGATGCAGATCAGAAGAAAGGGATCCAGACTCAGCTCGACCAGATCACCAGGAACTGGGGTCGCTTTGAGCCGCAGGGGGCCATGCCTGCGGGGAAGGAAGCCAAGCTCCAGCTCGTGTTCCGCAACGCGAAGAAGATCAGCCTCACCGCCCGCAAGGTGGATGTGACGAAGCTGCTCGCCGACACGGAGGCTTACCTGCGAAGCGAGCCTCAGGACAATGACTGGCAGAGGACCCAACTCTCAGCCATCGGCCAGCGGCTTTTGGAAAAGGATGGCGAGAAGTATCTCAGCAAGCCTGTCGCCGAGTGGTCGCAGGATCTCGAACCTCGGGCGAATCATGGGGACAAGCGAGTCGAGGTGCCGACGCCGCTCAAGGAGGCGGGTGCTTATCTCGTCGAAGGAACCTTTGAAGGCGGAAACAAGACACGAGCGCTGGTCTGGCTGGAGGGCCTGGTGATCGTGAAGACGATGCAGGCGAATGGCGCACATTACTTTGTGGCTGATGCGGTGACGGGAGCACCGGTCGCTGGAGCCACCGTGAAGTTCTTTGGCTACAAACAAGACTGGGGTCGCCCAAGTCTGCTGAATCGCGACAAGAAGCTCTACCAATTCAAAGATATCCAAGCCACCACCGACGAGCACGGGCAAATCAAAGTCACGGAGAGCAAGGTGAACGAATACAACTGGCTCATCCGTGCTAGCGCGACTGATGGACGGCTGGCCTACCTCGGGTTTGAGGGGCTGTATTTCAATGACAGCCGCGAGCACTTCGCGGAGCAGACACGCCTTTACTCCATCACGGATCGCCCCGTGTATCGCCCGAATCAGGAAGTGAAGTGGAAGGCCTGGGCACGCCTCGTCGGCTATGATCCGAAGCTGAACACGAACAAGTACGCAGGTAGTTCCATCCAAGTCAGGGTCAGTGATCCGCGTGGTGAGGAATTGCTGAAGAAGACCTACCAAGCGGATGACTCTGGCGCAATCAATGACTCGATCACGCTAGGCGATGAAGCCCCGCTCGGGCAATACAGCATCCAGTTTGTTTTGAAGCGGGCTTTAAAGGACGACGAGCACTTCGGGCAGCACCAGTTCCGCGTCGAAGAATACAAGAAACCTGAGTTTGAAGTGAAGGTGGAGGCTCCTGACAAACCCATGGCGCTGGGCGATACCTTCGAGGTCAAGGTGAAGGCGGATTACTACTTCGGCGGGCCGGTAAAGCAGGGAAAGGTGAAGTATAAAGTGCAGCGCAGTGCGCACACGGACCGCTGGTTCCCGATGGGGCGCTGGGACTGGCTCTTCGGCAGCGGCTATGGCTGGCGCGCGAGCGATTACGACTGGTATCCCGGCGCTAGGAACTGGTGCTTCTGCATCCCGCGTTATCCATGGATTCGCTGGCACAGCGATCCGCCCCAACTCGTGGCCGAAGGTGAAGCCGCACTCAAAGAAGACGGCACCTTCAACGTGAAGATCGACACCGCGCTCGCGAAGGAACTGCACGGCAATGAAGATCACCGCTACGAGATCGAGGCGGAGGTCACCGATGCCTCACGACGCACGATCTTTGGCAAAGGCAGCGTGCTTGCGGCTCGTCGGCCTTTTGAAGTCTATGTCTCGCTGGATCGCGGCTACTACAACGCCGGGGATAGCGGTAGTGTGAGCATCCATGCTCGCACGCTGGACGGTCGTGGGGTGAAGGCCACGGGTGAGCTGGTGCTGTATCGTGTAACTTATGGGAAGGATGGGACACCGAGCGAAGAAGGCGTCAGCAAAGTAGCCATCTCGCTCCGTGAGATGAGCGACAACGTCTCGATCACACGCCTCACCTTCCCCCGTGGAGGCCAATACCGCGTCTCCGCCAAACTCAAAGACGAAGCCGGGCACGAGATCGAAGGCACCACCTTCTTCACCGTGCGTGGCGAGGGCTTTGATGAGGGGAAGGACTTCCGCTTTGATGACCTAGAACTGATCACCGAGAAGGACGAATACGCGCCCGGCGAGGAAGTGGAGATCACGCTGAACACCAACCGCCCCGGCAGCACCGTGGCTCTGTTTTTGCGCACGCAGAACGGCACCTATCCCGAGCCGATCTGGCTCAAGCTGGAAGGCAAGAGCACCACGCATCGCTTCAAGCTCACGGAGGCGGATCAGCCGAATCTTTTCATCGACGCCTACACCGTCAGCAACGCGAAGGTGCATCAGGTCACGCGCCAGATCGTCGTGCCGCCGAAGAAGCGAATCGCCACCGTGGAGCTGATGCCGGACGCGGAGACTTACCTGCCGGGTCAGGGGTCCAAAGTCAAGGTGCGGGTCAAGGATGCGGATGGCAAGCCCTTCACTGGTCAGGTCGTGCTCACGGCCTATGACAAGGCGCTGGAATACATCTCCGGCGGCAGCAATCAGGAGGACATCCGACCTTTCTTCTGGGGCTGGAAACGGAGTCATTATCCGCAGATCGCGGACTCACTGCGTGAGGTGGAGATCGGGATGCACAAAGAGGGCGAGATGGGAATGGATGTGCTTGGGGCGTTTGGAAATGAGGACGCCGAAGGCTCTATCATGGAAATGGCAGGTGGTGGTATTGGCGCCGGGATGCTTCGAGGGAAATCCACCATGCCGATGGCCGCGATGCCAGCAGACTCCTTTGCAGCTGGTGGAGCTGCTCCGGCACCAGTCGCAGCCCCGATGATGGCCATGGCTGAAAGTGCTCCAGGTGGATCGGGCAGCGAAGAAACCGGCCCCCAGCCCATGATCCGCACGAACCTTGCCGACAGTGCGGTGTGGGTGGCGGATTTCGTCACGGATGCGCAGGGTGAAGGCGAGCTGAATTTCAATCTACCGGAGAACCTCACTACCTGGAAGCTGCGCTCCTGGGTCATGGGCCCACAGACACAGGTCGGCGAGGCAGCGGTGGAGGTCATCACGCGGAAAAACCTCATGGTCCGCCTGCAAGCCCCTCGCTTCTTCGTGGAGAAGGACGAGGTGGTGATCTCCGCGAACGTCCACAACGAGATGGATGTGACGCAGGAGGTGAAGACGGTGCTGGAGTTGGAAGGCGGAGTCCTCTCCTTCGTCAATCCAGCGGTCCCATCCGTCCTATCTGTCCCAGCCCATTCTGAAAAGCGCTTCGACTGGCGCGTAAAAGTCACGGGCGAAGGCGAGGCCAAAATCCGCGTCAAAGCCTTCGCGCGAAAAGATAGCGATGCCATGGAGATGACCTTCCCGGCTTTCACGCATGGGATGCTCAAGACAGACTCCTGGAGCCTCGCGTTGCGACCTGATCAGGCGAGCGGCAAGATCACCATCAACGTGCCCGCCGGGCGGAAGCCCGAGCAGTCGCGATTGGAAGTGCGCTTCTCTCCGACGCTGGCCATGGCGCTCATGGATGCCCTGCCCTATCTCGTCGATTACCCGTATGGCTGCACTGAGCAGACACTGAACAAGTTCGTGCCCACGGTGATCACGCTGAACATGCTCAAGGATCTCGGCGTGGATCTCAAAGCCGTGCGCGACAAGCGCACGAACCTCAATGCCCAGGAGATCGGCGATGCCGACAAACGCGCGAAGCGTTGGCAGGGCAAAGACGGCAAAGGGAAGCCAAAGGAGCCGGTCTTTGACGAAGACGAAGTCATGAAGATGGCGAAGGCCGGGCTCAAAAGGCTCGAAGCCATGCGCGGCAGTGACGGCGGCTGGGGTTGGTTCCCTGGCGGGCGTGAGTCATCGCCCCACATCACGGCGCTAGTGCTGCATGGACTGAAAGCGGCGGAGCGTGCTCGTATGGATCTGAATGACGGCATCGTGCGGAATGGGATCGAATTCCTCAAACGCCACGAAGCCGAAGAACTGCATCGTTTGAAACTGCCGGAGAAGGACAAGAACCACAAAGCGAACCCCGACAACCTCGATGCGCTCATCCATGGCGTGCTCGTGGAATACAAAGAGGGCGACAAAGCCATGCGCGGCTTCCTTTATGAAAAGCGGAGCAGCCTCTCGCACTACAATCTCTGCCTGCTCGGGCTCGCCTGCCATGCCGTGGGCGAGAAAGAGCAGCGCGATATGTGCCTGCGGAATCTGCGACAATTTTTGAAGCAAGATGACGAAAACCAAACCGCCTGGCTGGAGCTGCCACAGGGCAGCTGGTGGTATTGGTGGGACGATGCCATCGAGACGCAGGCGGCGTTCCTGCGCTTGCTCGTGACCGCTGAGCCGAAGGGCGAGACTGCGGCACGCCTAGCCAAATACCTGCTCAACAACCGCCGCAATGGCACCTACTGGAACAGCACCAAGGACACCGCCGCCGTAATCGAGGCGCTGGCGGAGTTCATGAAGTCCAGCGGCGAATCCGAGCCGAAGCAGACCGTAGAGTTGCTCGTCGATGGCAAGTCGCAGACGAAGGTGGAGATCACGAAGGAGAACCTCTTTACCTTCAACGGCACCTTTGTCCTCGAAGCCGACGCTTTGACCACGGGAGAGCACACGATCGAGCTGCGCAAGCTGGGCGAATCCCCGCTGTATGCGAATGCCTACCTGACCGTGTTTTCCCAAGAAGATATGATCCCCGCCGCCGGGCTGGAGGTGAAGGCGCGACGGAAGTTCTACAAGCTCATCGAAGAGAAACCCGACCAGCAGGTCGCAGGATCGCGCGGCCAAGTTGTGACTCAGCGCGGGCTGAAATACCGCCGTGAAGAAATCGCCACCGATGCGCCGATCAAGAGCGGTGACCTGATCGAGGTGGAGCTGAGCATCGAGAGCAAGAATGACTACGAGTACGTACTGATCGAAGACATGAAACCCGCCGGATTTGAGCCCGTGGAAGTGCGTAGCGGGTGGAGCTACGAGGGCTTGGCGAGCTACAAAGAATTCCGCGACGAGAAGGTGGCCTTTTTTGCCGAGCGCCTGCCCCGAGGCACACACAACCTGTGCTACCGCGTCAAAGCCGAAATCCCCGGCTGCTTCAGCGCCCTACCGACGAAGGTGGAGGCCATGTATGCCCCCGAACTGAAAGGCAACTCGGAGGAATGGAAAGCCAAGATCGTCGAGTGATACCCCTCGATGCTCATGCTTCCCAACCTAGAAAACTACTACGCAGCAGCAGTGTGCGTGTTTTTTCCCAGAACGGAAAAAATCCGGATTGAGCTAGCGGAAAGATCTCCGCGTCCCACGGACGACGGATGAGATGAAGCGTGATGTTTTCAGGAGCAAGCATCGGCCGCAGTTGATTCACCACCGGGGCTACCGGTCCCACAGTCGGCGCCATGGCAAGGACATGGTTCAGGCCACGCTGCACGGCCCAGTTCATCAAAGCAGTCGCCGTGCAAGATGCATCCTGCATCACAGTCTCACAGGCATAATGCTGACCCGCACGCGTCAATCCATCTTGCAAAGCTTGAGACAAGGAAGCCTGACGCAGGGCACTTAGACCCAGATGAGTGTAGGAGGCTTGGCTGGTGAAGGCAGCCACCGATTCAGGTCGCAGCGCACGAAGCGGGCTAGTTTCAAGACTGGCATCTTCTGCATGCAACCAGATGCCGATACGTCCCTTCAAGCTCGGTGATTGCGTGGACCATTCTTGAAGTTTAGCACGCATCGGCGCAGCCATCGTAGTGGGCAAAAAGGCACGCACGCCATCATCATCGAGATGCTGCAAACCCGCTTTGTCTTGCAGCAGTTCAGGCGCGCACCAGCGTTCGAGATTACTGCGACGAACGAGGTAAGTTTTGCCTGCGGTCTGAAGGCCAGCGACCCAGCGCCACGAGAGGGTATTGCTGGCAGGATCTGCATCGAGCAAATGCTTAAAGAAGAAGTCGGCACCCAGCTCCCAGGGCAACCTTTCCACATGAATCCAAAAGCTAGCCCACCACATGCGGGCATGGTTGTGCAAATAGCCGGTCTGGATTAGCTCATGGGCAAAGCGGTCCATAATCGCGACTCCGCTCTGCCCAGCAGCGACGATCTGACAACGAGCAAGCGTCGCCGCGTCCAAGCGCTGACGCAAATCACGCACCCGACTTCTCCATTCGTGCCAGAGCTGCGGACGCATCTCCATCCAGCCTTTCCAGTAGCTGCGCCAGCAGACCTCTTGCAGCCACTTTTCCACCTGCTCGAACTCATGACTCCCCAGCGTATCACGGACGATTTCCTCAGGGCGTAGCAGCCCGAAACGGATGGCAGGCGATAACCTAGAGACGCCGCGATGTTCTAAGGTCACGGCGCTGCGCTGACCCGCATAGTGCGAGACTTGAGGCTGAAAAGCACGCCAGCGAGACAGTGCGCTTTCACGGGTGAGAGGGAAGTCATTCGACATGAAAGCGCAAACGCCCCACAAGCCGCGCTGGGTGCGCTCAGAACTGAGCTGTATGCAAAAGCACAAGTGTGCAGGCCTCTTCCGTGACGATACCTCGTGCTTGTAGCTTTTGAGCAAGTGTAGGGTTCTCCGCACCTGGATTGAAAAGAACACGTGCTGGTCTGAGCGAGACGATCTTTTCCGCTAAACCGGAAGAGGTTGCTGGCCCGACATACATCGTCAAGGTATCGACAGATCCTTGAACAGCACTAAGATCCTGAAGAACGGGCTGACCTTCGATCTGTTGAAGTCGCGGGTGGACCAAGACAACTTCATGGCCATGTGAGATGAGCTGCTGCATGGCCAGATAGGCGTAGCGTTCCGGTCGGTCGCTCGCACCATTCAGCACGACGCGTTGTTTGCGATTCGATGGCCTTGTTCGGATCAAGAACCCGGCGTGGAGTCATCCAAATCACGCTCGACGTCGAGATGAAATACATGCAGCACCCGATGCGCCACCGGAGCGAGAACGATACCCATGACCGTGATGAACACTAAGCCACTGAACAAGGCGTATGCGCTGGCGAACAGTTTCGCGGCATCAGTATCCAAAGTGCCAACTGGCCCCATACCACCAAGAATCATGGAGGCATTTAGCAACGAATCCACCCAGCCAAAGCCAGCGATATAATGGTAGCCCAGCACCCCTAGTGCCAGTGCGCTGAAGGCCACCGCCGCGGCCACGCAGACGAAACGGATCAAACGCCAGAGGAAGACGTGAGGACTGGCAAGCGGGTGCTGGCGTGATTCAAACATGGCAATTCATGTTTAACGGCAGACAGGCCTTTGAAGCAAGACGAAGCTCCAAGCCTAACCTTCGTCAAAGAAGACCCAACCTTCAGCGCGGTCGGCTGATGGACTGCTGCATCGAGGTGATCTCTTGATGCAAAGCGATGATCTCACGCTGAAGATCTGCCGCATGTTCAGGGTCGATGCCCGGCTGCTTGAGCTGCGTTTGCAGACGCTGTTTCATCATTTGTAGTCGGGTCAAATCCAGCGCACGCAGGGCATGTTCCGCCGCCGGGATACCACCCGTGGCACGTGCCTCATGCATGAGCTGATTCAACGCTGCCTCTTCTTCGGGCGGCAAGGTGGTGAGATAGACGTTCAGCGCTACCGAATCGAAAGGGTCAAAACTACCACGCCATACCTGGGCGAGCAGTTCAGCCCCGGGCACGTCGTGCAAGATATCGTGATTCTCCTGCTGCCGTAGCCAATGCAGGACCTCCGCATCGGCCAAAGCGAGACGGGTGAGCAACAGGGCATTGCGATCTTGACTGGCGATGAGCTGGCGCGCAGTGGTCTCGGGACGCTGCGCTTCGGATGGTGCTTTGTCTTTGCCAGCTGCTGCAGGTTTTTTCGCTGCCTTGGCGACCAACTGCCTCAAGGTCTGTTCAGGAATCGCTAAGCGCACTGCGGCGCGCTGCATAGCCGTCTCCCGAGCCACGGCACTTTCCAAAAGGGTGATGCTTTCTACCATCACACTGGCAAAGCGAACACGCTCACGCATTTCTGTCATATCACGGCGAGTGGAAGAGGCCTCAATCTGAAAGTCGAGGTAGTCCTGAGCACGCTGCAGCAAGTCACGAAAGGCATCCGGGCCTTGCTTTCGAATGAGCGAATCTGGATCTTCGCCAGCAGGGAGGGCAGCGACTTTGATCATGAGCCCAGTGGGTGCCAGAATGCGAAAGGCCTTGCCAGCAGCTTCGTAACCCGCGTTGTCAGAATCGTAGCAGAGCACGACTTCATCAGCCAGGCGCTTGATGGCCTTGGCATGAAACTCAGTGAAAGCCGTGCCTTGTCCCGCGACTGCATTAGAAAAACCAGCTTCATGCAGCATCAGGGTGTCGATCTGGCCTTCGCAGACGATGGCCTGACCCGCTTTGGAAATGTGCCGTTTGGCGCGGTCAAAACCGAACAGGACACGGCTTTTGCTAAAAATGGCCGTCTCGGGTGAGTTGAGATATTTGGCCATCTTGGCATCGGCCTGAAGCAGTCGTCCGCTGAAGGCAATGACATCGCCATTGTCATTGCGGATGGGGAACATGAGGCGATCGCGGAAGCCCGGATAGACACCGCTTTCGTTTTGTTTCAAGATACCACTGTCGAGCAGGGCCTGAGAGCTGAACTTGCACTGCTGAGCCCACTGCCGCAGGACTTGCCCACTCGCAGGGGCATAACCGAGTAGCCAATTCTTCGCGATGGGGGAGGTAATGCCTCTGCTTTTCAAATACTCGCGAGCCCCGGCCGCGAGTGGACTTTTCATGAGGAGTTGATGATACCATTCAGCGATTTCCTGATGGATGCGGAGCAGCAGCGCGCGATGCTTGGCCTCCTTTTCCGCATTCGCATCCCAGACTTCCTCCTGAATGCGGATGCCTGCCGAGTCAGCGAGCCGCTTCACGGCCTCCATGAAGGTAAGCCCTTCGTGGTTCATGAGGAAGCGAAAGGCATTGCCACTGGCTTGGCAACCAAAGCAATAGTAAGAATTCGTTGAAGGACGGACGTTGAAGGACGGCGATTTTTCGTTGTGAAAGGGGCAGAGACCAACCCAGTTCGTACCAGCACGCCGTAACTTCACCGAGCGCCCGATGAGGTCCACGATGTCCGTGGCGGCGAGCACTTGCTGGAGGGTTTCTTCGGGAACGCGGGTCATGGGCGTGGGATGCAGAGAGGCGCGGAAGCGCACAAACTCAAGTGCCCAGTGCCCTTCACGTCTAACAGCAAAAATGGCTCAAGGCGTAGGGATCTCGTTGAGCGTGTAGTAGCCTACCGTATGCAGCAGAGGCTGCTTTTTTCCCGCGCTGCGGACACCATCTAGGTGCAGCTCATGAATGTGGCCCTGGGTGAGGGGTGAGATTTTCAGCCTTACCGACTTACCATCTCCAGACACGCTGGCACTGGCGATGGTCGGTAGAACTTCATCGATCTCATCGCCCCCATACTGCTCACGATAAGCATAAGTAAAGGCACGCATCGAGTAGCTTTTCACATCGGCCGCTGTGGCGGCATCCACCGGCTGGGTGAAGGTGAGTTCAAAGCCATCGGCCTTGGCCCGCATTTCATGCACTTCAAAGGGTATCTTGCCTGTCCACTCACATTTTTCAAAACAGTAAGGCTTTCCACCCCGTGCGCCCCAGCCGCGATCGCTACCACCGATAAAGATGCGTCCCTCAGCATCCATGCGCCCACCGATTAGCCCGGAAGCAAAGCCAGACCGGAAAGGGAACACGACGCCCTGCTTGATGCCATGGATGGTTTCTAAGAAGACACGGCTCAGATTGCTATGGCTCTGATCAGCGATGAAGAGCTGCTTAGCAAAGGGGCCGAATTTCCCATCGCTGGTGTCGCAGATGATGGCTGAGGCAGAGTTGCCGACTTTACCATGCACGAGGTAAACGGCAGGCGGCAGCAGTTCCTTGATGCGCTTACGCTCTAGCACAATGCGGTCTGGATCGCCACCTGGGCGGTTTTGTTTGCGACTGCGATTGCCCTGAAAGGCCTCGGGAATGGGATCGATCGGGCGCGCTCCCATGTTCGGAGCGAGGTCATACCAAATGTTTCCCGAAGGATGTCCCTGAAAAGAACCGGGCACTAAGTGCTGAAGGGTGCAGGAGCCATGCCACGGCCCCTGATTGTCGCAGTAATAAACCTCACCATCCCCATCAAAACCCATACCGCCAGGACTGCGAATGCCGGAGCAGGTGGGCACCATGGTGCCATCGGGACGAATACGCAGCGCCCAGCCTCGGAACGGCACTTGGCTGGAAAAGGAACCCGTAAGACAGAGCGTGACCCATAAATCGCCTGCTTTGTCAAAGCGCGAGCCAATGGCATATTCATGGTAATCTCCGGACACGCCCCAGGCGTCGCTAACATTGTCGAAGACATCAGCACGTCCATCGCCATCCACGTCCTTCAGCTTTGTAATCTCGTAACGAGTGGTCGCGTAAAGTTGTCCATCTTTGGCATTCCACGCGAGTCCCAGCACCTCATGAAGCCCACTGGCAAAGAGTTGATACTGCACTGCACTCGGATCAGAACTAGCAGCACCGCTAACCAGCCAAATCTCACCTCGACGAGTGCCGAGCGCCATTTTGCCATCGGGCAACAGCTCTATTGAACCAACCTCCAGCGCGGTCGTTTTGGGCGTCTCAAAGGACGTGATTTTGTAGAAGTCCGACTCGACCGGATCAGCAGCAGTGAGAACCAAACAAGGAAGTAGAGAGAACAGCAGGCAAAGGCGATTCATGAAGAAAAAGAGCCCAATAGAACGCTTCAGAAGGCCCACTTTAACGGAAAGAAGTCTTTAAGAGAGCTGAAATTCTGAACAGGACTGCTTCTTGCAAAGTGTCCGCAAAGGGCTAAGCGAGAGAATGTCCGCCCCCGCTGGAAAGGCTGACGTCATCCATGTCCGATTCTAAATCTTCGAAAAGTTGGCACCTAGCGCTTGCTTCGCTAGGGGTTGTGTTTGGTGACATTGGCACGAGTCCTCTTTACGCTCTGCGTGAATGCCTCGCGCACGCCGGTTATAAACATGGGGATTCTGTCGAAATGGTCTATGGCCCCATCTCCCTGATGCTGTGGTCTCTGACATTGATGGTCTCCGTCAAATACCTGAGCATGCTTTGCAGCGCGACTGCACAAGGCGAAGGCGGTATGTTTGCCTTGATGTCATTGCTGCGTTCGAAAAAGGACGCTCTCGGCAAGCATGGGCAGACATTAATGGTGCTCATCGTGCTTTTTGGAGCTTCCTTACTTTATGGTGATGGCATGATCACTCCCGCAATCTCAGTCTTGTCTGCGGTAGAGGGTCTTGAACAACTCAACCCCGCCTTGCACTCGTGGGTCATTCCCATTTCCATCGGCATCCTTTTGGCGCTTTTTTTGGTGCAGAAACACGGCACCGCCAAGATTGGCGTCGCTTTTGGACCGATCACTATGGTCTGGTTCCTGGCTCTCGGTGCGCTGGGCTTGTATCGTTTCCTGCAATATCCTGAAGTGATTCAGGCCCTATCCCCGCACTGGGGACTAACCTACTTGGCCCATCATGGCTACCATGGCATCGTCATCATGGGCATGGTCTTGTTGGCTGTCACAGGCTGTGAGGCACTCTATGCTGACATCGGTCACTTTGGCAAAAAGCCACTGCAGCAGGCTTGGTTTTATGTGGTCTGGCCCTGCCTAGTCCTGAATTACTTAGGACAAGGCGCCTTAGTCATCAGCGACCCCACTGCTGTGGAGCATCCCTTTTTCAAAATGGTGCCCGCCGCACTGCTGGTGCCTATGATCATTCTGGCGACGGCAGCGACCATCATCGCCTCTCAGGCTATGATCACGGGCGTTTTTTCGCAAACTCAGCAAGCGGTTCAGCTCGGTTATCTTCCACGATTGAAGATCATTCACACAAATCCTGAAGTGCGCGGCCAGATCTACATGCCGCAGGTGAATTATCTGCTCATGATCTGCTGCATTGCTCTGGTTGCCGGTTTTCAGACCTCCAGCAACCTCGCCTCAGCCTACGGCCTATCGGTGTCAATGGGGATGCTTCTAACGAGTATCTTATTCTACTTTGTCGCTCGACGCATTTGGGGCTGGGCTTGGTGGAAAGCCTTTTTCCCAGTGCTGCTTTTTACCATGATCGAGCTAGGTTATGTCTCAGGCAGCTTGGTGAAATTCATCGATGGAGCTTGGTTCCCACTCGTCATCGCTACCGGCATCTGGATTGTGATGAAAACCTGGACTGACGGGCGTTCGGTTCTTTTTCAAGCCATGCAGCGCGGACGCCTGCCCGTGCAGCATTTGGTGGATGAGATTCAAAAAGAGCGAATTATTCGCGTGCCCGGTGCTGCGGTATTCATGTCGGCCAGTGCCGATGGCTTGCCGCTGGCGCTGCTTCATCATTTGAAGCACAACAAGGCTCTCCATCGCCAAGTCATCCTGCTCACTGTTCGTTTTGAAGACACGCCTTACGTGTGTGATGAGACCCGACATACCGTGGAGCAATACTGCGATGAGTTTTACCGCGTCGTGCTGCGGTATGGCTTCGCCGAATCTCCGCTGGTGTTTGAGGATCTCATCCAAGCGCTGGAAGATCGCACCAAGCTGAAAAAGGCAGGCATTACCTTCTACCAAAGCCGCGAGATCCTGCTCACCAATGGGCCTGGAAGCATGGCACGCTGGCGGAAAAAGCTCTTTGTTACCCTCAGCCGTATGTCACGACCTGCGACCGGTTACTTTGACCTACCTCCACGACAGGTGTGTGAGCTTGGCATTCAACTCGAGGTGTAACCTTCGCGGTCCTAGACGATGACGCAGCGCTTCAGATCGATGGCATCCAGGCTTCCATAGCCAGGCTAGCTGCCCCCAGGGCGCCGGCATCATCGCCAAGCGTGGACGGCACGAAATGAATGCTCAAACCTGGCATCTGCGGCTGCAACGCGCCTGCGGTGGAAGACACCTCCGAACAAAACCTGTGGCCGAGTGCTGTTAGCGGGCCATGCAGGAAGATAATCTGAGGATCAATCAACAGCTGCAAACTTCGGAGCAGCCGCGCAAAATCCAAAACGACCTCTTTCCATGCTTCAGATTCTGGATTCGCCGCCTTAGACAAGGCCGCTTGCAAATCATTGGGTAAGATAGCGGTCGCGGAAAGCCCCGCGAGACGGCGATACACCGACTGAGCAGAGAGAAAATCCTGAATTGGCAAGCTATCGCTGACATGTGGCCAAGTCCAAAAACCGATCTCTCCCGCCTGCTCATGAGAGCCACGGACTAGTTCTCCCCGCTGAACTATACCTAACCCGAGGCCGCTGCGCGGGCCAAGCACCATATAATCATCCAGCCCACCGCCCTGCCCAAACCATCGTTCAGCAAGGGCGATCACACGCAGATTGTTTTCGAGTGAAACATTGACCCCTAGGCGCTTACCCATGATTTCACCCAAAGGGATATCACGCCAGTTTTTGAGATATGTGAAATAACGCGCCATACCCTGTGTCCGATCCACTAGACCTGGCACACCTACACCAACGCCTAGCAGTGGCTCCGGCGTTTCCGACTTCAGCATCTCCAAGGCCTGGAAGAGATGCTGCACGACCTGTACAGCATCAGCATCCTCCGGCAGATCCACTTTCTGAGTGGCTACTCGATTACCTGAGAAATCCACCCGCACAGCCTGAATACGCTGTGCATTAAATTCTAGGCCAGCATACCAACCCGCTTCAGATCGTAGCCCAAGCACACGCTGGGGCCTACCCACACTTATTTTTTCGACGCCCAACTCCCTAACAAGCCCCAGCGCCACCAACTGATCCACGTAGAGACCTAGTGTAGATGCTGATGCCCCAAGGACCTTTGCCAAAGAAGAACGAGACACAGCCCGACGACTGCGCAGGTGCAAAATGGTACCTGAGAGCAAAGTGCGGTGATCAGTCAGTGTACGACGCATGGTAAATCAAAAAAATGCTAAGACCCTCCCCTTGCCAGCTAAGTGCCGTTTGTTCCACTGGTTTTTCTTTCGAAAGAACTAAGCCACACGTACCCTCAAAGTATGTTTTTTTTGCCACCTTCAAAGCTAGGCAAGGTCAAAATAGCTCTCATCCTCGCAGGCAGCATCGGGCTCTCTGCCTGTCGGCCAGCTATCGAGACCACTGTCCAAGCGTGGGATTTGCTCGATCCTACATTTCACACCCACTGGCAGAAGGCAGACATTCCAGAGGAAGGAACTTTTGCCTGCAAAGACCAGGAGCTAACCCTGGCACCAGGGCTACCCATGACCGGTTGCAAATTCACCGCCTGGTCTACCCTGGGGCTACCAGGGACTGGCTATTCCATTGAATACGAGGCCATGAGAGCTGAAGGCGATGATATCTTCGGGATGTGTACCTTTCCTGTATCTAGTCATCAAGCCCATGCCACTTTTGTCATCGGGGGTTGGGGTGGCACCCTCACTGGCATTTCGAGCATCGACTTCAAAGACGCGAGTGAGAACTCCACACGAGCAGAGCAGCGCTTTGAAAATGGGGTATGGCATCATGTTAGAATTGAAGTACGCGATCAGGATCTGCGTGCCTGGGTCAATCATAAACGAGTGGTGAACGTTAGCATTCTGGGGAGGAAGGTCAGCCTACGAGCCGGCTACATCGATCATTGCCTACCGTTCGGCTTCGCCACTTGGAACACGACCGGAAAAATACGCCAGGTTCAGATCCGCAAGCTTCGCGATAGAGCGTAACTAACAACTACTCTCCGTGACCGGAGGCCGATCTCATTTTTGGGCACTGACACAGGCTACACCAAACAAAGCTGCTACGTTAAAAAGAGATTAGATACCTCATTCAACACTTCATAGGGGGGGGGGAGTTATGCCATGATTCATGGAGTCCGGTTGCAATATAGATGGCAGTGTAAAGCCTGCTTTACACTTAGCGGGATCCAACCACACTGATACAAAAGCGCCCAAGCTAAAATTGCTCTAAAAATCGAGTCGTGACACAAACTATCCTGGCAACAGGACACCGCATAAGATGCGTAGAGCACGACCAAAACCAGCCCATAAAGGCAAGATCCAAAACTCTTGGAGCTCAATGTTAAAATACTAAAAAAACCCGAATGACGTGTTTAACGAACATTGCTCATCTTATCATCTCAACCCTTGATTCATTGCCAAATTTCCAGTTCTCTAATCGAGCTCACATTCGCCACTAAACTGATACATGCGTGCGCCTTAGCTGGACCACATACTTTATAAGGATTTAGCAAATTAAGTTAACTTGTGATAACTGATGAGCTGAGAATCATTTCAGCAAAAAGCTGATTTTTGATAAGCTAAATACTGAATATTATTGAGCCAAGGATCTCACCCTTAAGAATCAGGCATGGCATGGCTGGTGCTGAAATTTTTTGAAGCCTTAGGAACGCCCAAGGCTTAAGCCACTAGTATAACAAAAATAGAAAACCAAAAATGAGACAACGATCAATCCGCGCAATTGGACTCGCCTGCACGATCAGCTGGATCTCAATCCAGCCCATCCAAGCAGGCACAGATAGCCCAACACCAACACCGACGACCGTAAATTCGACGATCCCGTTCGGTGCCACCATCAGTCTAAACTCCGATACTTTCTTCGGCTTTGTACCTGCTTTCACAGGTTACTACAACCTGAGCGACACTACGTCCCTGACTGCATACGGTAATTTTTGGAGTGCTGGCACACTCGATTCTGGTTTCGGAAACTGGAACGAATTCGGTCTCGGCCTGAATTACAAACTCACTGACTATCTGTCCTTCAATCCACAGATCGGCTTTGTGAGTGGTGGACTTCTGAGTGGAGGCGGGGCCAAAAGTGAGATCAATGACGGTTGGGTACCGAACTTCACTCTGAATCTTTCCTCGAACAAATGGGAGGGTCAGATCTACTTCGGTGCATACCTACCCATCGGTGATTACGGGCCAACCTCGTTCAGCTATCTCCACTTCTGGGGAAATGTTGGTTATCGATTCAACCATGTCTTTTCAGCGGGCCTGCACGCTGAGCAATTGTCTGGTGGCGCTGATCTGTCCACCGATGTGGGTGATGCCATCTACACATGGGTTGGCCCTTACATACAGTTCAGAAACGCTAACAAAGGATTGTTCATTCGCTTTACTGGTGGCGTCGATGCCGCTGGAGGCGTGAACAACTCCTTCTACAAAATGGCCGTGGGATTCACTTTTTGAACCTACGGAGGTCAGTTAAGTCGATGTGTTGATGAAGGGTTCCTCTCTCAGCGTAAGATGAGAGGGGAATTCCTTTTATCCGAGCTTGGGCCACAATCATCAACGATGACTTAATCCCATTGGCTACCTTTGCTGCCGACATAGGCCATGGTGAGTCCTATCAAGGCATGAGCTAATAGAGCAAAAGCGGCCATTTCAGGAGTCACTAAGCTAGTCTCCGTGACCTTTTTTACAGCCTCGTAAAAGGCGGTATCACTCATGCTGCGCAGAATGCCGGACCAAGCCCAAAAAGCAGCTATAAAAGGGTTCACCGCCCCTTCAATCCAATCGGGCAGACTCAAAACTGCACCCGAAAGTGGCAACTGAAAGCCAACTAAGTAAATGCTAAGGATCGTCGCTTTTTCTGGCGTTCGACATAACGCACTAATGCCGAGACACACACTGGTCATCGCCGCAGAAACCAAGATCAGCAGAATCAGTTTGGTGATCAAGTTACCCGGCAAGCCTCCGGTAATCATATCGACAAAGATTCCCATCCAGATGCTTTGAGCCAACACAAAGACCCCGAGGAATAGAACCTTGCTCAACACATAAGCGCTGATGCTGAGACCACCTAATTTTTCACGTTCCAAGATTTGGCGCTCCCCTGCGATCTCACGGGCCGCATTGTTGCTGGCCATGAGGGTGACAAGCACGACCTGTAGCATGACGAGTCCGCTGACCAAGCCACCTGCATTCAATTGCTCGACGAGATGCTGCGTCGCTTGTGTTAGTTCTTGGAGAATATTTGACTCCTGCCGGAGGCTGAGCTGACGTAGCGGCTTGATGCCATCAAGCGCAAAGATGACGACCAGCAGGGGAAAACCCAAAAGCATGGCAAGATGCAACCAGACCTGCCCTGCATCGCGGCGAAAAATCATCCATCGCCGATGCAGCAAAGTAAAAACTTGGCTCATCATGCTCGGCAATTCTTCAGGCGCTGAAGCTTCATTCTCTGGTTCATCCGTCAATGAGATACCGCTAGAAGCAGCGTTCTCAGCTTCCACCTTGATCAACATCGCCTTATAGTGCTCGCTCTTTTTCTGCCAAGATTCATGCCAAGCATCAGGCTCTCTCTGGGAGAGGCGTAGATAGACTTCCTCAGGATGCTCGACGGAAAAGTAGTGAGTCAGCATGTCTGGTGGCCCATGAAAGACCAATCGCCCTTGGAGCATGACCAATACGCTATCGAACGCCTGCAAGCTGGCCAAACTGTGCGTGACATTAATCACGACGCGACGTGGATTTTCTCGCGAAAGCAGACGGAGCAGCTCAGTGATTTCACGCTCTGACTTGGGGTCCAGACCGCTGGTAACCTCATCACATAACAACAAACATGGATTCGTCACTAGCTCCAGCGCAAGTCCCAGGCGCCGTTTTTGCCCTCCGGAAAGCACTTTGACCCGACGGTCGGCTAACTCGGTGAGACCTGTGATGGCGAGAATTTTATCCAACTTTGGTTCAAAGTCTTCCGTGCCCACCAACTGCGTGCGCAGAGCCATGCTATCCGCTACACATTCCTCCACCGTGAGTAAATCGTGCGTGAGACTGAACTGAGGCACATACCCTAGCTCGCCGGCATGCAGATCTTCCTCTTCTTTCAGATCACGCCCTTCCCATTTCAATTTGCCCGCAGTCTGCTCGACAATGCCTGCAATGACCTTGAGCAGTGTACTTTTGCCACAGCCAGAAGGCCCCACGATGGCCATGAGGTGTCCGGTTGGCACAGAAAAGCTTACCTCATTGAGAAGGCGTAGCACGTCGAGTTCAGATCCAGCGGGTGGATCCATTTCCAGGGAAATTGTCTGCGCTTCCAACATACAACCTGCATAGGCCAGAAAGCAGGCTCCCTGGCAAGCAGGAAGCTGCTTGCTTGCTAGTGCACAAACGCGATCTAGAAAACCACACCACCCGCTTCACTGACTTATGATCTCGTCTTTTTCTGCTTCTCCACGTCTGCTCATCATCGGCGGTGGATTGGCAGGTGCCTGCCTAGCGTGGCAGGCGCAGCGGCGTGGCATCGATTTTCTGGTAGTAGATCGAGACAATCCGAGCACGTCGTCCAAGGTCGCCGCAGGTCTAGTCACCCCCATCACAGGCATGAGGCTGAACCTAAGCTGGCGCTATCCTGTATTCTACCCGGAAGCCATCCATTTCTACCGAAGCATCGAGCGCGAACTGCATAGCATTTTTTACCATGAGGTTCCTATCGTTCGACTGTTACGCGATGCACAAGCTACCGAGCTATGGAAAAAGCGGACTGCGCAGGAAGAAATCCGCCCTTATCTCAAACCTGGAACAGGTCCATGGGTCGATGAGAATTACTTTTCAGCTCCGTTTGGAGGCTTTGAAATGACCCAATCAGGGTGGCTCGACACGGCTACCTTTCTCGAAGCCACACAAGGGTTATTCGAGCAACAAGGGCGCTGGCAAACTGGCGATGTTTCGCCGGATGCCATGCAGCTCACAGCATCTGAAATTCGCTGGCAAGGGCAGACCTTTTCTCATGCCATCTTTTGCATCGGCTGGGAAGCCGCACGGCATCCATGGTTTGATTGGGTGCCTTTTAAATCAGCTCAGGGAACGGTTCTAAGCATCAGCGCGGACACAGGCGGAGAGCAGCGAATCATCAATCGGGGATGCTGGATGCTGCCGATTCGACCTGGACAACTGCGCGTTGGCCCAACTTATGATTTAAATTTCTCAGATCCCTCCAGCCCTTCGGCTCAGGCCATTCCCATGATAGAGGAAAAGCTGCAGCGTGTATTCAAAAAACCCTATCAGATCCTCAGCTCTCAGACAGGTGTCAGGCCCATCCTCCATCGTCGTCAAGCTTTGTTAGGCTTTCACCCGGCTCTAAACCGCATCGGATTCTTCAACGGCCTAGGCTCCAAAGGTGTGCTACGCGCGCCCTGGCTATCACGCCATCTCATCGAGCACTTACTACTTGGGCAGCCTATCGAAGATGAGCTCGACCTGCGAGCCAATCTGTGAAGCATGGGCGGGCGGAAAGTTTCGCAACAAGCGCCAAAGTGCTTCGTTGGAGCGCAATTCTATTTTTGCCATGAAGCTGCTATCCATCCTCCTCTTCACGCCGTCGCTACTCATCGCAGAGCTGAAGGTGCCACATTTCTTCTCCAATCATATGATTCTTCAGCGCGAACGTGCTGCAGCCATCTGGGGCAAGGCAGATGCGGGCGCAGTGGTAACCATTTCCTTCAAAGGGAAGTCGGCGACAACCAAAGCGGCAGCAGATGGCAAATGGCGGGCGCACATCGAGACGGGCAAGGCAGATGCGAAGGGTGCAGCACTCACGATTTCAGCAGGCGCGGACAGCATCGAGATTCAGGACGTGCTGGTGGGCGAGGTATGGTTCGCTTCCGGCCAGTCCAACATGTTTTACACAATGAACCGCTCGCCAGATTATGCGGGACTCATTGCTGAGTCGAATCATCCGGCGCTGCGCATGTTCAACGCGCCACTGGTGACGGCTGAAGAGAATCAGGAGGACATCGAAGGATCGTGGAAATCAGCGACGCCGGAAACGGTAGCCGATTACTCGGCAGTGGCTTTCTTCTTTGCGCGGAAGCTGCATCTGGAGCTCGGCGTGCCTATCGGTGTGATTAAATCTGCCTGGGGCGGCAAGCCGGTGGAAACCTTTACCAGTCGCGATGCGCTGAACACGCTGCCGGGAACAAAGGCGCTCGTCGAGGCGATGCTCAAGGATGAGTCGAGCTTTGATCAAGCAAAGGCTGACACCGCTTATGCTGCGAAATTGGAGCAGTGGAAGGATACGATGGCTGCCGCAAAGGGCAAAGCTGATGTGAATCGCAAGCGGCTACCCAAGAAGCCGGACCTGCCGAAGCGCCCGCTGCTCACTGAGGGGCGCCCAGGTGTGCTTTATGCAGCGATGATTCATCCGTTCGTCGGCTACACGATGCGTGGGGCTATCTGGTATCAAGGTGAAGGGAATGCCAAGCCAGGCGCAGTGCCTTACGACCAGACGCTGCCACTCATGATCAACGACTGGCGCAAGCGCTGGAACGATGAGTTCAGCTTTTACTACGTGCAGCTCGCCAGTTACCACGCGCCCTCGACAGAGCCAGGTACGCCGGATTCATGGGCTCTCACTCAGGATCGCATGCGTCTCGTGCTAGGGACCACGCCGAGGACCGGCATGGCGATCACCAATGATGTCGGCGAAGCGAACGACATCCATCCGAAGAACAAAAAAGACCCCGGCGAGCGCCTAGCACGCTGGGCATTGGCCAAGGACTATGGGCAGCCGCTCATTTTTAGCGGTCCGCTCTTTAAATCGAGTGAGGTAAAGAACGGGGCAATCCGCGTAACCTTCAATCAGGTCGGCCAAGGACTGAAATCACGTGATGGCGGCCCAGTGAAGCGCTTCGAAATTGCTGGAGCAGACAAGAAGTGGAAATGGGCGGATGCGAAGATCGATGGCAAGGATGGGGTGATCGTGAACAGCGCCGAAGTGCAACGACCCGTGGCCGTACGTTATGCCTGGGCCGCGAATCCAGAAGGTGCGAATCTCGTGAACAGCGACAACCTTCCTACCTCGATCTTTAGGACAGACGATTGGGACGATGTGGAGATCAAGGTGGATACCATTGCCCTACAGGCCTCAAATGAGCGTCGTGCGCTCGGTGACGAAATCAAAGCCATCGCCGCTGAGCGAAACAAGCACGACAAAAAAAGCGCTGAATACAAAGAGCTGCAAAAGAAGCTCCAGCCACTGATGGAGAAGTACAAAACAACAGCACCAAAAAAGTAAACCCTATCCTGGGTTTTCTCTTTCTTCCCTTCGCACACAGGCCCAAAAGGCTATGCTATTCATCATGCGCTATCTTTTTGGCCTTTTCCTGCTGACTCAAGTCTCTGCAGCAGAGCTTTCCGTGGCTTCGTATCCGTCGATTCAGGCGGCCTTGAATGCGAACCCGAACAAAATGCTTTTTGTCCCGGCAGGTGATTACCCGATTCTAGAAAAGATTCGCATCCGGGGCGAGCGCAGTGGGCTTTTCGGCCCTGGACGCATCATTCAGCAAAACCAGGATCAGCCCATTCTTGAAATTGAAAATGCCCAAGGCGTTGAAGTCCGCGATCTGACACTCACACGATCGAATGGCAAAATGGAAACAGGAAAGGAAGGCATCATCGCACAAAAGTGCCGCGATCTCGTGATCGAAAACGTGCAGGTGATCGACAACCACTCGAAGTCGGGCGCGATCTTGGTTACGGACTCACAAGGAACGCGCATCAGCCGCTGCTTGGTGCGAAATTACATGCGCGTGACGATTGATGATCGCACTCAAGGCAACATCTCAGGTTATAGTTTTCGCTGCACTGATGGCACCGGCATCATGGTTCGCTATTGCACGGACAGCTTGATCGAAAGCAATCGAATCATCGAAACCGTCTTTTCCGCGTCGAAGGAGATTAGGGATCGCTACAAACTAGGTCAGTTTGTGAAAAAGAATCCGGAAAAAGGCCCCCATCTTAGCCAACAAGCTTGGGAATTAGGTTACACCGACAATTGGCGTCAAGGCAGTGCTATCCTGGTCACAGCTCCTGAGGTTAGCAAATTCACGCGCATCTTGGGCAACTACATTGAAAACGCGGCGCAGGGCATTGATCTGCACTGTGACCACGTCGTTGTCTCAAACAACATGGTTAACCAGGCCCATATCGGCATGAAGGCGATGCACGGCAGCCGCAATGTTTTGATCAGTAGCAATCAGTTTACTCGTAACGATCTTTGGGCAATTGGGCTGATGCCGGGAGCCGCCTCACACGCAAAGACAGGCGAGAAACCTGATAACTCTGACGGTGGATCAATCATCGCGAACAACATTATCTCCGACTTCGGCCATGGCGATGCGCATTGGATGTGGGGCCCTGAGCGTTCGCCCTTCAAATTTGATGCAGGACAGGATGCTGATGACCCACCGCTGAATGATGTCTTGATCCACGGGAATCTCGTCCAAAACTCCAGTGCGCCACGCTACATCTACGATGTTATCATCTCAAAGGAATCCAGTGGCCCTCAAAACCTACATTTCAGCAATAACCTCTTCCCACCAGGAACACGTGGCGTTTGCAATGAAGAGATGAAACCATGACTGGCGCTACCTCCGCCACTCTTTGAACTCTACGCGGAGTTTTTGGGCGATAGCAGTGAGCTGGGGTTTCTCTTGTGGTTCAATGAGAGCGAGCGACATGCCTTTATTGCCGGCACGTGCAGTACGTCCACTGCGGTGGGTGTAGTATTCGAGCTGATCAGGCAACTGGTGATGGATAACAAAGCTCAGGCCGGCGACGTCGATGCCGCGCGCAGCAACATCGGTAGCAATGAGAAAGGGAACACGCTCTTTTTTGAAGGCACGCATCACCTTATCGCGGTCGCGCTGGGCGAGGTCTCCCTGGAGGACTTCGACGCTGAGGCCAGCATCGCGCAGTTCCTCGCCGAGGCGGATGGCACCATATTTGGTGCGGCAGAAAATGAGGCCGCGCTCCTCACGGCGGCGTTTGAGGAAGTTCACGATGAACGCCGTCTTTTCCGCGCGGGCACAAAGCGTATAGCGATGATCAATATCGCGGTTCACGATCTGATCGGTGTCGATCTGGATGCGCTGCGCGTTGGCAGACATGCAGCCTTTGATGAGATCGCCCACAACAGCAGGAAAGGTGGCGGAAAAGAGCCAGGTGCTACGGCGCATCGCGGCGATTTTCAGGATCTCGACGATGTGCTTCTTGAAGCCCATGCTGAGCATCTCATCCGCTTCGTCGAGCACGGCATAGCGAACGAATTCGAGCGTGAGAGCGTCTTTTTCGAGCAGTTCGGTCAAGCGCCCAGGCGTGGCGACGAGGATGTGCGTGGGTCGGCGCAAGCGCTCAACTTGCACATCAATCTTGTCGCCGCCGCAGGCGACCTCAATGAAGATTTTTTCGCCGATGTATTTGGTGTAGCGGAAAAGCTGCTTGCCAATCTGCTTCGCCAGCTCGCGTGTGGGCGCGAGCACGAGCCCCTGAATCTCTCGAAGCGTTGGATTCATCTTCATGAGAAGCGGCAGGCCGAAGGCGGCCGTTTTACCCGTGCCTGTTTGTGCCTGCGCGATGAGATCAGAGCCGTTTTGAATTAAATAAGGAATCACCTGCTCCTGAACCGGCGTGGGCGTGATGATGCCGAGCTCTTCAAGCCCACGGGTCAGATCATGGGGAACGCCGAGTTGGAGAAAGGGATGTGCCATGGTCTCCTCCTGCGCCGGGATGGGGTGGATGCCAAGAGGAGAAATCATCCCACAGCTGAGCCAAGGAGTATCCTTTGGGACAAACGACTGTTTCTAATCGTTGACATGACGCTAGTGAGACGCTGATCCATGATCTGGCGATTCATTCTAATCAGTGATTCCGACGGATGCCATGAAGCTCATTTTCTCCAACCTGACTGCCATTCTTCCAGATCGTCTCATTGAGGGGGCGTGGGTTGTATCTGAAAAGGGAAAGATCATGTCTGTGTCGAAGAAGAAACCGACCATCGCAGCGGAGGCGGAGATCGTCGACGGGCGTGGCGGGTATCTTGCACCGGGGTTCATCGACCTGCATGTGCATGGTGGTGATGGGGCGGATTTTATGGATGGGACGAGCGAGGCGGTGCGCGTAGCATGCCGGGCGCATGCGCGACATGGAACGACGACGATCTTTCCGACCACCACCACGGGCTCGCCGGAGCAGATCCGCGCTATGCTAGATGCGGTGAAGGCGGTGCAGTCTGAAAAATGGGTGTCGAACGGTGCTAGAATCGCGGGCGTGCATCTTTACGGTCCGTTCTTCGCGGAGGACAAGGTGGGCTGCCATTCGGCAGCGGGTCGGCGAGAGCCGATAACAGCGGAGTATGGTGCCTATTTTGAAACTGGGCTCGTACGCATCGCCACCTGCGCGGCGGAGCTGCCGGGCGCTGTCGAATTTTATCGCCAGGCGAAGAGACGACGCTGCCTGATTACCTGCGGGCACTCGAATGCGAGCTGGCCAGAGATGGCGGCGGCGTTCAAGGCGGGGATGCGGCATGTGGACCACTTTTGGTGCGCGATGAGCAACGTGGCTTCGGTGCGCTCACGGCTCGGCGTGCCGATGCGCGGGAGTATGCTAGAGTTTGTGCTAGGCACGGCGGAGATGAGCACGGAGGTGATCGCAGATGGCTACCACCTCGCGCCAGAGTTACTCGACTTTGCCTTTCGACTCAAAGGGCCGCGTAAGCTGTGCCTTGTGACTGATGCGAATCGGGCGCTGGACCTGCCGTCTGGAAGTTATCGATTTGGACCGGCAGCGGACGGTTCGTGGTTTGAGAGCGATGGCCGGGTGGGCTGGGCACCATGCCGCACGAGCCTCGCTAGCAGCATCATGGGCATGGATCACATGGTCCGGCAGATGAAACACGACACTTGCGCGACGCTACCGGAGGTCGTGCGCATGGCCAGCCTCACGCCTGCGGAGCTCACGGGTATCGCCAAGCATACAGGAAGCCTTGAAGCTGGCAAAAACGCCGATGTGGTACTTTTGAGCCGGAAACTCAAAGTGAGCCGCGTGTTCATCGGCGGCATCGAGGTAAAACAAAAAAACTTCTGATGCCTAAAACCTAAGTGCACCTTCGCTGCGGTTTAAGGCTATAACTCCATTTTCACTTCGCTCGATCTGATTGCAGAGCGCGGTATTAGCCTGGATGCTGACTTAGTTTTCTGTTTCTGCGCGATAGGCTTTGGCCAGAAGGGTGACGGGTTGCGTGACTTCTATACCTTCGGATTGCAGACCGTTGGCAAGTTGAAGATGACAGCCTGGGTTTGAGGTGGCGACACAGGTCACGCCGGTGCGGCGGATGTGCCCGACTTTGCGCTTCAGCAGTTTCGCAGACTGTTCGGGCTGAGTGATGTTGTAAATGCCAGCGCTGCCACAGCACCAATTCGACTCCGGCAGCTCTTTCAGCGTCACGCCAGGGATAGCCTGCAAGACTTGCCTGGGCTGGCGGCTGACTTTTTGACCATGACAAAGATGGCAGCTCTCGTGGTAAGTCACGGACTGAGGTTCAAGTGGTGTGCTGGGCTGCGGCGGGCGAATGCCCATCTGGGCTAGCCATTCGTGGATGTCCTTTACCTTACGATCCCATTGGTGCGCCTTGGCAGCGTAGAGTGGGTCATGCTGCAAGAGATGGCCGTACTGCTTCAAATGGGAACCGCAGCCGCCGGCATTCGTGATGATGGCATCCAGTTCGTCCAAATCGAAGCTATCGATCTGACGGCGAGCTAACTCACGAGCCAATTCCAACTCTCCATTGTGCGCATGCAAAGAACCGCAACAGGACTGCGAGCGTGGTGTGATGACTTCGCAGCCATTGGCCAAAAGCACATCGGCGGTATCGCGATTGATGTGGGGAAAGGCGAGATCTTGGATGCAACCTGTGAGCAGGCCGACACGATGCTGGGAAGGAATGCCGGGTGCAGCAAGCGACTCGCAAGGAGCGATAAGCGAATCGGAAAAGACCTCGGCCATCCGTGGAGTTTGTGGTTCTAGTTTACGGAGTTTTTCTGGCAAAAGGCCCAGGAAGTGAAAGCGGCGCAGCAAGCGATCAAGGCCGGTTTTTTGCCACAGCCTCAAAGCCCAGCCCACCAGACGTAGAAGCCGTGGATGCATGAAAAGGACATTCAGGGTGAGCCAACGCCAAAAGTCACGTTCGGGATCACGGACGACCTCGCTACGCTCAACCTCAGCACGGGCAGTCTCGAAGAGCTGGGCGTAATCGACCCCTGCCGGGCATGCTGTCTGGCAGGCGAGGCAGCCGAGGCAATAATACATTTCGTCCGCGAACTCAGGCCCTAGTGGCAGTGCCCCATCCGCGATGGATCGCATGAGTGATATGCGCCCGCGTGGGCTACTGCGTTCTCTTCGGGTCTCAACATAGGTCGGGCAAGTGGGCAAGCACATGCCGCAGTGCATGCACTGCTGAAGGACCGAGTAATCAAGGCTCTGGAGAAGGTTCATGAGAAAATTGGTAGGAGGAGACGCAGACAGAAGGCATCTCCTGTCGACGCCTGCATCCAAACTTGCGCAAAAGCAGGCACCGTCCAGAATGCTTCATGCGAACTTTGGCAATTGGCGATATTCATGGCTGCTCCACAGCCATGCGCGCGCTTATCCACGAGGTGCAGCCTGGGCCCAATGATGTGCTCATCACCCTAGGTGATTACGTGGATCGGGGGCCTGATTCGAAGGGGGTGCTAGACATGCTGCTGGAGCTAGAAAAGACGACGCAGCTGAAGCCTATTTTGGGCAATCATGAAATCCTTTTTTTGGACGCCCTGAACGGTCGTATTAATCCTGAAGGATGGCTGGGGGTAGGTGGAACTGAGACGCTTCAATCCTACTCTCCCGAGTCATCCACATTAGCCTGGGAAAACGTAAACCCCGAGCACATCGAGTTTTTATCGACGCGCTGCCTTCGCTACTATGAAGATGATAAAAACCTTTATGTGCACGCAAATGCGAATGCCTACATTAGCCTCGCGGAGCAAACAGACACATGGCTGTTCTGGACTCGATTTGACGATATCTTTCGCCACACCTCAGGAAAACGGATCATCTGTGGGCACACCGCACAGAAGGGTGGCTGGCCCAATGTAAAACCACACTATAACGCCATCTGTCTCGACACCTGGGTCTATGGCGCATTGGGCTGGTTAACCTGCATGGATGTCGGAGCAGGCACCTTTGTGCAGGCAAACCAAGCAGGCACGATCCGCAGATTTCCTATAGATGAGATTCTGGAGCGGCCAACTGAACACGCGATTCCCATTCGACCCATCGTCCCAGAAGGTCGTTAATTCGCGCAAGCTTAGAAGCTATATATATCTTTACTTGCGTCAGCCTGCGCTCTCTCCCAAAGATCGCGCCCCATTTCTCGCCCATTCATGTCCACCGTCACTCTCGGACTCATTCAAGGAACCACATTCGCCAGCCAAGCAGAAAGCTTGGCGAGGCATGATGTGCTGATCCGTGAGGCGGCATCGCGCGGGGCGCAGATCATTTGCCTGCAAGAGCTGTTTAACATTCCCTACTTTTGCACACGTCAGGACACCGCTTTGTTTGACCTAGCCGAACGTGTGCCAGACGGTCCCACGACTCATCACCTAGCCTCGCTGGCCAAGGAACTCGGCGTGGTGCTAATCGTGCCTTTGTTTGAAAAACGCGGCCCAGGTCTATATCACAACAGCGCCTCTGTGATCGATGCCGATGGCACAGTGCTTGGCATTTACCGAAAAATGCACATCCCCCAGGATCCTGGGTTTGAGGAGAAGTTTTACTTCACACCGGGCGATCTTGGCTATCGCGTGTGGGACACGCGCTTCGGCCGGATCGGTGTATTGATCTGCTGGGACCAGTGGTACCCTGAAGCTGCACGACTGACTGCACTTGCCGGGGCTGAGATCCTCTTTTACCCCACTGCCATTGGTTGGCTCAGCAGCGAAAAGGCTGAGCTGGGCAAGGCACAACATTGTGGCTGGGAAACCGTGCAGCGAGGTCATGCGGTGGCGAATGGATGCTACGTCGCCGCCGTGAACCGCACTGGCCATCAGGATGATACCGAATTCTGGGGACAGTCCTTCGTCGCGAATCCCTATGGTGAAATCGTCGCCAAAGCCTCCATCGAACACGAAGAAGTCCTCATTGTTCCCGTGAATCTGGGTGCTGTGGAGGACTTTCGTCGTATCTGGCCTTTTTTCCGCGATCGTCGCATTGACACCTATTCCCCTCTGACCAAACGCTATCTCGATGAGTAAAGCCTACCCGAAAAACTACCGCCTTCCCGCCGAATTCGAACCACAGGAGGCCGTCTGGCTGTCATGGCCCCATAACAAGGAAAGCTGCCCCAAGACCTTTCACCGCATTCAGGACAAGTTTGGTGAGATCGCCAGCTCCATCTCCCGCTATGAGCGCGTGCGTATCAATGCACCCATGCTCGCTCACATGAACATCCGCCTGAGCATCGCCGACAATGAAGGTGATCTGAGCCAAGTGGACATCTATGAGAACCTGACGAACGACGTGTGGTGTCGCGATCACGGACCGATCTTCATCAAACATAATGAAAGTGGCCAGGTCGCGGTCACCGACTGGAAATTCAATGCCTGGGGAGGCAAATTCCCTTACGATCTCGACGATCAGATTCCCGCCAAAGCAGCCGCTGCACTGAAAATGGAGCGCTTTGAGTCAGACTTCACCCTAGAGGGAGGTGCCATCGAATCGAATGGCAAAGGTCTGCTACTGACAACTGAATCCGTTCTGCTCAACCCTAACCGCAATGGCGGCAAAGCACGCACGAAAACTGAGGTCGAAAAAGAGCTCAAGGCCATGCTCGGAGTCACCGATATCGTCTGGTTCAAGCAAGGCATCGAAGGTGACGACACTGATGGGCATATCGACGACCTCGTACGCTTTGTCCGAGATGACGCCGTCATCTGCATGGTCGAATCCAAAGAAAATGATCCTAACTTCAAGGTTCTGAAGCAGATTCGCGAACAGCTCGATGACGTTAGACTCCCTGGCGGCGGCAAGTTGGAAATCATCGAAGTCGAGATGCCCAACTCGATCGAAATGAAGGATTGGCGCCTCAATCGCCTACCAGCAAGCTACGCGAACTTCTTGATCCTGAACAATGCCGTGATGGTGCCGATCTTCGGTCAGAAGAAAAAAGACCAAATGGCAGAAGACAAGATCGCTGAGTGCTTCCCAGGACGCGAAATCATCCCGGTAACGTGCAAAGACCTGGTCACGGAAGGTGGCGCATTGCATTGCATTGCGATGACTCAGCCCAAGTGATTGCAGAAGATCTTCTGCCCCTCCCGAAAAAATGCGTGAAGCCCATCGCCTCACGCATTTTTTATGCCTAAGACCTGCTCTGAAAACCAGCCCCCGCAGCCACCTGACCACAACCTGCCGCGACGTAAGTAGCACGCAGCGTTTCGAGAAACTCAGCAGCATCTTCCTCGGGTCGGCAGATCCGTGGCACTCCCGCACGGATGCGCACATGGATCGTTTCCGAAGGCAGCCGCCAAATCGGCCATCCTTTGCTCAAGTAACCACTGCTGGTCTGGATATAAATTGGCCATACAGGCGCTCCTGAGTTCCGCGCCAGCAGCGCCAGCCCACCCGTCAGTGGATTTACACAGCCCGCCATCATACAAGTACGAGTTCCCTCCGGGAAAAACAAAATGCGCTCACCACCACGGAGCAGCTCGATGCAGCGCCGGAGCATCTGGTGGGTAGGCTCATGCGGGATATAATCCGCCGCTCGCGCCCCCAAGACCAACAAGGGATTGCGCATCAACGATGCTTTCAGCACACAAGCAGCTCGATCGACTTTTCCTAGAATCAAAACCGCATCCCAAAGCGCGGGATGATTCGGAGCCAAAATGACCGCACCCGCGTGCGCCAGCAGGGGCTCGAAGCCTTCATAGGCCACCGTAATCACACCTAACATTTCTAAAACCCGAATCACGGCACGAAACACACGGTGGAGTACCATCTGCCCTAACTCGCGACGGCGCGGCTGCGACCTGAGCAGCAAGGCTAAACAAATCAGGGGCATCATCAACAAAGCCGCGAGTGTCCATGCGACTAAAACCAACAATCCAACCACCAAAGCCCGCGCCCTTCCTTTGAATGCATTCATTCGACCTGGGTTGGCTGCTGCCGCTGTCATCAGGTAAAGGTTAGGTCGAGGTTGATCTGCCAGCGTTTTTCAGGATGGAAATTCATTGCATCATCTTCAAAAAAATCATGTCACAGACCTCTGAACATTTCCAAGCGCTTTCCGCACTGCCTCACGGGCCTTCATTCCGCTTTGTCGATGAACTCACTGCATTGACTCCTGGCACCTCTGCCTCCGCGCGTTGGACCTTGAAAGGAGATGAGGCCTTCCTGGCAGGACACTTTCCAGGGCATCCCCTTCTGCCTGGCGTTATCATGATCGAATCCCTAGCGCAACTCGGCGGTGTGCTCGCCCAGAGCTCACGAGAAAACAACCCTCTGAAAAACATGCGCCTCACCGCAGTGCGCCAGTTTAAGATTCTCGGCAGCATCACGCCGGGCGACACTATGCTCATCCACGCAAAACAGGACGCGGTAATGCCAGGCCTAGTACAAATCAGTGGCGAAATAACACGTAGTGATGGGTGCAAAATCGCCACAGGCAGTGTCATCCTAAGTGGTGAGGAATGAGACACGATGGAGCGAAACGGCATTTGCCTCACATCTCAGAATGGACCCAGGCTTTGCTCCCACGGTAGACCTTGAAATGAATCGCTACTCCAAAGGGCCAACTCATCGTTGCAGTGTCCATTGTGAAGTGCCTTGACCCTTGAATTGACTGTTCTACCACTGAAGCTCGACTTCATCTGCCCCTCCGCCTCCCATGTCTGCCAAAATCATCTACACCCTCACCGACGAAGCCCCGCTCCTCGCCACTTATTCGCTGCTGCCCATCGTGAAGGCCTTCACCAAGGCGGCGGGCATCGAGGTCGAAACGCGCGACATCTCCCTCGCCGGCCGTATTTTGGCGCAGTTCGGGCAGCAGGAGGATGATTTGAGCTACCTCGGCAAACTCTGCCTCGAGCCGACCACCAACATCATCAAGCTCCCGAACATTTCCGCGTCCGTGCCGCAGCTCAAGGCCGCCATCGCTGAACTTCAGGCCAAAGGCTACAAACTCCCCGATCTACCCGAAAACCCGCAGACCGATGAGGAAAAGGAGATCAAGGCGAAGTATGCGAAGGTCATGGGCAGCGCCGTGAACCCCGTGCTGCGCGAGGGCAACAGCGACCGCCGTGCGCCGAAGGCCGTCAAAGACTACGCCAAGAAGCACCCGCACAAGATGGGTGCCTGGTCCGCCGATTCCAAGACCACCGTCGGCACCATGGGCAAAGACGATTTCTTCTCGAACGAGAAGTCCACCTGCGTCGCAGCCGCCACGGAGGTCAAAATCGAGTTCACCGCCAAAGACGGCAGCACCAAGACGCTCCTCCCCAAGCTCGCCCTCAAAGCCGGCGAGATCATGGACGCCACCAAGATGAGCAAGAAGGCCCTCGTCGCCTTCTTTGAGCAGCAGATCGCCAAGGCGAAGGCCGATGGCGTGCTCTTCTCGCTGCACATGAAGGCCACCATGATGAAGGTCAGCGACCCCATCATCTTCGGCCACGCCGTCAGCGTCTTCTTCAAAGACCTCATCGCCAAGCACGCCGCCACGCTCGCCGAGATCGGCGTCAATTTTAACAATGGCTTCGGCGATCTCATCGCGAAGCTCGACAAGCTCCCCGCCGACAAAAAAGCCGAGATCGAGGCCGACATCCAGGCCGCCTACGCCAGCGGCCCCGCTTTGGCCATGGTGAACAGCGACAAAGGCATCACCAACCTCCACGTGCCCAGCGACGTCATCGTCGATGCCTCCATGCCCGCCATGATTCGCGGCGGTGGCAAGATGTGGGACGCCGCCGGCAAAGAGCAGGACACGCTCGCCGTCATCCCGGACAGCAGCTACGCCGGCATCTACCAGGCCACGATCGACTTCTGCAAAAAGAACGGCGCCCTTGATCCGAAGACCATGGGCAGCGTGCCAAACGTCGGCCTCATGGCCCAGGCCGCCGAGGAATACGGCAGCCACAACAAGACCTTCGAAGCCCCCGCCGATGGTACCATCAAAGTCACCGACGCCGCTGGCAATGTGCTCTTTGAACACGCCGTCGAGCAGGGCGACATCTGGCGTGCCTGCCAGACCAAGGACGCCCCTGTGCAGGATTGGGTGAAACTCGCCGTCAACCGCGCCCGCGCCTCGCAGACCCCCGCCGTCTTCTGGCTCGACAAAGCCCGCGCCCACGACGCCCAGATCATCGCCAAAGTGGAGAAGTATCTCAAAGATCACGACCTCACCGGCCTCGACATCCGCATCCTCCCGCCCGCCGAGGCCTGCACCTTCTCCTTGGAACGCATCGCCAAAGGCCTCGACACCATCAGCGTCACCGGCAACGTCCTGCGCGATTACAACACCGACCTCTTCCCCATCCTCGAAGTCGGCACGAGCGCCAAGATGCTCTCCATCGTCCCGCTCATGAATGGCGGCGGCCTCTTCGAAACCGGTGCCGGTGGCTCCGCGCCGAAGCATGTGCAGCAGTTCTGCGAAGAGAACTACCTCCGCTGGGACAGCCTCGGCGAGTTCTTCGCCCTCGCCGCGTCCTTCGAGCACCTCGCCGACACCTTCAAGAATCCGAAGGCCAAAGTCCTCGCCGACACGCTCGACGCCGCGAACGGCAAGTTCCTCGAATACGACCGCAGCCCCGGCCGCAAACTCGGCAGCATCGACAACCGTGGCAGCCACTTCTACCTCTGCCTCTACTGGGCCCAGGCCCTCGCCGCCCAAACCGCCGACACGGACCTCGCCGCGACCTTCAAACCCATCGCCGAGTCCCTCACCGCCAACGAGAGCAAAATCGTCGCCGAACTCCTCGCCGTCCAAGGCCAAAAAGCCGACGTCGGCGGCTACTACAAGCCGGACAACGCCAAGGCCGATGCCGCACTCCGTCCGAGTGCGACGCTGAATGGGATCTTGGCGGGGGTGTGAACGACGGAATTTAGAGCTCAGCTATGAGAGCCGGTAACCCCGGCTCATAGCAGCCGCGATCTGAGCGGATTGCTTCATATAGCTTGTCATGCGTGTGCATGCTGTTTTCAGGCAGTAGGTTTGAGCGTTCAACACGCACACTTTTCTCCCAAGGAAACTTTTCAAGCATCGCTTGGACGGCTGCGGCTTCTTGAGCGGGCAACAGAGGCGAAATGATAATTCCTTCGATCAGGGCTCGCCAGCCGATCTGTTCGACAACAACACCGCCGCATTTCGCAGGGCACTCGGTAACCACCCTGATTTCGTTCTCGTGCTTATACTCAATTGCTTTGAGGAGATAGGGCCGAAGTATGAGATGGCGGTTGTTTCGTTCGGCATCAAATGCATTTTCGGAGGACGGGCGACGATCGACATAGCGCATCCGAGCTACCTGAAACGGCCGCGTTGAAGGCAAGGCGGACTTTAACGCATTCAGGTTGGTTCGCACGGCCACGCCTTTGTGCCCGTAAACAGACCACATGGCCGCTGATTCCAAATCGTCTTGGAACCAGCACCACGCTGCACGTCGGTCTTTGAGTTCCCGAGCATAGATTTGCGACAGCAGCTGAGACCTGAAACTGGCGCTAGATTCTGGCGATTCGATGCTCTTCTTCTCCCAACCGCTAGCGTGTTCCAGCAACCAGCGATCCAGCTTGCCTTCCGTGTCTTGCCCTCGAAGTGCACTGAGTTCAGCCATCAGCCACGCGTCTTCACAAAACAGCTTGCCCTCGAACGGGTCGTCTTTGCAAAGGCTCGAAACAGAAGGAAAGAATGCTTTACCTTCTAGCAGCAAAAGCAACGTGCTGAGTTTCATGTACCGAAACAGCATTGGATTCTGATTCGGCTCCGCCAAAGAGCCGAGGACTTGAATGTGGCTTTTGCTGGTGTCGGGCTTCATGGCTTAAACAGTAACGAATGCTTGCTCCGAAGCCACTCAATGACTTCGGTCTGCAAACTCGCCGCGAACTCCCTCAACTCATCCGCCTCAGACTGGCTCACTGTTCCTGCCACGTCATACTCCGCCGTGTTTCGTTTGACACGACAGGCATCGTGATAGTCAGCATCATCATCCCGATCCGTTCCGAGGATCAGCAGCAGCGCCTGGAGTGTGCGATAGTGGGCGAGATTCTTCTCAGGCCGATAACCGCTCGCATACAGCAGGATGGTGCAGAGCTTCAAAGCGGCGTTGTAGGCGATGCCGAACTGCCAGTCGGCTGAAACACTGGTATTGCGTGCGTCAGCCAGATCACGCTCCACGATGGCCAGCAGATCGGCGATCTGTTGACGGTTCGTCTGGTGTGGACGCAACCAGCCGTTTTTAGCCCAGTTTTCCAAGCTCATCGTCGCCACCTTTCAGCCAGAGTTTCGGCTCGCTCAAGACGCGATTCACAAAGACATCCTTCTTCGACTTCTTCAGCCGCCACTCTTCGACGGTGAGGCAGTGCGGATTGATTTCCCGGCCCAAACGCTCCGAAACGCCCCTCAAAGCCGGCGATAGCTTCCGCAGCCCGACCGTACCGATCAGCATCACATCCACATCGCTTTCCGCCTTGGCTGTTCCAGCCGCCACCGAGCCGAAAACGAAGGCCAGTTCGATCCCCGGCACCTTCTCCAGTGCCTTGCGCAGTTCCGGCACGATGCCCGTCGTCTTGACCACTAGTCCACGAAGCTCCGCAAACAGCGGATGAGTCGTCTCCGCCCGATAATACAGCCGGTTCCCATCCCGCTCGCCCTTCACCAAGCCGATCTCCTGGAGATACCCCAGCTCCTTCTGCATCGCTGCAGGCGTCATCCCCGCCAGCCGCGCCAGATCGCGAACATGCGCCTCCTTGCCCGGCTCGGCAAAAAGCAGCCGGAACACCTCGGCACGAGCTTTGGAGAAAATGGCAGTCAGATCCATCATTGTTCACCAAAAGTAAACGAACGGCCACTTTTAGTAAACAACATTGTGCAACTGCGCCTGTGTTGATCTACGCCTTCAACGTCCCCCAAACCTCTCCACCAACCGGTAGCTTCGTCCCTTCTTCGAGGCATTGGCAATGGTCAGAAAGCCTTCGGTGACCCATTTGGCGCATTGGTCGCGGCCTTGGCGGGGTGAGAGAATCAGGTAGCTGGCGAGTTCGATAGAACTGCCGATGCGATGCTTCGAGAACAGACCGAGGGCTTGCCGCTGCAAAGGACGCAGCTCGCGGAGCAGCGCGGCGACCTCGGCAAACGCATCCGCCATAACCTCGCAGAAATAGTCCATCTTGGCTTAGTATTCCTCCAGTGAGTAAATGATACCCTTCGGCCCGTAGCCGCAGCGATGCAGGATCAGCGTCGTCAACAACCGTGCCGTGCGGCCGTCCCCGTCGTAGTAGGGGTGAATCGTGGCAACCTCAGCTCAAGAAGCTTTGAGTTTGGCAATTAGGAAGTCGGCGATGGTAGGGTGCTGCACGTCGGGGGCTCCAGGGTAGGCGAGTTCGCATTCGACGCCGAGTTGGCGGCAATGTTCCTGAAGTTTGATGCCGTAGTTTGAGGTGTGCGTTGGGTCTTTTTGCGGCTGGCCAAGCGCAGGCTGGTCGTTGTAGCGAAGGTAAACGGGTGGGTCACCCGCGCTGACATGCTCGTAAGGCGAATACATTTGAATCCACTTCAGCACCGATTCACGCTTTGCCAAAAACTCCGCGAAGCGTGTGTCGCGGGTCTTAAGGTCGTTAGGGACCATGAAGCCAAAGGCATGACCGCCGTAGCGACTGTTCGGCGTCCATTCGATGAGCTGCTTGGGATCGAGGGACGTTTGCGCGCCATTCACAGCGGCACACCAGAGGCGCGTGGATTCTCGGGCGATGGGATCAGGGCTCGTGGGATCAGCGAGGTCGGCATGAAAGGCGAGGTAAAGACTGCTGCAGGCACCGGCAGAGCCCCCGCTGGCACCGATTCGTTGCTTATTTAGGTTCCATTCGCTGGCCTTGCTGCGGATGAATTGTAGGGCGCGTGCAGCATCATCCAGCGGCCACTGGACAGGCGGCATGACGTTAGCGAGCTGCGCCTGCCAAGCGTAGCGGTAATTGATCGATACGACGGAGATGCCCGCACGCAGGCAGGCCTCTAGTTCACTGGGGTTAGCTTTGTCTCCCGTGACCCAGCCGCCGCCGTGGATGAAAAAGAGCACGGGGGTGGGTTTATCCGAAGGGGCTTGGTAAAAGTCGAGCACCTGACGCTCATGGGGTCCGTAGGCAACGTTCGCCTTCGTAGCTAGGCGGGTGGTCTTAGGCTTGGCAGGCGCTGGCGCAGTTGGGCGCGTTGGGGCAGGTCGCTGGGCTGGGGCGAGCGAGGTGCAGACGCACGCGAAGATAAGGCTGAAAGGAAGGAATTTCACAGCAGGTCGAACGCAAAGGCTGGCAACTTTCTTCCATGTTGGTGAAGGTGACGTGACCTTTGTATCGACAGAGGGATGGCTCGGTTTTTTGATCTGAATGTCATGCCCGCCCTTCCCAAATCGAGTTCTTTGCGCTCTTTCTAAGCGGTTGATCCAACCTTCCCTTTTTCATGAATCCGACCGGTCTCCCTCCTTTGCGCAGTCCCCTAGACCTTGAGCGTCTGCTTGAGTTCGAATTTGTGCGGGCGACGGAAAACGCTGCACTTCAGGCGGTGCACTGGCTGGGCCGCGGAGAGAAAGAGCTGGCCGATGCAGCGGCATGCGATGCGATCTACGGTGTTTTCGATATTCTCGACATCTGCGGTAAGGTGGTCATTGGCGAGGGTATCAAGGACAACGCTCCGGGTATCTTTGTCGGAGAGCATCTAGGCACGTGGAAGCCAGGAGCACCGCGTTTCGACATCGCGCTCGATCCGATCGATGGAACTACAAACATCGCCAAAGGCACGCCGAACAGCATCTCTGTGATGGCAGCGGCCCAGGTGCCTGAGGGCGCGCCGTGTGGGATGAAAAACATTCCGAGCTTCTACAGCCACAAGCTCGCTTATGGCCCGGCCGTGAGAAACGCCATCCAAGGAAGTGGCGGAGATCCCTTGCTGGATCGTCCGCTTGGGGAGGTGATCAAGCTCGTGGCGGAGGTTTTGAACAAGCATGTGCGAGATGTGGTGGTGGTCACGATGGATCGTCCACGTCACACAGGCATCATTCAGCAGGTCAGACAAACCGGAGCTGCCCTACGCATGATCACTGATGGGGACATCACGGCAGCGGTGGCGCCCTCCTTGCCTCAAAGTGGCGTGGACCTTTATGTCGGCATGGGCGGCAGCCCTGAGGCGGTGCTGGCAGCAGCAGCGCTGAAATGTCTGGGGGGCGACATGGATGTGCGGATGTGGTTCCATGATGAAAAACACCGTGCTCAAGTCGCCTCCGAGGTCGGGCCTGAGGAAATGTCCGCCCTATGGCGCAGCGATGATTTGGTGCAGGGCGAGAGTGCTCTTTTTTGTGCCACTGGCATTAGCGATAGCCCGCTGCTGCCTGGCGTGAGGATGATCGGCCGCCGGGTCGAGACCTGGAGCATCCTGATGCGGGCTCGGAGCGGCACCGTGCGGCGCATTCATGCTAGCCATGACCTAGATCGCAAGGTAGTGCCCCTGCGTGGCGATCTCTAACCGCAACGCTAATACTTCGAGGCCAACTCACGCGACCTTGACCTGTTGAGCCAGTTCCCTGGCTCGGCGCCACTTTTCCCGATACAGCTCGACCCACTCCGTCAGCGCGCGTTCGAAGCCCACATCGCGTCCTTCTTTCTCGCTGGCCAGCCACTTATGGCGGTGAATTTCCGCCAACTCTGCCTGAAATTCGGCATAAGGCGTAGGGGACGAAGGTGGCAAAAGCATGGCGGATCTGCTGTAAACAACGCACGATCTTCGGCAAAAATTCCAGCGCTATGCCTAACCAGCCGGGAAAAAAATCCTGTTTTGCAGAAAGCGTATGACAAAGCTTGGCTGGCAGATATAGAGCAAATCCGGCGTTTTTTCTTCGCAAAAGCCGAAGTAGCTCAGCGGTAGAGCAGCGCATTCGTAATGCGCGGGTCGCGGGTTCGATTCCCGCCTTCGGCTCCAGCAGACTGACTTACGGCCATGAGTGCTCACACCATCAAGCCCCTCTCCGCACGCCTCAGGCGGCGTCACCAAGTTTTAGCGCTAGCCGCAAAATTCACGGGCTGTGTGACTTTGGTCTTGACCGTTGCGTCTGTCATCTATGTGCTCATCACCGAAGTGGACCAGATCGGTCCGCGAAGTGCCCCCCAGTATTTTGAAGGAAATGCCAAGGGCATAAGCGGACCAGGAAGGCAGGCTGAGCACCCAATACCCGGGAGGAACCCTAAGTGAGTAAAAGCAAAACCCAGAAAAAAAAGGCCAAGGCTGCCGCAAAGACAGCTTCACGCAAACCCGCCGCGAAACCGGCTCTGAAGCAGAAAAGCAAACCTGCGGCCAAAGCCCCGGCGAAAAAGCTAACTCAAGTGGCCGCGAAAAAGCCTGGAGCTGCTACAAAGCCACCCGCAAAAAAAGCCCCACTCAAGAAGCCTGCGGCTAAAGTGGCGGTGAAAACACCGGTGAAAAAAACAGCCCCTAGTCAAGCTGTGAAGAAAACGGCAGCGCCGGCATCCAAAGGGGCGCCACCCCTCCCCTCCGCGAAGAAGGCCCCTGCCCCGTCTGTGAAAAAAGCGGCGGCTCCCGCCCCGGCAACACCTGTCAAAAAGGTCGCTGTCACGAAACCAACCCAGGCCACCACCACTCCAGTTCCTGCCGTGGTCGCCGCTCCAGCCGCGGTCGTGGCGACTGTAGCCAAATCTTCCCCTGCCCCTGCGCCGAAAACAGCGGCGAAATCAGCCGCAACAAAGTCAGTGCTGGCGAACACCGCAGGAGAGCCGATTGCCCCACCAAAGCCGCCCGTCATTTCCAAGGAAAAACCCGTGGCGACTAAATCGGGCGCACTTTACTACGATTCCCATATGCACACGCCCCTGTGCAAACATGCCTGGGGCGAGCCTGAAGAATACTGTGGCCAGGGCGTAAAAGCTGGGCTGAAGGGCATTATTTTCACCTGTCACTGCCCGATGCCGGATGGCTTTTGGCCCACAGTGCGCATGAGCGAGGGTGAATTCGACCTCTACCTATCCCTCGTCCAACGGGCCAAGGATGCCTATGCCGGCAAACTGGATGTCTGCCTTGGTATTGAGAGCGAGTTCTTTCCTGGGTATGAAAAGTACATCGAAGGCCTCCATCAACGCGCCGACTTCGACTACTGCCTGGGCGGGCTGCATTGGCAGGCGAAGGAGTACCTCAACAAGTTCGAGCAGGGCACCATTGAGGGCTTCCGCCGCACTTACTTTGACCATCTGGCTGCCAGCGCTGAAACCGGTCTTTACGACTGCATCGCCCATCCTGATCTGGTGAAAAACTATCATCCGGATAGCTGGTGCTTTGCCATCATCAAAAATACCGTAGCCTCTGTGCTGGATCGAATCGCCAAGACAGGCGTGGCCATGGAGCTGAACACCTCGGGCCTGAACAAGAGCTACAGCGAGATGAACCCCGGCAATGAAATGCTGCGCATGATGGCTGAGCGGAAAATTCCAGTCGTCATTGGTAGTGATGCTCACAAAGCGCCACGCGTGGGAGAGCATTTCGTCACAGCGCTGAACAATCTAGCAGAAGCCGGCTACGAAGAAATCAGCTACTTCAAGAAGCGCCAGCGGATCGACCTCAAAATCAGTGAGGTGATCTCCAGCATCAAAAAGGCTGCGGATGCCAATGCCTGAAGCCGCCACACGCAGGCTCAGTCTTCCCAAACTTTCAAAAGCTCCACTTCGAAAATCAGCGTCTCATCGGGGCCGATGTCCAAACCTGCGCCCCTGGCGCCGTAAGCTAGGTTCGAAGGGATGAAAAATCGGAACTTGGCTCCTTCCTTCATGAACTGCAGACCTTCCGTCCAGCCTTTGATGACGCGGTTCAACGGAAACTCCGCAGGTTCGCGCCCGGCGAGATAGCTACTATCAAACTCCACCCCATTCAGCAGAGTACCGCGATAGTTCACCACGACAGTATCTGTTTTTTTCGGACTTTTGCCGGAACCTTCCTGTAGAACGAGGTATTGCAGACCGCTAGCCGTGGTGATGATACCGGGCTTTTTGGCATTTTCCTGAAGAAAGGATTGGCCGAGAAGAAAGGCTTGAGAGGGCATGAGCGCGCCTTATGGAACGGCTCAAAGTTCTAGGCAAGAAAGAAGTCAAGTTAGGCAAAGCTATCCCATTTTGGCACTGAATTCGGGGCATGAGCCGCAGAAACCAGTCCATGTTTTTTAATCCACGAATTCGATGACTCCGGGCAATAGTTTACCATGGCCAAGCGAAGGCCGTTAAAGGCGATCAAGTCTGGGGTAAGCGTACCCAAAAGCTGGCTCCGCCGGTCACTCGGTTCATCACGCCGACGCTGCCACCATGGGACATGGCTATCGCACGCACTAGGCTTAGTCCTAGCCCAATGCCAGGATGGCGGGTAAAGATAGAGGAACCACGGTTATAGCGCTCCCAGATCATTTCCATTTCTTCAGGATGCACGCCGGGACCTGTGTCCTCCACAAAGAAGACGGCTCCAGTGCCTTCTGATTGCCAACGCAGGGTGATACGGCCCCCACGCGGCGTATAGGCCAAGGCATTGTCGAGCAGGTTTGAGATCGCCTGATTGATCAATTCACGATCCATGTTGAGGACCAAATCCAATCCCTGCTTGATGCTCAAGGTCAAACCTCGGTCCTCGGCAGCGGGAGTGAAAAGCTCGACTAAATTGTGCAGGAGGTCATGCACAGACGTCTGCTGCTTGTAGAGGCGAAGGGCACCATGGTCACCCGCACGAATCGTGAGAATGCTCTGCACCAACTGCGCAGCACGGTCGATCTCCTCCAGGCTGCGAGCGGCGGCATCTTGGGCTTCTGCGTTATCGCTTTTATCCAGCAGACTTTCCAGATTGCCACGGATGCGTGCTAACGGCGTGCGCAGTTCATGCGCCAGCTGGTCATTCGTACCCTGAAGCTCACGGGACAAGCTGAGGATCTGATCCAACCCAGCATTCACCACGGAGGCGAGCGTTTTGAGCTCAGGAATCGCACGCGGAGCCATGAGTCGTGCCGTGCCTTCAGGCAGATGCAGGTGCCGTGCACTCTTCGTAAAGGCTCGGATGGGGGTCAGAACCTCGTGGGAATACCAAACCACAGGCAACAACGCCACCGCAGCGGCAAGGATACCTGCCAACCAGAGATAAATGGTGATGTTATGCTGATAGCGACGACTTTCCGCGTCCGTGCGGCCGAACCAAAGGTAGTTTCCATCATGCAGTCGAGTCGAGCCCACCGTCAGCAGGCTATCTTTTTCGGCGTTCACCAGCTCCTGGAGCATGGTAGGATGGCTTTCCCAATCATTCGCCGGCGGCTCTTTGGGCCAGAAAAAGCCACGCATTGATGGCGGAATATCTTCGTGGCACAGCTCCCCGGTGGGGGTCGTGATGCGCAGGCCATTGCTGTCACTATGCTGACCAGCGGGAAAGACATCAGCCACGCCATCAATGCCATTGGAGGCATAGATGGCGGCATACTCGACGAGATCATCCACGATGATGCTCGAGTTCAGGTGCTGTAGATCACGGCTGACTGTGCGGCGCACCAAAGCCAGTGTTAGCGCAATGGAAGTGCCAACAAAGAGAGCCAGCAGCAGCGCCAGACGCCACTGGGAGGGTATGCGATCAAACAATGTCTTTTTGAAAGGCATAGCCTTTTCCTCGGATGGTTTCGATGCTCAGGTTACTTCCTGCAGACTCGAGCTTTCGGCGCAGGCGGCAGATCATCGCGTCCACCACATTGGTTCCAGGATCGAAGTGAATGTCCCAAACCTGCTCTAGTAGAAATTGCTTCGGCACGATCCGCCCTTCGTGTTTCATGAGCACGTCCAGCAGCGTCCATTCTCGGGGCTGTAAGTCCACCACCTCGTCACCACAACTGATGCGGCGGCGCACCGGATCGAGAACAGAATTCCCCACCCAGCGGCGATCCGGTAGAGCCTGGACTTGAGCCGCACGGCGATAAAGCGCATCTAGCCGCGCCAGCAACTCCTCAGCGGCAAAGGGTTTGGTCAAATAGTCATCCGCGCCGGCAGCCAAGCCGCGCACCCGATCAGGCACACCTGCACGTGCTGTGAGAAAGATAACCGGCAGTTGCACGCCCCGCTTTCTTAGTGACTCGACCATGGCAAAGCCATCTAAGTCTGGCAGTCCTACGTCCAGAATCGCTGCATCGCAGGAATGATTGCAGATCCAGTCTAGAGCTGCCTCGCCATGCTCAAGCCAAGTCAGGTGATGCCCAGCATCAGCCATCCAGGCCGTCATTTGGCGGCCCAGTTCGGGATCATCTTCTACAAGAACAAGACGCATGGAAAAGGAAGGATTGTCCCGCCATTCAGTTAGCAGGTCTACACATCACGGCAAAAACCCTGACCTCATTTCAAAGTTGGCGCAGGTACCCATCGCAGCGGTTATGCCAGCCCTGGAGCCAGCGTTTCTCCTGCCGGGCAGGTGGGGCGTTTTTCACACGGCGTGTTAACACAGCCTTAGCTGATTCGGCAAAGCCACCTGGAGTCGGCGAAGTCATCCCCTCCAGGACTTGGAGCAGTCCCCAGCCCTGGCCATGGTAGCGCTCAGCAGGCACGGTGCCTTCGCCTTTGAAATTCACGTAATCAATCAGGCAAAAGGCACCTTCTGGAGTCTGGGAAAGCGCTTCAAAATGTGACCGCACGCGCTTCTCATGCTTTGTCTGGCCCAGCATTTTGGGCAGGGCACGCTCCAATCTTCCCAAAATGAAGCTTGTCTGCTGCGGTACGGTTTTGGACAGAAGAGCCCTCAGTTGTACTAGCAGGGCACCTTTTGCCTCTGACTCAAATGCCGCCTTACTCGACCATGGGCAGGGACCACGTGTCCAGGCGGGCATGGGTACCCCAAAGGTCTCCAGGTGGGCCACAAGCAGGGGGAAGCTTTCCTCAAACGGGCCGCGTTGGCCAGCCGGATACCAGATAAAATGGCCAATGCCGAGCGAGGCAAAGTCTTCGCCCGCGTTCCAGCTCGTGAGCCCTGCCACGGTGCCTGCGCATTCATTTTGCCAGATACGCTTACCTACGCGCTGGAGCTGGTCGGGCGTGAGAGATACGGCGCCGGGGCAGAGCTGTGGCAAAAGTAAGCACGAGAGAACTAGAAGAGAAAAGCTGCGCATCTGCTCACCATCCCGGAAGCACACGGCGCTTCAACCCCGATTCCACAGTTCACACAGCTGGCCTATGATTCGTGCTGAATGATCCGCCGCACGCCTACGACACCAGCCGGTGCCCCCAAACGGGCGGGAATGAAGCGGCAAAAATGGTTCTGGCCTTGCCAGCCGCGCATCACGGCCTAAGTCAGGCTCCCCCTTTTCCCAATCATGTCCGTCAAACTGCGTCTCGATACTGCCACGGCCACCCGGCTGGTTCTTGCCAAAATTGGCCACCCTCAGCGCGGTGAACCGCTACAGGTGTCCAGGAGAGTTCACACGATCCCGGAAGATCAACAGGAACGGCTGACCGCGCTCTTTTTGAAGCCCTTCAAAAATCTGCCAGCACACCGCTTCACCCACCATGCCTCGCTAGACCAGCATGAGCTGAACACCTGCGCCAAGGCCATCTTTACCGATCCCAACAGCCTGCTGACCCGCGCGTCAGAGATCGCCAGCCGACTTTACGCGAAGTCCAACCACCCGAACATCAAGTCAGGCGATCTTTGCGTAGTACATCTGAAGGAGCTGCACATCGAGGGTGAGCTAGTGCAGGGCATCTGTATCCTGAAGTCAGAGAGCATCGTGCCATTCCTGACCATCACAGCGCACGATGGCGATCTGGAAATCAACACCGTGGAGGGTATCCACCCGGAGAAAATCGACAAAGGTTGCCTGATCGTGAACCACTGGGGCACCAAGGGCTATTATGTGCTCACCTTCGACCGCAGCGGCAGTGAAACGCGCTTCTGGGCGCGGGATTTCCTTGGGGTAGAAGCCGTGCCTGATTCTGCCTTCCTAACCAACGCCTACGCGAAGATGGCGGTGTCTTTCATTGAGGAATCTCAACCACCGAGCGAAGATACGCCGCCCTGGGAAACGGCTCAAGCCGCACGCGAGGCTCTCGATTTTTTTGAGGATCGAGAACGCTTTGACCTACAAGACTTCGAGCAAGCCGTATTGAAAAAGCCGGAGATGATCGAGCGCTTCCAAGAACATCGCGCCCGGGTAGAAAAAGAGGAAGGCATGCCGCTGGAGACCCACTTTGAGATCTCCAAAAAGGATGTGGGCAAGGCGCTGAAGAAGATCCACGCCGTGCTGAAGCTGGACACGGGCGTCGAAATCCACGTTAAACCAGCGGTCGGCGAGTCTGAGCCGCTGCTGGAGCGTGGCTATGATGAACAGAAAGCTATGCGCTACATCAAGGTCTTCTACCACCGCGACCTAGCCGCCGGTGAGTAAGGCCGATGGCGATGAGGCGGGATCATCTCCCGCCTCAATGCGACAAAACGATCACTTCACTTCCTGCGCAGGCTGGTCGCCAAGCTGCAAAGTGGGCACCTTGGCCTCGGCGCTCACATTCAGCGCCACCCAATGCCCAGCCACAGCGTGGGAAGGAAAGCCACAGGCCAAGGCATATTCACCCGCTTCATCAGCGATAAAGGAAAACTCTGATTTACCCATCGACTGCCCAGTCAGGTGCTTCGGCGAAGCACCTCCGGAGAACCACGGCTCAGGCACTTGCAGCTTCTTCGTGTCCGGTTTGTCGATAACGATGGCGCTGTGCGGCACAGGACTGGGATTGATGAAGGTGACCTGCACCTTGGTGCCCACAGGCACGGTCAGCACCGCTTTACCGTGGGAATAGCCGTTGAAATTCATACCATAGTTCGCGGCATTGAAGGTCGCGACGAGCGTCACTTTGACCGATCCCGCCTCAGCACCTGGTTTCAGCAGATCCGCCGCTGTGATGCCCGCAAAGAGCTCCTTTTTGAGCCCAGGAATCTCCATGCTGTGATCATGCCCTGGAGGTGGCGCAGGGTTTTGGGCGGCGCTAGGCAGAGTGAGGCAGGCGATGACGAGAGATGAAAACAGAAGACGCATGATTGAGAAAGATGATCAGAACGCCATCACAAAGGAAAACCTCTCCGTACGCAAGGTTTGTCACAAAGCAGGGCAGAGATTTCCCAGCCGCACTTCCTCCTGCAAGGGGCGCTCGATCAGTCACGTTCAGCCTCGAGTCATGCGCTTGCTTTCCCTTGCCACCACTTTCGCTATCTTTTCCTCGAACTTCCTTCTGGCTGACTGGCCTCAGTGGCGCGGACCGAACCGCGATGGAGTCTCCACGGACACCACTCCCATCGCGGAAACCTTTCCCGAGTCAGGCCTGCGTAAGGTATGGGAAAGCGGCAGCATCCCCAGCGATCACTATGGTGGCCACGGCAGCCCTGTCGTATCCGGGGAGCGCGTGATCCTATCTGTGGTCTGGCATGAGCGCGTCGCCTCAGAAAAGCGTGAGATCGATAGCGAGGTGATGCAGCAACTCAACTACCGCGGCACCAGCCCCGAACTGATGAAAAAGCTGGAGGAGACTCGCCTCAACCTACCGAAGCTGCGAGGGACTAAGATGGACGAATGGATGCTAGCGTGGCGGAAAGCCAACCTGACCCCCAAGGAAGATGTAAGCCTCGGCAAATGGGTAGAATCCCGCTTCAAGGCAGGAGCTACGGCTCTGCCACTGGAGGAAATCGCGCGTGTGGCAAAGCGTGAAGGCAAGCCTTTTGTGTCCGCCGACGAATTCAAGCAATGGATGGAGGAGGAAACTCTCTCTCCACCCGTGAAAGATAAGCTGCTCGCGGCAGTGCCCAACACCATCAAGGTGGCAAAGGATGTGGTGCTCTGTCTCGACCTAACCACGGGGAAAGAAATCTGGAAATTCGAAACAGAAGGCACCCCGACAGGCCGAAGCTCAAGCAGCACCGCCGCCGTCATGGATGGGCGCGTGGTAGCCGCCTGTAGCACACACCTGTATTGCCTGGATGAAGAAAAAGGCACCCTGCTCTGGAAGGCCGCTCTTCCCTCCCCTGGCCCAGCAGCATCGCCTCTAGTTCAGGATGGGGTCGTTTACATGGCGGCTGGCCGTGCCCAGGCTTATGCCTTAAAGGACGGGAAACTGTTATGGGAGCAAAAGAATGCTCGTAGCAACATGGGCAGCCCCATTGGGTGGCAACCTAGCTCGGGCAGTCCCGTGCTGCTGATCGTGGGGAACAATAGCCTGCAAGGCCTTAACCCCAAAGATGGCAAGATCCTGTGGGAGGTAGAAGGCGGTGGCCAATCCACCCCAGTTACTCAAGGAGACTGGCTGGTCATCTACAGCGGGGCCAAGGATGTTGGCCTGCGGGCCTATCTGTGGCAAAAAGATGCCCCGCCCAAAGCCGCATGGTCACACTTTTGGGTCACCATGCGCTCCAGCGGCAGCCCGATCCTACACGAAGGGCATGTTTACCTAACCTGTGGTGGGAAAAATCAATGTGTCGAGCTGGCCACAGGTAAAGTTTGCTGGATGGAAAATGAAGTCCAGAGCACCATCACGTCACCCATCCTCGCAGATGGCAAGCTGATGGTTTTCGAGAACAACGGCACACACCTGCGAATACTCAAGGCCGCCACCGATGGCTGCCATGCCATTGCCCGCCCCAAAATCGAAGGCCTAGGCTGCAGCTCCCCTGCACTAAGTCATGGCCGACTAGTCGTGCGGCAAAAGGACAAAATCGTCTGCTTCGACCTGCGCCCAGAGAAATAAGCTCCTTCAGGGTTCCACCACGCGAATCCAGCGCTCGCGGAAACCGCGATTTTCTTCCATGAGCTGAGCCGCCACCATGGCGGATAGTTCATGCAACCCAAACACACGCGCGAAGGCAGCCGTTTCCTCCTGCCTTTGGTAGTATTCCGTGCTATCCGAGACCTGCTCCGTGAAATGCCGAGCCGCATCCAGCAGCGTCTGGGCGGCTAGATCACTCAATGGCACAAGGATGGTTCCGCGCTCTGTCATCACGCGGGCTTCCTTTAGGCTAGCAGCCACCAAAGAACCCGGCAGCGGTGAGCCGTTATGACGATCCAACCGACCAGCATAACCTCCACGGCTGCTCAGATCTTCAAAGAGGCGCTTCATAAAGGCTGCTGCCTGCTGATGCAGGTATAGTCGCCCCTCCAGCGCTGTCTGGACTTCCGTAGAGTCAAAGCTCATCCCCGAGAGCATTTCGATCACACGTGAATTGTCGTAACCATCAATCAAGCCGGGAAGGCAAGCGAGCACCTCAGCCCACTGCGCCAAGTCACGCTGACGCGCCGCTTGATCCATCTTCAGTTGCGCCTGCTTTTCAGCGAGCACCCATTTCCCCAGCTCTAACCGTACTCCAGCTATCTGGGATTGGATCTGCTCACGAAGACGCGGGGCATCCTTCAGGCTGTCCTTCTGCTCTTGCAGCTGCTTCAGCAAGTCCCTAGCCTGTTGAGCCGTTTGGATTGTCGGCGTGTTTTTAGGCATTTCCTGAGCCTTCTTTAGTGTCGCTTCTAGAGGCTTCACCAAAGTGAGCGTATAACTTGGAATCCAATCCAGAGAGATCAGTGTACTGTCATAACGCAGGTCGGATAGATGATCACGGAAGTAAAAAAGGCACTGCGCACCAAGCTGCGGACTACCGAAATTCCATTCCACCAAACCATGTACCAGATAACCCAGCAAAGACTCGTCCTGCGTGCTGTAGCCTAGCTGTTCCAGTGGAATACCTGGAGGAAAGACTGCCTGGCAACGATCACCAAGCTTATCAAAAAAGCTAACTAACTGTGGCGTCAAAAGAGGGCTTTCCCCTGTGGGCAGATCACGCCCTAAAGCCGCGAGATGCCGAGCAGCATCGTCCTTTTTTCCCAGCACAGTCGCACACAGCGCTGCATTCACACGCGCCCAGTTTTGCGTTGGCTGGCGGAGGCCATCGTTCAACAAACGTTCAAACTGATGCTTTGCCTCAGCAAACTGTCGTTTCTGCAGCATCAGATCACGCGCCGCAATAAACCGTTCGGCAACGGTGCGACGATCGCCCGCCTGAATCGTCACGCCGTCACCAGCCAAATCCTGACGGCTGGTGTCCACAGATTGTGTCACCGCAGCGGCCTTGCGTGTGCTTACGGACTGGATTCCCCAGCCCACTAGGAAGGCCACCACCATCGCTGCTGCAGCCGCCACAGACCAGCGCACGCGGCGACTGGTCAAGCGCCAACGCGCAACATAGCCTTGATTTAGCAAGCCCTCAGCCAGCCGCAGTTCATCGACCGTTTCATCGTAGTTCGCGCAGCGCTCCTGAGGGCGGAAAGCCAGCATTCGATTGATGACATGCAGCGTGCGCGGAGCGAAGCGCATGCCGCTGTCCTCCAGTGCCACTCGACGGCACTTGACCATGCGGAGTTGCTCAATGCTGTCCGACTCTGCCTTATGGGGCGGCTTCCCCGTTAGGGCATGATAAAGTGTAGCTCCTAAGCTAAAGATATCGCTTCGGTAATCCTCGCGGTTATCGAGTACCTTCTCAGGAGCCACGTAATACGGCGTTGCCCAAATTTCTCCAGAATGATCGCCGCCGCGATCCACGAAAAGCGCGAGGCCAAAGTCCACAACCTTAGCTGTACCCGCCTCGGTAAAGAGAATATTCGCAGGCTTAACATCGCGGTGAATCAGCCCCATCTGCTGCGCCGCACGAAGTCCTTCTGCGACTTCCAGCCCGATCTTCAGCACTTCGGCCTCGTTCACCCGCCCGTCCCGGCGGATACGCTGCTCCAGGCTGCCACCATTCACCAACTCCATGGCAATGTAAAAATACCCTTGGTCATAGCCGACGGAATAGAGCTTGATGACATTCGGGTGATTCACATTCGCTGTGATCAGGGCCTCTTGACGAAATTGCTCTACGCGGTTCGCATCGCGGCTATAGCGCTGGTTTAGAATCTTCAGAGCCACTCGGCGACCGAGCGTCTCGTCTTCCGCCTCAAACACCCGGCTCATGCCACCCTCGCCGATTTGGCGCACGATCATGAAGTGGTCAAACTTCCGCCGCACGCGCACCATCTGTCCGCAAAAAGGACATTTTAGCTTGGTAAACGGGTCCAGCGAGGTGACATCGATCTGGTTTTGACAGACCGGACAGGTGCTCAGGTAGGACTGTTGCGGAGAGACGGGAGACACGAAAAGAGAGAGGGATGCAGTCGGGAAAAAAGAATCGTCAGGCTTTTAGATGGAGGTGGTAGAAGGAGGAGGAGAAATGTGTGTCAGTTTTGGAAACATCCTCTGACTCCTTTGTGACTATTTTGTTCACGCTTGCCCCATGCCAAAAATTACAGTTTGCTAAATTAATTCGAATATAGACTTTAGGAGGTGGAATGGAATCTTACCGAAACAGACGATCTTGGCACGCGGCTTGATAAGCATATTGCTACTCGTTTTCCCGAACTTTCCCGTGCCCGTGTCCAGGATCTAATCCGCGACAGCCATGTGACTCTGAATGGCCGACCGGCGAAAGCCAGTGCCTTGCTCAAAGGCGGGGATAGGATTTCCATGATCATCCCAGAAGCGGCTGCTGTCGAGGTGGTTGCTCAGGACATCCCCCTGGAGGTTCTTTTTGAAGACAAGGACATCTTGGTCTTAAACAAGTCACCGGGGCTGGTCGTGCACCCCGCGGCCGGAAATCCAGATGGCACGCTGGTGAACGCTCTGCTGCATCACTGCGATGACCTGAGTGGCATCGGCGGCGAGATGCGTCCCGGCATCGTCCACCGCTTAGACAAAGACACCTCTGGCTGCATGATCGTGGCCAAAAATGACATCGCCCACCGGCGGCTCACCGAGGCCTTTGCCGAGCGCCGCTTGAGCAAGATCTACCTCGCGGCGATCAATGGCCTGCCCAAAGAAAAAAGCGGTCGCATCCAAAATATGATCGGCCGCCACCCTGTGGATCGGAAGCGCATGGCGGTGCTTTTTGACGGTGCGGGAAAGGAAGCCGTAACCGAATGGGAACAGCTCTCCACGCATCAGGCCAGCGCGCTCATCCGCTGTAAACTACTCACCGGCCGCACTCATCAGATTCGCGTCCACATGCGCGAGTGCCTGGGCCACCCGATCCTGGGTGATCCGATTTACGGCAATCCGAAGCGACAAATGGCACCTGTCACGCGCCTCATGCTACATGCCTGGAAGTTGAGCCTGAACCACCCTATCCACGATCAACCGCTCAGCTTCGAGGCACCTGTGCCACCCGAATTTGAGCCATGGATGAAAGCTGTGAAGGAATCTACTTCGTCTCTGCTTTGAGCTTAGCTTTCTCCTCTAGCTTCTTTTTGAACTTGGCCACCTTCGGGCTCACAACGACGCGGCAGTAGCCCTGGTAGGGGTTGTTGGCAAAGTAGTCCTGGTGGTAATCTTCGGCAGGATAGAACTTTTTCAGAGGCACAATCTCCGTCACGATCTTCTCAGGAATCTCCTTCTGAGCTTCGACCATGGAGACCTCAGCAATTTTTTTCTGTTCCTCGTTCATGAACATGATCGTGGAGCGATACTGCGTGCCTTCGTCATTGCCCTGACGGTTTAGCGTGGTCGGATCATGTGCCAGCCAGAAGAGATCCATGATGTCCTTATAGGTAATAATTGAGGGATCGTAGTCGATCTGGATCACTTCCGCATGACCGGTGTCGCCGTTGCAAACCTGCTTGTAGGTCGGATTGTCCACATGTCCGCCCGCGTAACCGCTGATGACTTTGTTCACGCCCTTGAGCATTTTGTATTGGGCCTCAACGCACCAAAAGCAGCCTCCGCCGATCACGGCCGACTCCGTTTTTCCTGAAGGAATAGCATCGGCAGCGACAGTCGAGGTGGCAGCAGTCATGATCATAGCAGCGAAGGCAGAGAAGAAAAGTTTCATAGTCGCAGATGGATAAGTGCAAAGTGTGGCGACACAACGGATACGTGTGCCGCATTCCTTTCAGCGCATCCTGCGATTCCCTGCACTGCTGCTTTTCCGTTGAGAAGAACTGGCATGGCGGCAAATCCTGCCCATGAACCTGCCATGACGCCGAGTCGTGAAGACCTCGATACCCTCCGCCAGGACGCCTGGATCGGAGATGCTGTGCTAGAACTCTACGCCCGCTCCTGGGTCCTGAAGCATCATGGCCAAGTCGATGCAGAGATGAAAACCCGCCTCACCTGCAATCAATTCCTCAACTGCCTCGGCAACCCGACGAAGGTCGAGGCCGAAATCGGCATCGTCTATCAACGCGCCGGGCTCGAAGCCGCCTTTGACTGGATTCGCCAACGGCTTGAGCCCTTGTTCATCAAGCAAGAGTCCAATCGTAACCATCGCTCTCGGCACTGAAAGCGATGCGTCTCTAGACGATGGGATCAGGCCGCGCGGCGCTTCGCCTCTGCCGCTCCTGTGAAATGCGCCGTGTGAGTCTCGGCCGAGGTCACCATCAGGGCATGTTCGCTATAACCTTTGACCACCCGATAAATGATGCGGTCAAAGAACGTGTCGAGCCGCTGAAGGAATTCCTGTTCCGCGTAGAGTTCGATCGCATTCATCTCCAGGTGCTGCTCCCGTGCATGGTTCAAGATCGTCCGCTTCAATAGCTGCAGCTTATAAACCACTTCATGTAGGGGAAAGCCATCTTGGTGACGGACGCGGCCCAGCTCCTCATAACGACGATCCAAATGTCCATCGTCTTGGCGATCCAGCCACCTACCCAAATTCGACAAAAGATCCCGAGCACGGGCTCGCAGCTCATCATCCGTAAGGGATTTGTAGTTCGGAGTTTCAGGATCTTGCTGGACGCGCTGAATCGCAAGTTCAGCGATCTTCAGCCAGTCTTTTTCCACCAGTTGGATGATGCGATGCTCGGTAGTCATAGGGATTGGGGGGGTAGCTCAACAGTCACGGTCACACGAACCGCATAAGATACCAACGCCATCCCCAACCACCTCGCTCTCAGCAAGGCAAGGATTGCCAAGTGCGCAAAGCCATCGAGCTCGAATCAGCCGTTTGCTGAATAGCTCTCAGGCAATGCCTGAAACCAATGAACCTCCTCAAAACCTACTCTAATGCGTTGATTCAGAAGCATGGATCTGGTGTGCCCATTAATCGGCCACGGCCTGCGCAGCCCCTTCCAGCAGCTCCACGCGTAGGCTCTGCATGTCCGTAGCTTCGCGGGAGATAATGATGCTCACGGGGGTGATGCCGGCGGGTAGGTCGAGGGTCAGTTCGGGGGTCAGTTCGGGAATAGCTTTGTCACCGACGACGACGTTCACGTTCTTCACGGCATTGAGGCCGAGCTTCACTTTACCAGGTGTGGCCAACTTGAGGCTGAAGCGGGCAATTTTAGGAAACCAGGGATACATCCGTGCCTGCAAAACTTCGC
>JBIKYV010000096.1:0-14080 GCA_044355075.1 Prosthecobacter sp.
ATTGGCAACACCCGTGGATCTTCCCTTGCTCTGGGGCAGTCGCTCAGCTCAGACGAAGCAGCGCTACTGCCATCGGCAGTTCTATGCACAATTTGTGCATTAGGCCTCTTTTGTTGCAGACAAAGAGATCATCACTTGAATAGCGTAGTCTTTGTTATCCTCATCACAGGAATCCAACCCGCCCATGAAACGAACCCGTGCCCACCTTTTTGGCCTCGTCTTTGGCTTAGCTCTAGCGCTTCCCTCTTTTCAGAAGGTGCAAGCGGACGATTCGAATGACTTGGATGGAGATTTTATCCTTAACCAGGTCGATGCAGACATCGACAATGACGATATCCCCAATGGGCTCGACCGTAATGTGGATGGAGGAATCGCCAAATCCGGCCGCTTCGTGGGTCGCTACATCGGCGACCGCCTGAACAATGACAATCTGGGTGAGACCGATATCGACGCCGATGGCTTAGAAGACGACAGCCCGCTGGAAACAGATATCGACGGCGATGGCTTCGAAGACGACAGCCCGATCGAGACCGACATCGATGGGGATGGGAGACCCGACGATAGCGCTGCCGAAACCGACATTGATGGCGACGGTAAGCTCGACAGCTCCCCCCTGGAAACGGACATCGACGGCGATGGCAAATCCGATGGGGATGTGACCGAAAGCGACACGGACGGTGACGGCCTGCCGGATGACCATCCCTCCGAGACCGACATGGACGGAGACGGGCAGAAAGACGATGCCACATCGGAAAAAGACATCGACGGCGACGGCAAGGATGACGACAGCGTTACCGAAAATGATATCGACGGTGACGGACTCGATGACAACAGTAGCTCAGAGAGCGACATCGACGGCGATGGACGCAGCGACGACTCCATGGTGGAAACCGACATCGATGGTGACGGTAGGCTCGATGATAACTCTTCTGAATCTGACATCGACGGCGATGGCCTCAATGATGACCATCCGTCTGAAGACGATATCGACGGCGACGACAAAAAGGACGATGACGCCAGCGAAGACGATATCGACGGTGACGGTAAGACGGATGACAGTCCTTCAGAGTTGGATATCGATGGTGACAACCGTGCCGACGACCATTCCAGCGAGTCTGACATTGATGGCGACGGCCAAAATGATGAATCACTCGAAGAAGACGACATCGACGGAGATGGCAAAGATGACGACGCTATTGAGGAAGATGACATCGACGGTGACAGCAGGCGCGATGATGCCGCGACGGAGCTCGATATCGATGGGGATGGTAAAAACGACGATAGTGCCGACGAGAATGATATCGATGGCGACGGATTCGACGATGACGATGTGGACGAAGACGACATCGATGGAGATGGTCGGCGCAATGGAGATGCCGATGAAGACGACACGGATGGCGATGGTCGCCGCCGTGGCTGGGATAAGGACGACGACGGCGATGACATCAACAATGATGACGACGATGACGACGACCACGACGGACTCGACGACGAGGATGATGATGACGACTAAACCCACCTCGTGATCCGCGGAGCCTAGCTGGGGGCTGGGCATGCTCTCACGTTTCTCACCTATCCCGTCATTGAAACTGGTGTCTTGCTTCCCGAGCGTCTTATTTTTCTGACAGCGTCCACAGGCAGGCAAACAATCTCACGGACATGGATGCCTTCATCCTGCGCCCCGAACCGTACCAAAGATTCCTGCCCGTCAGATGCATCCCCGTATCCAAACCTACATCTGGTTCGTGTTGCTCATCCTCAGCCATCTTGGCTGGTGGTGGCATAGCTCTAGAGATCAGGCCATACCCCGGCTGAAAGAACGTGCAGACCCTGCTGGCAGTCAGGCCGTTAGTCCCACCCAAGCTCCAACATCCGCGTACGCAGAGTTGGCAGGCATCCTGGAGAGCATGGATGCCGATCAGCGTCGGAGAGACCTCAGCCGCTACGTGCGTGGCGCCGCCCAAAGTGACCCCAGGGCAGCCTTCGCCCAGCTCAGCAGCATCCCCGGTCTGGCAGATAAGCAGACCTATTTAAAGCAATTGCTCAGTGTCTGGGCTGCCGCCGACCCCGAGGCTGCTCTCGGTGCCTGTTCCAGCCTGCCGCCGGGTGAGCTAAGGGCCTCTGCCTATGCTGCCGCCACCTCTGCCTGGGCAAACCAAGCTCCCTTAGACGCTGCTGATTGGGCTTCTGGACATCTCACGGGCAGTGCCCGGACTGCTTCCGTAGAAGCGATTGCCCAAACTTGGGCTCGAAACGATCCCAGTGCTGCCGCCAAGTGGGCTCTGGAAAAATCTGCCAGTCAATCGGGCACAACGGCCATCCGTGTCGTCATGGAGCACTGGGCAAACACCGCACCCGATGAAGGTGCTGCCTGGGCTAGCAAGCTGCCTGCCGGGGATTTTCGAGATACAGCTCTACGCTCGGTGCTTGCGGAATGGGCAGACCAGTATCCTGCTGCCGCAGCTTCCTGGATGGATGCCCATCCTGATAGCAGTAGCCTCGCCAGCATTGTCGCCAATGCCTGGACGGAGAGTGATCCCACCGCCGCCGCTGCTTGGGCTAGCAAGCTCCCGGATCCTAGCCAGCGTAGCGCGGCCATAGGCACCGTCATTTCTTCCTGGGCCGCGGCCGATCCAGATCAGGCCCTGGACTGGATCAGCCATCTCTCAGACGCCTCTCTGAGGGCAGAGCTCACTTCCCGCACGCTAGGCACCTGGGCTGCGGATGACCCCGCCCAGGCCCTGATCCATGCCGATGCCTTCCGACAGCCTGAGGAGCGCGCCGCCATGCAGGATCAGGTTTTCGCGACCTGGGCCAGCGCCGCCCCAGATCAGCTTGCCGATTGGCTGAACAGTCACCCTAATCTTCAAAGCAGTGACATCGCCCGGCAGCACCTTACCCATGCTTGGATGGAAAGTCGCCCTGAGACTGCCATCACGGTTGCCAGTAGCATCCGACAGCCAGAAATGCGGATGGAAATGATGCAGACCGTGCTCGCCGACTGGCAGGAGAAAAATCCCCGTGCCGCTGCTGGTTATCTCCAGCAGCACCCCCAGCTCGCTCCACTACTGAACCCGTAGGTTCAGCAAGGTGGAAACGATACACACAGCATGGAAGTGGAGTGGACGGTCATGAAGCGTTCAGAGACCACAGGGTGTCTGAAAAAAGTTAGCCGCTGCCCGCAGATCGAATCCTGTCCCTACATAGGCCAGAAAAACCGACAGCCGTTTCCTGGTACGGTGTAGGCTTTGTGAAGCATGGAATATGCGCCACTTTGGATTTTTCGATTTCCCATCTAAAGCTCCGCCCCCATGCTTCAAGATTTACAACCATGAGAGAAGATGTCTCTGTTCCCACTGATGCGCGTTTTGAGACGCGGGCCATCCATGTCGGTCAGGATTACCGCAGCGAGACCGGTGCGGTGATTCCGCCTATTTACATGACCTCGACCTTCGAGACGGGGAATCCAGGCAGCTTTGACTACACACGCAGCGGTAGCCCGAATTTCCGCAATCTTCAGACGACACTCGCCAGTCTGGAACATGCCAAGCACTGTACTGTCTTTGCCAGCGGCGTGTCAGCCATCACAGCCATCGCTTTTGGTTTAAAAAGCGGCGACACCATCGTGTCCGAGCAGAATATCTACGGCTGTACCTATCGACTCTTTGAACGCGTGCTGAGGAAGTTTGGCGTGGATATCGTGTATGTCGATCTGGCAGACCCCACGAACTACCCCAAGGTCGCGGCACTGAAGCCGGCGCTGCTCTGGCTAGAATCACCCACGAACCCGTTACTGAAGATCCTGGATATCCGTGCACTCTCTGATGTCGCCCACGAGGTAGGTGCGGCGGTGGTGGTGGACAATACCTTTGCCTCTAGCCTGCTGCAGCAGCCGCTGGATCTCGGTGCGGATCTTTCCCTGTTAAGCACGACCAAGTATACCAACGGCCACAGTGATGCGCTCGGCGGTGCAGTTTGCAGCAACAGCGACGAATGGCAGGATAAGATGATCTTTGCTCAAAAGGCACTGGGCCTGCAACCGAGTCCGTTTGATACTTGGCTAACCTCGCGCGGGGTGAAGACAGAAGCGATCCGTATGGAGCGCCACAATGCCAATACCCTGGAACTCGCTATGCGGCTAGAGGCTCATCCGCGTGTAAAGTCTGTGCGCTACCCCTACTTACCTAGCCATCCCCAGCATGAGTTGGCGAAAAGGCAGATGGCCGGGGGCAGCGGCATGATGCTGGCGGATTTCGGCCATTCGCAGGAGGGCGCATTAGCCTTTATCCGCCGCCTGCACCTATTCACTCAGGCCGAAAGCTTGGGAGGCATCGAGAGCTTGGTCTGCCATCCGGCGACGATGACTCACGCCTCCGTGCCACGTGAGGTGCGCGAGGCAGCAGGCATCACCGATGGCTTGATCCGCTTCTCCGTTGGCATCGAACATATTGAGGATTTATGGGCCGATATCGACAAAGCATTCGCAGCCGATGGAGATCTGGGCCGGTGACTCTGCTTAGGAGTGCCGTGCTGGGTGACTTCGCAAGACAAGCAAAAATAGGCTGAATGGCCTGAGATGGACTGTTTCGATAGGATTCCTTCTTGGCGATACAGGCGTGGAAGCCTTCGTGAATAGAAAAAGGGCAGCACAGACAAGCGCTTCACCTTGACAGAATCCCTCTTCTCCCCTGATGTGCCGCCCTTTCTGGAACGCTTTGCATCAGGAGTTTTACATCAAAAAAGCAGGCAAGAGCCTGGGGCCATATACCCTGGACGATCTGCGCACCTACCTCGCTTATGGTTCAGCATCTGAGGCGGATCTGGTCATGCGTCTCGGTGACGCAGTCTGGATGCCTGTGAGTGAGTTGCCTGAGTTTCGCGATCAACCGATCGAGCAAATCGTCTCTGAGATCACGCGTAGGCGCCGTGTCGCACGCTATCGTGATTATGAAAAAGTTCCGCCAGCCCTGCGGTCGGGGGTGGTTATCGGTCGCATGATCCTGGGCTTTTTGTTTTTTCCGCCCCTGCTTTGGACGGCAGTGGCAGCAGCATTTCAGGATCAGATTTATACACGTAAAGCCTATGAAAATGGCTTTCTCAAATCATGGCCCAACTGGGTCTCCAGCCTGTTATACCCGCTCTTGGTGATCAATGCCGCTCTCTGGCTACTCGGCCTTGGGATCTTGATTTCCCAAGTTGAACCTTTGGCGCACGAGATTATGCAAGTCCTCAAGTTAGGTGCGGCAAATTTGAAGCATTAAGTGGAGTCATCCAGGATTGTCTCCTGACCTGCCCCTAGGTTTTTCCAGTGGCAAGCGGCCACGCACGCGCTTGTCTGCCCACTTCCATGAAGTTCCAACCTACCTTCTTCGCCTTGCTGGCCACGCTGTGTCAGCCATTGCTTGCTGAGCCCCACGATGTCGTCATCTACGGCGGCACCTGCGCAGCGGTGACGGCGGCGGTGCAGGTCAAAAAAATGGGCAAATCAGTCATCATCGTCAGCCCTGACAAGCATCTTGGCGGCCTGAGCAGTGGCGGCCTTGGCTTTACCGACACGGGCAACAAAGCGGTCATCGGTGGCCTCGCACGTGACTTTTATCATCGCATCTACCTGCACTACCAGAAGCCACAGTCCTGGAAGCAGCAGAAGCAGTCCGAATATGGCAACAAAGGTCAGGGCACACCTGCCATGGATGGCGAAAACCGCACGATGTGGATCTTTGAGCCCAGCGCAGCAGAGGCGGTCTTCGAGGGCTACATCAAAGAGTTCAATATCGAAGTCGTGCGTGATGAATGGTTAGACCGTGAAAAGGGTGTCAAAAAGGACGGCGAGCGCATCGTGAGCATTACGACGCTCAGTGGCAAGACCTACGAGGGCGAGATGTTTCTCGACACGACGTACGAGGGTGATCTCATGGCAGCTGCAGGTTGTGATTACCATGTCGGACGTGAGGCCAACAGCGTCTATGGTGAGGAGCACAATGGCATCCAGGTTGGCGTGCTGCATCACCGTCATCACTTCGGCGCGGTGAAGGAGAAAATCAGCCCCTACCAGGTGCCAGGCGATCCGAAGAGTGGCGTGCTACCGCGCGTGAGTGCTGAAGATCCCGGTAAGTTTGGCGAGGGAGACAAGCGCGTGCAGGCCTACTGCTTCCGCAGTTGCTACACAAACGTGCCAGAGAACCGCATCCCGTTTCCGAAGCCCGATGGTTATGATGCCTCGCAGTATGAAATCCTTCTGCGCGTGCTGAATACAGGCTGGGGCGAGTTCTTTGAGAAGTTTGACCCCATTCCAAACTTCAAAACAGACACGAACAACCACGGCCCGTTCAGCTTCGATAACATCGGCATGAACTACGACTATCCGGAGGCGAGTTATGAAAAACGTCGTGAGATCATCGCCGAGCACCGCCGCTATCAGCAAGGCCTGCTATGGTTCGTCGCCAATGACCCGCGCGTGCCCGCGAAGGTGCAGAGTGAACTCCGTGAATGGGGCCTTCCGAAGGATGAATTCACCGACAATGGTAACTGGAGCCACCAGCTCTACATCCGCGAGGCGCGCCGCCTGATCGGTCACTACGTCATGACCGAAAACGAGCTGCGCAAAAAGAAACCCACGCCCGAATCGGTCGGCATGGGCAGCTACACTATCGACAGCCACAACGTGCAGCGCTACATCACAGCTGAAGGCTATGTGCAGAACGAAGGCGACATCGGTGTCAGCACCAACGGTCCGTATGAGATCGCCTACGGCACGTTGGTGCCAAAAAAAGGGCAGGGGAGCAATCTCCTTGTGCCCGTGGCCATGTCCGCCAGCCACATCGCTTACGGCAGCATCCGCATGGAGCCTGTCTTCATGATTCTCGGCCAGTCCGCTGCTACCGCTGCCGTTTTGGCACTGGATGGTGCTCTCGCGGTGCAAAACGTGCCCTATGCGAAGTTGCGTGAGTTCTTGCTCAAAGACGGTCAAATCCTCGAATATAGCGGGCCGAAGTCCACACGCGGCATTGATGCCAAAAAGCTCAAAGGCATCGTCATGGATGATACCCAGGCCAAGGTCGTCGGTCACTGGCAGGACAGCAGCGCGGCGAAATCTTACCTTGGCGATGGCTACAGCCACGATGGCAATTCGAAGGACGGCCAGTGCCGTCTGCGTTTCGAGCCTAAGCTGGAAAAAGCCGGAACTTACCGCCTCCAGCTTGCGGCCCCGCCGAACAGCAACCGCGCCACGAATGCAGCAGTGGAAGTGGAGTTTCTTGGCGGTGTGAAAAAGCTCCAAATCGACCTCAAGAGTGGACAAGAGGCAGACGGCTTATTTTGGGTCGATCTCGGCGAATACGAATGTGGCAATGACACGGCTATTACCATCAGCAATGCAGGCGCGAATGGCTATGTCGTTGTCGATGGCGCGCGCTGGCTGGCAGTGGAGTGATCGACCTGCCTCTTAGTAAAGCAGCATCTGAATTTCCTGGTCCGTGAGCACCGTGGCATCATTCACGACCAGGAGATCTCCCATTTGCTCCAGGTTTTGCCATTCTGCTTCGAATTCAGGCACCATGAAATCGGCCGTAGGGTGATCGAGCTCAGACACCCGCGTCACAGTGACAGGTGTGTTGTCAGGGCTCGATTCAGGCAGGGCGGAGACGATACCCAGGATGGCGATAGCAGCCGCAGTTCCCCAGGAAAGCCCGCTTGTAGGCCAGGAGGCCTCTTGCCACCGTGCTCTCAGTGAAGCCAGCCAGCCTTTGTCCTGAGGCGTTTGACGCGCTGCACGCACGACATCCTGCACGAAATTTGGGCGCAGTTTGACCTGACGGCTTTGGCCAAGCAGTTTCCAGAGAGGGTCGTCGGGCGTGAGCGGATCCATGACAGGAGTGATTAACCCGCTCGGCTCCTAGAAGTTGCAGCACGATTGAAAAATCAGCCCGGCGGCCAGTCAAGAGCACGTCCGGCGAGCAAATGGACATGCAGGTGCGGCACGGTTTCGCCCGCATCTTTACCATGATTGATGACCAGTCGGAAGCCTTGGCTGCGATCCTTGAAGCCTAGCTTTTCCGCGATGCGCCCTGCTGCTAGCAGCAGCGCCGCCAAGCTGGCCTGATCTTCAGGGCTCGCTTCGCCCACACGAGGGATGACCTTCTTCGGCACGATCAGGATATGCGTCGGAGCCTGGGGATTGATGTCATTGAAGGCAGCCACCAGTTCATCTTCATAGACGAGCGGCGCTGGGATCTCGCGGTCGATGATCTTTTGAAAAATCGTCTTTTCGGTCATGGCAAAAGCTTACTGGAAAAGTTCTTCCTGATTGTCACTCATGCCACCGTTGCGGCGATCTAAAGACTCAATGGTTTCAATGAACTCGCCAACATCCTCAAACTGGCGATACACCGAGGCATAGCGAACGTACGCGACATGGTCGATGGCCTCTAATTTGCGCATGACCTTGGCCCCGATGACGGTCGAAGGGATCTCGCGGTAGCCTTCTTCCTCAAGCTCGTTGGCGATGTCATCAGCGAGCTGCTCTAGCTGCTCCATCTTAACGGGCCGTTTTTCGCAGGCTTTACGCAGGCCTGACATGAGTTTCTCGCGGTCGAAGTTCTGCCGAGCACCGTTGCGCTTCACCACGCGTAGTTCTTCACGCTCAACGATTTCATAGGTGGTAAAGCGAAAATTGCACCGCATGCACTCTCGTCGCCTACGGATGGCATGACCTTCCCTCGCCTCGCGTGAGTCGATCACTTTGTCTTGGGAACTTCCACATTTGGGGCACCGCATCGTGGCTTGTAAAATGGAGGGCAGCCCCGCAATGGCAAGAGGTGTCTGCTTTCTCTCAGACTCTTCCTGCTTGAGCCATCGTCTGTCTCCGCTACGTGTCACCATGATTGCTGCCGCCACGCCTACTCTTGTCTCTGAGATCCTCCGCCTAAAAAAAGAGCGGAATGCCGTCATCCTCGCTCACAACTATCAAACGCGCGACATCCAAGAAATCGCCGATTTTGTGGGTGACTCTCTTGGGTTGGCCTACAAAGCCAAGGAAACTCAGGCCGATGTCATCGCCTTCTGCGGTGTTCACTTCATGGCCGAAACTGCGAAGATCGTGAATCCGGGAAAAACCGTCATTTTGCCGGATGCCAATGCGGGCTGTTCCCTGGAACAAAGCTGCCCTGGGCCTCAGTTAGAAGCCTTCTTGAAAGCTAACGCAGAGAAGAACTATTATGTCATCGCTTACATCAACTGTAGCGCGCATGTGAAAGCCTTGAGCGACTGCATTTGCACAAGTGGAAACGCGGTCAAGATCGTGCAAGCAGCTCCGCAAGATCGTCCGATCCTCTTTGTTCCTGATCAAAACCTGGGATCTTGGGTCATGGAGCAGACCGGACGCAAGATGGAGCTATGGAAGGGGGCCTGCTACGTGCATGTGGAGTTCACGCGCGACAGCATTCAGGCGATCAAGGACGAGCACCCAGATGCCCAGGTTGTGGCTCACCCGGAGTGTACCTATGCTGTGCGCATGTTGGCGGATGAAGTTTGCTCGACAGAAAAAATGGTGGGCTACTGCCGCGACAATCCTGCCAGCACCTTTATCATCGTGACCGAGAGTGGCATGCTCCACCGGTTGGAGCGTGAGGTGCCTGGGAAAAAGTTTATCCCAGGGCCGACGGGTCACTGCGCCTGCGCGGATTGCCGCTACATGAAGCTGAACACCCTGCAAAAGCTTCATGATGCCCTTCGCGATCTGACCCCACAGGTGAACATGCCTGAGGATATCCGCGCGCGGGCCGAACGGCCGATTTTGCGCATGCTGGAGCTAAGCCGCTAAATGGAAACAAATCGTCAAAAAAACGCCGCCGCCTGGATTACCAGACGACGGCGCAGGGATGGGCTCATGCGAGGAGCCGTAAGGTTTTATTTGCTCTCTTTGCAGCAATCTTTGCCGCAGGTTTTGCCAGCGTCTTTGCAGCAGCTAGCGCAGGATTTGCCTTGGTCAGCGCAGCATTTTTTGCAGGCTTCACCGGCGATAACGCCAGTGCTGAGGGCGGCAAGGGTCAGGATAGATAGAAGTGTTTTCATGAGATTTGAATCGTTAAAGAATTTCTAAAATGGGTGTCTTTGACCGAGCAGGTTGTGCAGTCTGACCCGCTGAGCAGTGCGTCCGTTCACGCCAGGGCATGGCACTGGACTGTCAGTGCAGACGGCCTTGGTTAAAAGTAGCGCCCCAAGTGTCCGTCAGCCCCATGGCTTCAGAGCAACCAAGCCTCGTGGAGCCGGAAAAAGGGCACACGTTGTGCCAAAGGCAGAACCAGCGCCTGCAAGTGGGACTGTTGCTCATGCCAAACTTGGCTTGGGCTAACATGCATTGGGCTCGCTGCTAGCCAAGCCAAGAAAGGAAGCTCCACAGCTAACCCACGAGGCGCGGAGGAAACCGGAGGGGAAACATCCCGCAGCAGCGTGTCGTCGCAGCAGGCACAGTGTCTGTCTTCGTCAGGTAGATGCGTCGGGGCTTCAGGAGCTCGGGAATCTGCCAGCATCGCGCGGCAGGCAGGGCAGATTTCCTCATTACGCTCAGTAGCCTGCATCCTTCCTGTCCAGCAACAAAGATGCAGCGGCACCGCCATCAGGATGGCGAGCACAGACTGGATCAAAGACGAGGCATTCACACGAGTTTGAGAAATGAACGCGCTCCGCCTTGTTCAACAAAAAAAGCACAGGGCTGTGTCTATCTTGCGTTTCAGGCCTCCGATTCTGCGCGGGATTCGTTTCTCGCCTGCTATGGCTAGTTACCCAGAACCCAAGACACCCGCTCCCGATTTCACCGCACCTGTGGTTGGCGGAGAATACACCGCTGCATCTGAGCTGACACTTTCTTCGCTGCGCGGCCAGACCGTGGTTCTCTACTTCTACCCGAAAGACGATACCCCCGGATGCACGAAACAGGCTTGTGCTCTGCGTGACAGCTGGACGAAGCTGACCAAGAAAGCCAAGGTCTTTGGCGTCAGCATCGATTCGATCAAGAGTCATGAAAAATTCATCAAGAAACATAGCCTACCATTCCCGCTGATCAGTGATGAGAAGCAGGAAATGGTCGCTGCCTACGGCGTCTGGGTGGAAAAGAGTATGTATGGCAAGAAATACATGGGTACGGAGCGCACCACGGTAGTGATTGGCGCTGATGGCAAGATCAAAGCCGTGCTGCCTAAGGTGAAGCCTGAAGAGCACCTGGATGCTCTGCTTGAGGTCATCTGATGGTGCTTTAACCGCCCTCTTCGACCATTTCAGAACTCATCATGCCTGGGGCCACGTGCCTTGGGTTCGAAATGAGTTCAACTAGACGGTCAAATTTCTCCCGCCCACGCGTGATTTCGATCTCTACGCGCAAGAAATAAATCGGCACTTCACCTTCGGTCAGTTTGGGAAAGCGCACGTAGTCTTTCTCTGTCGTTAACAGTGCATCGGCATCAGCTTTGATAAGACGGTCAATAAACTGTGTGATCTCCTTTTCCTGAAAGCGATGGTGGTCGGTGAAGCGTGCGGTCCAGTGGACTTTGGCTCCCAATTTGCGCAGTCCATTCTCGAAGCTCTCGGGCACGGCGATGCCAGACAGGGCACCGACGTATTTGCCTTTGAAGGCATCCAGCGGTAGGCGCTCGCCAGTGTGGATGTTTTGAAAATGCACAGGTCGGTGATGGCACTCGATGATCTCAGCCACCGGATTGTGACGCTCGATCTGGCGAATGATTTCGGCGCTATCGCCATCAGATTTTGTTAGGAATATATAGCTCGCTCGACGCAGGCTTTTCGGTGGTTCGCGCAGCGTGCCGCGAGGTAGCATGTAGCCTGTGCCAAAGGGGGCACTTTTGTCCACGAGCACGATGTCATGGCGGTGCTTTAGGCGCAGATATTGCAGGCCATCATCCAGGATTAGGGCGTCCGCGCCGAATTTGCGGATGGCATGGATGCCCGCCTTTACCCGATCGCGATCCACCACCACAGGCACGCCGGGACAGTTGTGGGCTAGCATGAAGGGCTCATCTCCAGCGACATGAGAATCGAGCAGCACATTGACGCCGTCACTGACGACTCGGGGCGGCAGGCTGCGTGGCTTGCGTGCCAGCCCCAGCTTGGCGGCTATGCGCCAGCCCAGGGGTGGCTTACGCTGGCGTTTACTTTTGTAGCCGCGACTTAAAATGGCAACACGGCGTCCTTTGTCCCGCAGGGATTTGGCTAAAAGCTCCACCACGGGCGTTTTGCCTGTGCCGCCGACGGTGATATTACCCACGCTGATGACCGGCACCCCCAGGTGATGGTCGTGGATGTAGCGTTCGCGATAAAGGTGCAGCCGAAGGCGCACCGCAGCTGAATAAATGCCGGACAGGAACCAGAACACACTGCGCAGCATCGACGCGCGAAGACCCCGACGATTGTGGATGATGACGTCGATGATGTATTGCTCCAGTTCTTCGAGGGTGTCCTTCATGGAGGGCGGGTCAGACTGCCGCAAGGCTAAGGCGGGCACAAGGCCGCAGGCGGGAAAACTTACCGCAAAGATTAACCCTATGGAGAGTAGGTCTTTCACGGCAAGGCGGTGCGCCATCCGATTGCCTCTGAAACGTGCCTCTGACAATAGTCTGAAGATCCCGTGAGCTTGACGGCCCTAGCCCCCGCTGAAAACCTCTGAAGCCAATCGGCGCGGTTTGTCGATGCACCGAAAAAAGCTGCGTTTAGCTGCCTGCATGGACTGCACCTGCGTATTGTGCTAGCTCGCCGATCCACCCGCAGCTCGCGCTTTGAACAGATCAGTGCAGCCGCAGAGTTTTTACCTAGTGTAGCGACTTCCGTATCGCGATGAGCAGAGCTCTACCGTATCACTTGCCTTTTAGCCGCATCCGCATCGGCTACGAAAATAATGGTTCCAGGCGCGCGTGATGGATCTGCAGCATGTCTCTTGGCGTCATCGGATTTCCATTTTAAAAGAATCACAAGCTGTGCAGCACGTGCATCATACAGACTTTGGCATCTTGGAAGAGACAGACGATTACATCGTCGTAAACAAACCTGCGCCTCTGCAAATCCATCCAGGCAGTTTGCACGGTGCGCCCACACTTTGGCACGGTCTGAAGGATCTGCTGGCCTATGAGATGGCCAATGGCGGTCAAGTTTCCATTATCAACCGCCTCGACCGGGAGACTAGTGGCACGGTCTTGGTCGCGAAAAACCTTCCCACCGCCCGACGCTTTGGCATCGCCATGCAGGAGCGCCGTATTCACAAGAGTTACCATGCTATTGTCCACGGCTGGCCTACTTGGGAAGAGCTTGATCTGGAGGCACCGATTTTACGCCAGGGTGAGGTGGCTGAATCCCTCATCTGGGTGCGGCAGACCGTTCATCATCAGGGCGTTCCATGCCGAACGAGCTTTCGCACCTTGAGGCGTGTGGAGCATCCGCAGGTCGGTAAGCTGGCGTGGGTGCAGGCTATGCCCATCACCGGGCGCATGCATCAAATCCGCGTGCACCTCTCCCATCTTGGCTACCCGATCCTGGGTGACAAAATCTACGGGCTCGATGAGCGCTGCTACCTGGAGTTTATCCAGACCGGTTGGACATCGGCCCTAGAGGAAAAACTGCACTTTTCACGCCAAGCACTTCATTCTCAATACCTGGAAGTTCAGGCGAATGGTTTCAACGCCTGCTGGACCTGCCCCATGCCTGCGGAAATGCAGGCATGGGTGGGGTGAAACGAAGCTAACGCAACAGTAGGCTCTTCAACGCAGGCGACGAGCTTCAGCCAAGCCGTTCGCTGAGCGAGTGACTCGGAACAGTGTACGCTGCAGGTCGATGATCGGTTGGAGACTGGTGAAGGTGGGTTCGATGTCGCCAGAGAAGGCTTCATCGCTGTTCCAGAAGTTCGCACGTGAGCCTAGCGCAGCCCTGAGGGCGGCGATGGGCGGTGGCAGGCCCGTGGCATTTTCGTTCGGCGCAGTGTAGTAAAAGCTGACGGGCTCCCCTGGCAGCCAGCTGATGAAGGTGAAAGGACCACGCGGATACTGGGCATAAAAGCGATTTTCCTCAGAGATTCGATAGT
>JBIKYV010000239.1:0-3986 GCA_044355075.1 Prosthecobacter sp.
ACCGAACTGAAGCGCGATGATGTGCTGGACGGGAAGGTCTGGAGCTACCCAGTGCTAGCCTACAATCGCCTCTTTGCCCGCAGCACGGTAGAAGGCGTCTGCCTCGAAATTCAGTGATGATCCGGTCGATCCCCACGATGTAAAATGAAAGCCCGGGGCGCGAGTCCCGGGCTTTTTTCTGTCCCTAAAGGCTAAAAAGGCGAATCTCAGGATGAAATTTCCTGCCACACGGATTTGAGTCTGGCGCGGGACACGCTAGTTTCGCTGCCTCCTAGACCCTACCAAACTCACTTTTCCCCACGACCGCCATGCCGAAGATCATCGAAATGCCCAAGCTCAGCGACACCATGACTGAGGGCACCCTTGCCAAATGGACCGTCAAAGAAGGGGATACGGTAGAAGTAGGTAAACCCATTGCTGATGTCGAGACGGACAAAGCGACCATGGAGTATGCCAGCCCATTCGAAGGCAAGATCCTGAAAATCATCGCGGCGACAGGCGTCAAAGTTCCCCTGGGCAGCCCCCTAGCTGTCGTGCTCGAAGAGGGGGAGGAAGCGCCCGCCAATCTAGATGAACTCATCGCCAAAGCGCAGGCTGCAGCCGCCCCCGCACCAAAAGAAGAAAAAACCGCGGGGGGTGGAGCCAAGAAAATCTCTGCTCCAGGGCCCCGCCTACCCACAGCCCCGCAGCCTACACGCCGTGCCCTTGCTAGCAATGTGCGCGTGAAAGCAAGCCCTCTGGCCAAAAAGATTGCTGCAGAAAAAGGTGTCGATTTGACCACCCTGACTGGCACTGGACCTGGCGGACGCATCTTGCGCACCGATGTCGAAAACGCTCCTATTGGAAGTGGCAGCAGCGCCCGTGTCGCCGCCGCACCTGCGATCCGCCCAACCTATGGACCGGAGGATGAGCGCACACCAACAAGCACGATGCGCAACATCATCGCCGAGCGCCTCTTGGCATCCAAGACGCAGATCCCACACTTTTATCTTCAGATCGAAATTGATTCTGCTCCGCTCATGGACTTCCGCGCGCATCTGAACGCCAGCGCCGAGAAGACAGGAGGTGTAAAATACACAGTCAACGACTTCATTCTCAAAGCTGTCATCCGCGCGGCCCAAGCCCAACCAGCCATCAACGCCGCTTGGGATGGCGACGCGATCGTGAAATTTAAGTCCGTCGGACTCAGCGTTGCTATCGCCATCGACGACGGTCTTGTCACCCCTGTCATCAAACAGGCAGAGAAAAAGACCCTGGCTGACATCAGTGCAGCTGTAAAGGACCTCGCAGGGAAGGCCAAGAACAAGAAGCTCAGCCCTGATGACTTCGCCGGCGGCACCATCACGGTGTCAAACTTAGGTTCCTACGGCATCGACCAATTCTCGGCAATCATCAATCCACCTCAAGCCGCCATCGTCTCTGTAGGCAGCATACGCAAGGTGCCCGTGGTCGATGAAAAAGGCAATGTTGTCGCCGGTCAACGCATGTGGATCGGGCTGAGCGGCGACCACCGTGTCGTCGATGGAGCTGTAGCCGCCACCTTCCTTCAAGAAATGCGCAAGCTCCTGGAAAACCCAGCACTCATGCTGGTGTGATCCAGCCTTGCGATACTAGCGTCTCCTTTGATCTTGTGATTGCTGTGTTTGAATAAGACACTTCATTCATGAGATGCACCTGGGTTGTGCTAACCGAGCCGATGACCTAAATCTCCGTGAGTTTGGATGTGTTTTGGGGCTAAGAACCTGCACCTTTTGCCATAGCTAGTTAGGGAGGCAAAATTGAGGCAGAAGAAGTGCTCATTTAAGACGTATTTTGGCGAACAACCACCACCCCACAGACATGAAGCTTCTTCATTTTAGCCTGCTCATCCTCCTGTCTGCACCTACCCTGCGCGCTCAGGACACCAAACCTACAGTGCCCGCATCACCCTCTGCTCCAGCAGCTGCTAAACCGGAGCCAGCCAAGGCGCCACCTCCACCTGCCCCCAAACCAGAAAAACCAAAACCTACTCCTGCCACTGAACCTAAAACCGTCCCTGCGCCGACCAAACCGACGCCCCCCCCACCAGTGCCTAAACCAGTCTCTGTCTTCAAAGACAAAGCTCTCGAAACCGCTGTGCGTAAACAAGTCTTTGCCAAACGAGACAATCAGGGACCACTCACGGCTGAAGACGTTGCCACAGTAGCCATCATCGAAGGCAAGGGCCTTGGGATCACCGATCTCGCAGGACTGGAAAAATGCACTGCGCTCGCCTCGCTAACACTGTCTGACAACAAGATCACCAGCCTGGCTCCGATCAAAGGCTTGGAGCGCTTACAATACATCGACCTCGCAAACAACCAAGTAGCCGATCTCTCCCCGCTGGCCGCATGCAAGGCACTACAATACCTTGAGCTAACTAATAACAAAATAACTGACATCTCTCCTGTGGGTAGCATCGCCACGATGAACTCACTTTATCTCGCAGGAAACCAGATCACTGAGATAAGCCACCTTTTCAAGCTACCTAAGGTCTGGACACTCTACCTGGACGGCAACAAAATCACCAAGCTAGATGGTATTGGTCAGATGAAGTGGCTTTCCATGCTTTCACTGAAGGGCAACCAAGTGGCAGACATCACGCCTCTAGAATCCCTAACCGAGCTTCAGTTTGTGTTCTTGGATAAAAACCCAGTCACGGATATCACGCCGCTATACCGCGCTTGGAAAAAAGATACCGAAGGTAGCCGCGAATGGGCACCGTATTGCCAGATCTTCCTGACCGACTGCCCTCTCAGTGAAGATGCCAAGAAGCAGGTCGAGGAACTCAAAAAAGCCGGAGCCCGCATCTCGCCGTGACGCTGATGGTCTGCACTCGGATAAAGTCCATTGCCAGAGCTCGCAGCGTCTGCTTCTAGCTCTACATCATGCTTCACGTCGCCACAGAGATCATACGCAGGCTGCGCCAAGCAGGCCATCAGGCACTGCTAGCTGGTGGTTGCGTGCGCGATGAGTGGCTGGGACGAACGCCTAAAGACTACGACGTAACCACTAGCGCCACACCAGATCAAGTGATCCGCCTTTTTCCCGGAGCCATAACGGTGGGGGCACATTTCGGCGTTGTGATCGTGCGATTGGACGGTCAGCAGATCGAGGTAGCTACTTTCCGCACGGATGGCAGCTATGAAGATGGGCGGCGTCCGAATAGCGTTACCTTTGCCACTGCGGAAGAAGACGCCAAACGGCGTGACTTTACTGTCAATGGACTGTTTCGCGACCCGATCAGCAACCAAATCATCGACTATGTCGGCGGTGTGGCCGACCTCAAAAAGGGCGTGCTAAGAGCCATTGGCGATCCTACCCAGAGATTCAGGGAAGACCATCTACGGCTACTCAGAGCTGTTCGTTTTGCTACGGTTCTCGGTTTTGACATCGAGCCCAACACCTGGCAGGCCATCGTTAATCATGCCCACTTGATCTCAAAGGTCAGCGCAGAAAGAGTGCGTGATGAGTGTATCCGTCTTTTTCTCCATCCTGCACGGCTACGTGGATTCGATCTGCTGGTCGACAGTGGTCTCATGCAGCATATCCTGCCAGAGATCTTGGCCTTAAAAGGCGTGGAACAGCCCCCACAGTGGCATCCTGAGGGCGATGTATTCATCCACACACGACTTATGCTCAGCTTGCTGCCAGAAGAGGCTTCTCTCCCCCTCGTTCTCAGCGTACTGCTGCATGACATCGCCAAACCCGCCACCTTTACGGTGGATGAGACCGGCCGTATTCGCTTCAACGGCCATGATAAAATGGGTGCAGAGATGACACAAAGCATCCTAAGACGGCTACGCTTTCCCAATGATGTCATCGAGCCAACTTGCACGGCAGTGGAGTATCACATGGTCTTCAAAGACGTGAAAAAGATGCGCACCAGCACCCTGAGACGCATGATGGCTCGGCCCACTTGGCCTGACGAGCTGGCGCTTCACCGCGTCGATTGTCTGGGTTCTAAT
>JBIKYV010000240.1:0-3961 GCA_044355075.1 Prosthecobacter sp.
CCCGGCACCTGGCACTCGCTGGCCTCGAACTTCACCGGCTGGAATCATCGCTACCCCATCGCCAGCTATGCCGAGCGTGAAACGATGCTGCGTGAGAGTCGCGACTACATGCAGGGCCTGTATTGGTTCATGGCGCATGACGACGCCGTGCCCGCGAAGCAACGCGAGGCCTGGGCCGCGTGGGGTCTGTGCCAAGATGAGTTCACCGACAACGGCGGCTGGCCGCGTGCCTTTTATGTCCGCAACGGCCGCCGCATGGTCGGCGACTTCGTTTTGACCGAGGCGCAGCTCCGTAAAGCGAACCCCGAGCCCGTGAACGACAGCGTCGGCATGATCTGGTGGCCACCGGACTTCCACAGCACCCGCTGCCTCGTGAAAAACGGTCGCGTGTGGAATGAAGGTGCCGTCTTCAATGTCTCCAAAGAGCCCGACTGGATCCCCTGCGGCATCCCCTATCGCTGCCTCGTGCCGAAAGCCACCGAATGCACCAACCTGCTCAGCCCCACCTGCCCGTCATCGAGTTATGTGGCCTACGGTGCCTATCGCATCGAGTTCACCTTCATGGTCGCCGCCCAATCCGCCGCAACAGCAGCGGTGATGGCGATGGAAGCGGATACTTCCGTACAAAGCGTGGACTACATGAAACTGCGGGACCGTCTGCTGGCGGATAAGCAGGTGCTGGAAGTGCCCAAGAGGTAAAAATGGGAAAGGGAATGACTGATGTTTTAACAAACAGCTTTGCGTTAGCTAGGTGACGCATTTCTTTTAGCTTTTGTCGTGGTGCAAGTCATTCCGAGACCGCTAGAATTGATTTCTATGAATCGTCTCAAAGACAAAGTGATATTCGTTACGGGTAGCGTCACCGGCATCGGCAAAGCCATTGCCAAACGCTGCGTTGCCGAAGGAGCGCGTGTGGTTTTGCATGGCCTCGAAGCGGATCTTGGTGCCGAAGCTTTAGCGGAATTCGAGACCGATCAGGCCATGCTTATTCTTCAAGATTTGGCTGAGGAAAATGCGGCCGAAAATCTCATCCAAAAAGCCATCAGTCACTTTGGTAAACTTGATGCCATCGTGAACAATGCAGCCCAAGTCGGGCAGGGAAACATTCATACCACTGACGCGGCTTGGTTTCGCCGCATGTTGGAGATTAACTGCGTGGTGCCCTATCTTTTGATCCGCTCGGCTTTGCCTTATCTAGCCGCTACACGAGGGAGTGTGGTGAATATCGGTAGTGTGAACGCTTGGAGTGGAGAACCCAATTTGATGCCTTACAGTGTTTCAAAAGGTGCGCTAATGACGCTGACTCGAAATCTGGGGGATACATTGATGCGAGAAAATGGAGTGCGCGTGAATCAGATCAATCCGGGTTGGGTTCTGACGGAAAATGAGGCGAAACGCAAACGCGAGCATGGATTGAAAGAAGACTGGTATGCAGATCTGCCCAAGGTTTATGCCCCTGCAGGGCGAATACTTTGGCCTGAAGAAATTGCGTCTTGTGCAGCTTGGCTTCTTTCTGAGGAAAGTGGCCCCATCAGTGGTCAAGTTTTCGATTTGGAGCAACATCCTTTCCTGGGAAGAAACCCCCCAAAAGATACCAGCACAATTCCATGATAAGTGGAGTTGTCGGATTTCACACAGTCTTTGTCGTGGCGTGAATTGGGGCATGCTCGCTATATTCGGTCACCATGAAAACCATCCAAACTGACGTCCTCGTCTGTGGCGGCGGCTGCGCGGGCATCGCTGCGGCGCTTTCTTCGGCTCGAAATGGAGCGAAAACACTGCTGATTGAACGTGCTGGCTTCTCCGGCGGAATCATCACGACGGTCGGGCTGCCTTACTTTGATGGATTGATCGACAAGCCGAGTGGCCGCTTTGTCGTGAAAGGCATCGCGCTTGAGCTGTTGCAGCGGCTAGGCATTGCGAAGCCGGGTGCGAAGTCGATCGACGACCTGCCGCCGGAGCTGGTCACGAAGTATTGGGGCAGCATGTGGATTCCGAATGTCGAGCACTTCAAGGTGCTCACAGACGATCTCATCTTGCAATACAAGGATAAGCTGAGCGTGCTTTACCACAGCGTGGCCTGCGATGTGGAGGTGAAGGAAGGTCGCGTGGCGGCGGTCATCATCGCGAATAAGGACGGGCTTACTCGCGTGGAGGCGAAACAGGTCATCGATTGCACCGGCGATGGCGACATCGCTCACTGGGCGGGCTGCCCGACGATTTCATCAAAGCCGCTGATGCCGCTGACGCTGCATTTCCGCATCGGCAATGTCGTGCCGGTGAAGGAGACGAAGGACATGGCAAAGAAAGTCCTCATTGAGGCTCATAAAGAAGGCCGCCTCGTGAACTTCTACGGCCCCGGCCTTATCTTCGCCTTCGCGAAGGACGAGTGTTACGTCCACGCCACCCGCGTGCCTGCCGATGCGACGAATGCCGCCGATTTCACCCGCGCGGAGATTCAAGGCCGCAAGGATGCGTGGACCATCTTCAACGAATGGAAGGCCAAGGTGCCGGGCTTCGAGAACAGCTACTACATCATGAGCGGGCCCTACATCGGCGTGCGCGACACGCGCCGTATCGTGGGACTGAACATGCTCACGCTCGAAGACCTGCAAAAGACCACACGCCACGACGATGCCATCGCCACGGGCTGCTGGTTCCTCGACATTCATCCGCCGGAGGTCTCCGTCGATAAACCCTTCACCGGCTCCGGCTTCCAACCGAAGCCCTACGATATCAGTTATCGCACGCTGGTGCCGCAAAAGGTCAGCAATCTCCTCGTCGCCGGTCGCTGTCACAGCGCCAGCAGCGAAGCCAGCGCCTCCAGCCGCGTCACCGCCACCGCCATGGCCCTCGGCGAAGCCGCCGGAACCGCCGCCGCGCTCGCGATAAAGGCAAAGAGCGAAGTCGGCACCTTCGACGGCGTGAAAGTGTGTGAAGCGCTCGCGAAGCAAAATGGCGGCCCCTTTAGCGAAGCCTGATTCCAATGGGGTTGAATCCTCTGGACTCATCTGATCAGCCCAGAGGGCTGAACCACACTCCCAATCCCATGAACACCGAATCCAACACCCTCACCCGCCGCGAGGCTCTCCTAAGCGCCCTCAAAGGCACCGTCGCTGCCGCCGTGGCGGTGCCAGCTTTCGCACACACCGAGTCTGAAGATTCGGCTAAAGCCGAAGCTCCGTTTGTCCCGGAAAACGACTATCCCTTCTTTGGTTACGAGCCTGAGACTCGCGCATGAACTCCATCACTCGCCGCACCTTCTTGAGCCGAAACAGCATTGGCGTGGGCAGTGCTGCGTTGGCTAGCTTGTTAGATCGGCACCTCTTCGCCGCAAAGGTGGAGACAACATCTCACTTCGCCCCCAAAGCCAAGCGCGTTATCTGGCTCACGCAAAGCGGTGCGCCCTCGCAGCTGGATCTCTTCGATTACAAACCGGGGCTGGCGGCGATGTTTGACAAGGATTTGCCTGCCTCCGTGCGTGGTGAGCAGCGGCTGACGGGCATGACTTCGGGGCAAAAGCGCTTCCCCATCGCGCCTAGCCTCTTCAAGTTCTCGCAGCATGGTGAGAGCGGGATGTGGCTGAGTGAACTCCTACCACACACGGCGAGGTGGGCGGATGAGCTTTGTGTCATTCGCTCCATGCACACGGAGGCGATCAATCATGATCCGGCGATGACTCTGCTGCAGACGGGTCATCAAATCGGTGGTCGGCCTTCGTTTGGTGCCTGGGTGTCCTACGGGTTGGGCGCGGAGAATGAAAATCTGCCCACGTTTGTCGCGCTGGTGTCGAAGCCCTCGGGCGATGTGAACTCCCAGCCGCTGCATGAGCGCATGTGGGGTGCGGGATTTCTGCCAGCCAAGTATCAAGGCGTGCGCTTCTCGCCATCGAAGGAACCGGTGCTTTATCTTGGCAATCCGCCTGGCATCACGCGGGAACGTCGAAGAGCCATGCTTGATG
>JBIKYV010000097.1:0-13981 GCA_044355075.1 Prosthecobacter sp.
CCCCGCCCTCCAGGCAACACTTTTGTCATTGGCAAAAATACTCACCCCCCTGAACTTAACTCAGTTTATGAAATGGTTAATACACTCCCTCATGATTCTTTGGTCACTTACCGCTTGCAAACCATCAAGCGAGTCAGCAGCCAGCCAAAAACCTGCAGCCATTTACCACAAACCTAGGATCTATGTGGCAAACTACCCATTGAAATTCTTTGCCGAACGTCTGGGAGGAGATGCGATTCAAGTCCATTTCCCCGCACCGAGCGATGAAGACCCCGTCTTCTGGCAACCGAATGATGCCACCGTTTCTGCCTTTCAAAATGCCGATCTCATCCTCATGAATGGGGCTACTTATTCCAAATGGGCAGAGAAGATAACGCTGCCAGAATCGAAGCTGGTCGACACCTCCGCAGGCTTCAAAAGCAAGTTCATCGAAATCATGGCTGATGCCACCCACAGTCACGGCCCTGGCGGCGAGCATAGCCACAGTGGCACCGCTTTCACGACTTGGATTGATCTCACTCAGGCCATCCAACAGTTAGAGGCCGTAAAAACTTCCCTGGAAAAATATGCACCCCATGCCGAACAAAAATTCGCGGCTCTGAAGAGCGATCTCGAGGCCCTCGATGCACGGTTGATTACGGTCGGCAAACGTATTGCCCATGCGCCACTCATCGCCTCACATCCTGTTTATCATTACTTTGCTCGTCGCTATGGACTGAACCTCCAAGCTGTACTCTGGGAACCTGAAACCGTGCCAGATGACAAGGCCATGGCAGAGCTCAAAGCCATCCTGGCCAAGCATCCGGCCAAGTGGATGATATGGGAAGCAGCGCCAGCCAAAGAAAGCGTTGTCATGCTGCAAACCATCGGTGTGAAGAGCGTGACGTTTGATCCCTGTGGCAACGTGCCAGGAAGTGGCGACTTTTTAAGCGTGATGAAGGCGAATGTGGAAGCTCTTGAGAAGGCATTTCCATAATCAAGCATTAGGCATGCTATCCAGTCATAGCTGCCTGAATTGCGACCTACCTTCATGAGCCAATTTGATAACGCATGACATCTGCGACCTCGATCCATGGTCGATGCAACCGCCTTACTTGTTATACGTCCCTCAGGCATTCATTCAAAGTTAACCTGCTGGATGGGTGCATCAGGTTGACGCGCCGAGCATACAGGCGCGAAGAACTTCCAGACTCACATTGCCACCACTCAGGACACATGCGACTCGTGCGCCATGCCAGTGATGAGCTTGTTTTTTGAAAGCTGCCCAAGCCAGTGCACCTGAGCCTTCAGGCAGATGATGCGTGGCTTGGATGAGCTCGCGCATGGCTTCGAGGACTTCTTCGTCACTAACCGTAACCACATCATGGGCATGACGGAGAATGAAAGAAAGCGCCTCTTCATGAGGCTTGCGACAAGCTACCCCCTCCGCAACACGTGTCAGGCTCGGCTGTTCCACCAAAGTTTTGCTTTCCCAGGATCTGCGATATGCGGGTGCCTGCTCGGAAACGACCCCAATAATGGCGACATCAAGCCCCAAAGCCTGCCGAGCAGCTGCTACTCCACAAAAGCCCGAACCCAATCCGATGGGCACAAAAACCACATCCAGGTTTGGAACCGCACGAAAAAGCTCCATACCGTAGGTAGCTACACCACGCACCAGCAGAGGGTGAAAGGATGGCACGGCATGCAACCCTTCGCGGGATGACAATTCCCGAGAATACTCTAAGGCATCTTGAAACTCGACACCGTGCTCCACGAGTTCAGCACCCAGGGCTCTTATGGCTGCATTCTTCTCGGGGTTATTACCTCTTGGCACTACAATGACAGCTTTCAGACCTAGGAGTCTCGCCGCCAGACTGATGGACTGTCCATGATTGCCCGTGCTCGCTGCAATCACTCCTTTCAGCTGAGGCTCATGACAACGCAAATGCTCCAAATAAACGAGCCCACCCCGGATTTTGAAAGCGCCGACTGGTGTTAAATTTTCATGCTTCAACCAAACCTCCGCCTTCAATGGCTGATTCAGTAGAGGCCAGCATCGTGTTGGTGTTTCAGTAACATGCGGCCTAATGAATTGAGCCGCAGATTCGATCTCCCAAAAGGTAGGTAGCTGAGGGTCGAAGTCCCGCATCATGACCTTTGCCATGCGTGAAATCCTCGACCCCGTCAAGCAGAGGCGGATCTACTACCAGCGAACGGTTGCACCGAAGATTGCATTGAATCCGGGCTCATTAGAACCAGAACCAGCATAGCGATAGGCACGATCTGCCAAATTTTCCAAGGCTACATTGATGCCCAATTTGGGTGTGATTTCCCAACCTCCTCGGATCGCCAGCATGAAGAAGCCTGGATTCCCGCCCGCTGGAATGCGCGTATTATCGACACGATCCGATGTGCTGAGTCGATCATAATCAGACTGGCCGAGAGCGACAAATTCAGACCAGAAACGACGATCTGGAGTCTGCCAGCGCACACCTGCCCGCCACATCAATGGCACGACACGTGATGCAGGTTCATCAACCATTCTACCCGAATCACCCACAAATTGTGAGACACGTCCTTCCGTCCAAGTCACATGACCAAAGACGGACCATGATGGGTTAAAACGCACGTCAGCGGCAAGCTCAAGGCCATGTATGTATCCATCTCCACCATTTTTCTTCAGAACCACGGTGTTTGTGCCAATGACCTCATTGGTGCGGCGACGCACGATCATATTGTCGATTTTGGTGTAAAAATAACTCAAGCTGCTGCTGAACGTTTCGGTGTCGACTTTAACGCCCATCTCGAAGTTGATGAATTCCTCAGGATCAAGTCCTGGCGAAGGCAGTTCAAGTTCACCAGAACGCGCAATGTCGAGTCGGGATAAATCTGAGAGGTTAGGCGCACGGAAGCCCTGAGAGATACCTGCAAAAGCACGCCACTGATCTTTGTCATCCAAATCGTATAAAACACGTGCATTCGCTGAGAAGTTCTGCCAATTTTCATTCACACTGTCGTAGAGGCGAGTGGTATCACGATTGTCATAGCGTCCGACATCTGCACTCGCATAAGTATAGCGACCACCTAAGAAAAGATGAAGACGCTCTCCGCAGGTAACTTCGTCCATCAAATAAGCACCCAAAAGGTGGTAGGATGCATCGTCACCCACAGGGCCTTGGATAGCATTCGAGACAAAGGTCTCATTCAGTCGGTAGCGCTGACTGCCACTCGCCACCCAATCCCGATAGTAGTCGACACCATAAGTCAGTAACCCCATAGGAGAGTCACTTTGGAGCTGTAAATCAATACCCAGGGTTCTAACCGTTGTCTGACTGTAGTCCTGGCGATTGTCCGTGACACGTCGGATTCGATGTTCCACTTCTGCTAGAGATTGCAAAGAAAGGGTGAGGCTCGCGCTATCAATGATTCCATCCAGATTTTCACCTGCCAGACGAATGTAGGAAAGTGAGCGCTCTTGATCATAGGCACGTTTTAGATCGTCCGTGTTGTTCACGGGCCTAATGCCATCAAAAGGCATGCGATCTCGGGTAACATGCGTACGCCAAATATCATTTTGACGAAGATTTTGATGCACTGCTGTGAGTGTCCAATTTGGGTCGAGTGTAACGTCCAAACGCCCATCATAAGACCACTCGTCATATCCAGTCCGAGGCTGGTCGCCAAACTCAGCGTCATGTACATCGCCGAAATATTTCAGGCTAGCACCAAGATGAAGCCCCCAACTTCCTCCTTGTCCAAATTGCACTTCCTGGCGCATGACATTACTTTCCTCAGCTGTTGAGCCACGATACGCACTAAGACCGTGAAAGAAGAAGCCTGGTGCCTCTTGCTGCCATCCAGAATTTTTCGTGAGCACGTTCAAGGTGCCGCCAATCGAGTCACTTCCATAAACCGTGCTACCCTGGCCTGGCACTAGCTCGATTCGCTCGATCGAAAAGCTGTCGATCGTGTTCCAGTATTGGTTGGGGCCTTCACGAAAGATGCTGTTGTTGAATCTAATTCCATCAATCAATGCCAGATTCCGAAAACCGGTAAATCCTCGAATGAAAGGCGAGCCCTGGCCATTGGCCGTTTTTTGAACGTTTACCCCAGGCAACTCGCGCAAAGCTTCAGGTAAACTTCGGTTTTGACGCTCCAGAAGTTGATCCGCCTCCAAGACTCGCACCTGACTCGGCACCTCAACCAATGACTTCTGGTTGCGTGTAGCGGTGATGGTGATGGGTGCCAGTTCTTCTTTTTCAGCTTTGGTAAGCTCGTTTTTTTTCTCCTCTGCTTGAGCAGGAAGAGACACAGAAAAAATGCACGATAGCAGCCATATGGAATTGATTCTGGAAAATAAAAACATGGGAGGCTTCATCAGCTCCAGAGTAATGAGACTTTGTCATATTCTATTGGTGATGAGCTATGCACTTGGACGCCTCTCGCTCCTTCTTGGTCAAAAGAGGTCAATTTTTGATCATCTTGAGCGACTCGCCCGTAGAAAGTGCTGGGTCACTGAATGGCAAAGACTAAAGAAATACTGGCAATAAGACCCGCTGATGAGGGGCAGCGAATCGGAGAGCTAAATAGTGATGAATGAGGCAACGCTTTGCATGTGGCCAACCCAGCTGACTTCAGCATAGTTATTAGATTAAAGTCAAAAACGAACCCATTATGATTTCATTTCGTAGAAGACCACAGCTTGGTCATTTTATGATGTTGCTATCGATGGTTATGCTCGTTCTTTTTTCGGCGCGTAGCTTCGCCCATCCGGCTGACGTGCAGAACCTTCGAATTAAGCTCTTACGAGATCGCGCGCAGTTACGTTTTACCTTCAATCTGCTGATTCTTTCACGATTTCTCCCAAATCTGGATGCTAATCATGACGGTCAACTAATCCCCCTAGAACTCGACCTTTCAAAAGCTGATTTGCTTCAATATCTCAGAGCCAACATTCACTTAACGTTGAATGGAAAAGCAACTCTACTGCCGACTTCGGCCCATTTTCAGCCTCTCTGGCCTAACTCTACATTAGCAGTCGGCGAGGCCGACTTCGCAACACGCCACCTCGACTTATCTTTCGAATGTGAGGCCAATCCTGTGCTCGATAACCTCGGCATCAAATTCACGCTATGGAAGGAGGCGGGCACGCTGGCAACGATCGAGGCGACCTTTGAACAGGAGGATTTTCGAACGCAGATCCCATTTAGCATGAACGAACCCGATTATGTTTATCATACGGGCTATGGTCTGGACGATTTATTTCAGCCTCCTCAAACAAAACTGAAGGAAGACGATGCTGGCCTTCCCTCTTGGATAATGTGGACAATGGTTTTCATGAGCTCTGGAGTTATGCTGATGATCCTTCGAAGACTGATAAGCATGCCATCGTAATGTTTGCATCTTATGTCTCCCGTTCTGAAAACTCTCATAGACTTGGTTCGCATCAATAGTGTGAATCCCTCGTATCAAGGTGGCCCAGGGGAGGGTGCAGTGGCAGAATATGTGATGCATTTTTTTGCATCGCACGGCGTGGAATGTTGGAAACAGCCAGTGTGGCCAGATCGTCCGAATGTGCTGGCACGCCTTCCGGGACGACAGTCTCACCGACGTGTCGTGCTTGAAGCTCACATGGACACGGTTTCGATTCAAGGGATGACCATTTCCGCTTTTGAGCCGTGCCTATCAGGCGGCAAGTTATTCGGTCGTGGATCTTGCGACACCAAGGCTGGCCTTGCAGGAATGATGCAGGCGTTGGTTGCTCTGAAGCGACAGGGTTTCACGCCGCCTTGTGAAGTCTTGCTAGCAGCTACTGTAGATGAAGAATACTCCTATCGAGGTGTCGTTAAGCTCTGTGAAAATCTACACGCTGAGGCCGCTATCGTCGCGGAGCCGACAGAGCTCAAGCTGGTAGTAGCGACCAAGGGGGTCTTGCGCTGTCGCATCCACGTGAGGGGGCGCAGCGCTCATAGTTCGAAGCCCCACCTTGGGATCAATGCGATCTCACAGATGGCTCGCATCATTGCTGCAATTGAGACGGATAATTTAGAATTAGCTCGTAAGCAGCATCCGCTGGTAGGCGCGGGCACGTGCAACATCGGTGTTATCTCAGGCGGCGTGCAGGTGAATTTCGTGCCAGATCATTGTTCGATCGAAATTGATCGGCGGCTGCTGCCAGGAGAAAGTGCACAGGCTGCCGTAGCTCATTATCGAGCTCTTCTTCATCGTCTGGATGGAATCGATGCTGAAATCGAAGAACCGTTACTGCTAGTCGATGAAGCCCTGGATACTCCGCTCACTTCACCGGTGGTGAAAGTGGCCTCCACCGTGCTTGATTCGCTAGGTCTGGAGACCGCCCCCATAGGCGTTCCTTTTGGGTGCGACGCGAGCAAACTTTCACGTGCAGGCATTCCCTCGATTGTATTTGGGCCAGGCAGTATCGATCAGGCCCATACTGCCGATGAGTTCGTTGAAGTAGATCAAGTGGAGGCTGCTTTTGAGTTTTATCAGCACTTCCTTCGAAGTTTTGCCGACTAACACAAGCTTGTCGATTTCACTCCGTGTGCTGCGATCGCGAACCAAAAGTCCTTTTTTTGCCTCGAAGAATTTGCCCAAAAGCCATACTCAAAGCCTTATTCAGGTCATCAAGCGCACTCTGTTCGATGTTGAAAAGAAGTTCGGAAGAGATTTGAGGACGCTGCTTTTTGATGGCCCGCTGGCCAGCGTGGAGTCTGACAGAGCCCACCTCGGGAGCAGTATCGAACAGTGACCAGGGTGTTTTAGGATTCTCTGCTACCTGAGAATCTTTTTTTAATCCTACCGAAAAGTCGCTTAGCCGCTTGAGCCGATCATCAGTCTGAATGCGGGTATCCTCCATCGAGCACCCAACCGCTGTGGACTGTTTTGGCTGGAAGTCTGGGGAAAACAAGAGTGTGAGTGGTGGAGCCATTGTGGAATTTAGACTTAATATAAAATTTATTTAAATTTTCGATAAATTCCATAAAATTATACCCCCTCACCACACCAACTCGAATATTTCCTATTTCCCTATAGACAATAAGATATTTTAACCGCCAAAAACTTGCTTTCCTTTTCAATCTTGGCATTAATCACGTTCACTCTTAATCTCATGTCCAAAGCCTCCGTTGAAGAAATCAAGCTCGCCTCCGCGGGTCTCCGTGGTCAGCTCGCCGACCAGTTTGCTGATACCAGCACCCCGAACATTCCGGAGGACAGTAATATTCTTCTGAAACACCACGGTTCCTACCAACAAGATGACCGTGACCGTCGTGCTCAACTGACGAAGGAGAAAAAGGACAAAGCATGGAGCTTCATGATCCGCAGCAAAATGCCGGGCGGTCGCATCACCGCGAAGCAGTGGATGATCCACGATGACCTTTGCACCAAAGCCTTTGGCAACATGCGCCTGACCAACCGCCAGGGCATCCAGCTTCATGGTGTGCTCAAAGGTGGCCTGAAGGAAGTGATCCATAACGTCTGTCACAGCGGTCTTAGCACGATGGGTGCCTGCGGTGATGTGGTGCGCAATACCATGGGACCTGCAGCGCCGATCAAAGACAAGGTCCATGCAGACACACAAAAGCTAACCGAAGAGATTAGCCAACGCTTTCTGTGGAGATCCTCCGCCTACGCCGATATTTGGCTGGATGGTGAAAAGGTGGAACCGAACTGGATCAAAGATCCTGAAGTCAATCCTGCTGTTCGCCAGGTCACTCAAGCGATTGAAGGGGAAGATCCCATCTATGGCAAAATTTACCTGCCACGAAAATTCAAAATCGGTGTGGCAATTCAGCCCTGCAATGACGTGGATCTTTTCTCGCAGGATGTCGGCTTCGTGCCGCATGTCGTTGACGGAGATGTTGAAGGTTATACCATCACCGTCGGCGGTGGCTTTGGCATGAGCCATGGCCAGCTTACCACTAGACCATTTTTGGCCCAGCCTCTTCTCTATGTGAAGCGCGCTCATGTGGTAGATACCTGTGAAGCCATCGTGACAACTCAGCGCGATCACGGCAACCGTACCGAGCGCAAAAACGCGCGTTTGAAGTACACCGTTCAGAGCATGGGTATCGATGCCTTCCGTGCTGAGGTCGTTCGCCGCCTTCCTGGCATTGAAACCTTCCCCGCCAAGCCTCTGCATTTTGATTCCGTCGAAGACACACTGGGCTGGCACGAGCAGGGAGATGGCAACCTTTACTGCAGTGTTTACGTCAACATGGGGCGCATTGTCGATGTGGCGGGTGGTCCGCAGTATCGCAGCGCTTTCGCCGAGATCGCGACTAAGCTCGATCTTCCTTACATCGTGACGCCAAACACGAATCTCGTCATCGCGGACGTACCTCCAACCCAAAAAACCTTGGTGAATGAAATCCTCGCCAAGCATGGAGTCGTCCATGCGGATGACGCTAGATTCACCCGCGCTCGTAAAGTCGCTCACGCTTGCGTTGCCCTGCCCACTTGCGGCTTGGCCTTGAGCGAGTCCGAACGCGCGCTACCTGGACTCATGGATAAGATCGACCCCGTGCTGAAAGAACTCGGTCTAGCCAACGAGCCGATTCTTTTCCGTATGACCGGATGCCCGAATGGCTGTGGTCGTCCTTACAATGCTGATTTTGGCTTTGTCGGTCGTGCTCCAAACAAGTGGGCCATGTTTGTCGGTGGCAGCATTCGTGGCGACAGACTTGCTGGCCTTGAATACAAATCAGTCACTGGTGACGAAATTCCTGCCAGAGTCCGCTCAATCCTGGAAGCCTATAAAGCAGAGCGCCTATCCGGTGAAATTTTTGCAGATTGGTTTGGCCGCACCCGCGTCAAAGGCGAAGAGCCAAATCCTGAACAATTCCACGTGGAACTTGCAGAACGCGCCGCCAAGCTGGCTGGAGAAAAGGTCGCCGAAGCAGGTTGACCTATTTCACCCCCATAGGCTGGGGATCACCTGACCGTGCACATCTGTTAGACGGCGATCTATGCCGTTGTGGCGGACGGTGAGCTTTTCGTGATCAATGCCAAGCAGGTGCATCATCGTGGCGTGGATGTCGTAGCAAGTTGTCGGATTCGCGCGGTCAAGCGGCTTGTAGCCCCACTGATCGCTTTCACCGACGGTGACGCCCCCCTTGATGCCACCACCGCAGAGCCAGTTCGTGAAGACGTAGGGATTGTGGTCGCGGCCCTTGCCGCCCTGCGTGCTGGGCATGCGACCAAACTCCGTCGTCCATAAAATGATCGTCTCGTCGAGCAGACCGCGCTGCTTCAAATCGAGGATCAATGCCGAAACCGCCTTCGCCATGCCCCAAGCCAGCGGACCGTGATCACGCTCGACGTCTTCGTGGCTGTCCCAGTTCCGACGCGGGAAGCCGTTGTCATTGCCGCTCCAGATTTGCACGAAACGCACGCCGCGTTCGAGCAAGCGCCGCGCCGCGAGACATTTGCGGCCCATGTAATCAGCTTCCTCCTCGGGATTGATCTGCGTGGGCCATACTTTGCGATGTTCCTGGATGCCATACATCGCCTTCATCGCGTCGGATTCTTTCGAGATGTCGAGCGCCTCCGGCGCGGCGAGCTGCATCTTCGCGGCGAGTTCGTAGCTCTGGATGCGACTTTCGAGTCGCGAATCCTCCTCACGCAGCACGGCGTGTTTTCGGTTCAACTGCTCCAAAAGCTCAAAACCGCCTCGATCCGACCTCGCGCTGATGTACCGGCCGTTTTTGTGCGGAAACAAATCCGCAATCGGAACCTCCGCGCCGGGATAAATGATCGTCCCGGCATGCTGCGAGGGCAAAAAGGCGCTGTCCCAGTTCTTTGGTCCATTCGAGGCAAAGCCGCGATGATCTGGCAGCACGACAAAGGTCGGCAAATTGTCGCTGATCGAGCCCAGTGCATAACTCAGCCAGCAACCCATGCCTGGAAACCCCGGCAGATTGAACCCCGTGGCCTGCAACAGCGTGCCCTGCGAATGCACACCGGTTTTCCCGACCATGTTATGCACGAAGGCCATGTCATCGGCACACGCGCCGAGCGGCGCGACAGCCTCGCTGAGCATCTTGCCGCATTGACCGTAGGGTTTGAAGTCCCACACGGGCTTCTTCCACGGCCCGAGCCCGTTTTGAAAAGCCTCCACCGTCTCGCCGAAGTTCGACTCCTCGCCGTGATGCTTCACCAGCGCCGGTTTGAAATCAAAGAGATCAATGTGGCTCGCCGCGCCACCCATGAAGAGCTGCACGACGCGTTTCGCTTTCGGCGCAATCACCTGTGATCGATGTGAAGTCTCACTCGCTTGCAGCGAGGCAAAAGCAAGAGCGCCGAAACCTTGTCCGGCGGTTTGAAGAAGCTGGCGACGTGTGAGCATGGCATTCATACGGCGATGAAGCTGCCTTACTTCACCAGCATCCACGGCAGCCAATAGGCCTGCGCCATCACCAGCAGGCCCATGAGAAGAGCGAGCGCTACGCTGTGCCAAAAGACAGAGCGCAGCACCGTGCCCGCATCTGGACTATCAGGGCGCCCACCCGTTGCCACAGCGGCGACGACGATGCTCTGCGCGTCGATCATTTTGCCCATCACGCCACCGGAGCTGTTCGAGGCTGCCATGTGTACTGGTGACAGGCCGAGTTGGTTCGCCGTGACTTGCTGGAGATTGCCAAAGAGCACATTCGAAGCTGTGTCACTGCCAGTGAGTGCTACACCGAGCCAGCCGATGATGGGTGAGAAGAAGGGGAATAGCACGCCAGTGGAAGCCATCATCAGGCCCATCGTGGTATCCGTGCCGCTGTAGCGCGTGACGTAACCCATCGCGAGCATCAGTGAGATGGTGAGCAGCGATACGCGAAGCTTCCAGATCGTGCGGCCATAAATGCCGAGCAGCTCACGTGGAGACACTCCAAGGCACAGGCCAGCGAGCATTCCCGCGAGCATCGCTGACGTGCCCGCCGAGCTCAGCAGGTTCAGTTTGAAGACCGCCTTCTCCATCTCCGCGTGCGGCACGACAGGTGGCACTTTCTCCACGGCGAGGTGCAGCATCGGCACCGCGATCTCGCAATTGAAAAGCGCATTTAGCGCGGACTTCACCTGCGGAGTGCCCCAGACAAAAACAAACAGCGTCAGGAAGATCCATGGCAGCCAGGCTTTCCAAGCTCCCGCCGTGGTGGTGGTATCGTCGATCGTTTCATCTGCGGCATCACTGGGCTTCCACACTTTCATGAAGAGCACGAGCGCAGCCATCGCCACCACCGCGCTGGCGATATCGACAAGCCACGGGCCGTGGAAATTGCTCATCAAAAACTGCATCACCGCAAAGCTCGACCCCGTGACGAAACAGGCTGGCCAGATCGCCACCATGCCACGCCAGCCCACCTGCGCCGCCACCAGCCAAAACGGCACGAGCAAAGAGAAGATCGGCAGCTGCCTGCCCACCATTGCACTCAGCTTCATGAGGTCGAGTCCCGTGATTTCCGCCATCGTCGTCAGCGGGATGCCCAGCGATCCAAACGCCACCGGAGCCGTGTTTCCAATCAACGCCAGCTTGGCTGCTTCGAGCGGTTTGAAACCCAGCCCAATCATCAAAGCCCCCGTGATTGCCACGGGTGCACCAAAGCCTGCGGCACCTTCGATGAAGGCCCCAAAGCAAAACGCGATCATCAGCGCCTGGATGCGTCGATCACCAGACACACCCGCGATCTGTTTCTGCATTACCTCAAACTGCCGTGTCTCCACGCTCAGGTTGTAAACGAACATCGCGTTCAGCACGATCCAGCCGATCGGAAACAGACCAAACACTGCCCCATTCAGTGCCGCCATGCCTGCAAGCTGTGCTGGCATGTGATAGACAAACACAGCGATCACCGCCGCCGACACCAGCCCTGCCAGTGCCGCGAAATGCGCCCGCACATGCCAGAACGCCAGCAACCCCAGCAGCAGCACCACCGGCAACGCCGCCACGAGCGACGAGAAGATCAGATTGCCGAGAGGATCATAGTTTTGAGACCAAGTCATGGCTCTAAAGCGTCCACATGGTCGCAAACTTGCAACCACTGATCTTGCTGTCGATTTGGTGCTCCCTTTTTCCGCCGACTTGAGAGCACGTAAACGACAATGTGTCGATTTGGTGCTCTCTTTTTCCATCAAATAAGGAGCACGAAATTGACGAAATGTCGATTTGGTGCTCCCTTTTTCAGCATGCCTATCCTGTCTCCTTTCCATGGTCGTCAGTTCTTCGCAGACCAGTTTGAGCGTCTGTTTCGCAAGCCAAAGGCCTCCCTCGTCGTCGTGCAGGGACGGCGGCGTATCGGTAAGAGCGCCTTCGTAAAGCACTGCGGACTCACCTTTGCAGATCACTTCATCAAGCTCGAAGGCCTCGGCCCGCGTGAAGGCATCAGTGCGGTTGAGCAGCTTGCGGCCTTCGCGGAGCAGCTCGCTGCGCAAACGAAGGTGCCGCGTGTCACCCTCGAAAGCTGGCCGCAGGCCTTTCAAATGCTCGCTCAGGCTCTCCCGGCCAAGGGAAAGGTCGTACTGCTGCTCGATGAGATTTCCTGGATGGCCACAGGATCGACGGATTTCGCCGGGCATCTCAAAGTGGCGTGGGACAACCTTTTCAGCACGCGAAACCACCTCGTCGTCGTGCTCTGCGGCTCCGTCTCCTCGTGGATCGAAGCGAACCTGCTCAAAAGTGCCGGATTCGTCGGTCGCATGAGCTGGGTCTTCAGCATGCCGCCCATGCCGCTGCCGGAGTGTGTGCCGTTTTGGCGTGCCAAAGCCTCGCGCATTCCCGTGCTGGAGAAAATCAAGACGCTCGCCGTCACCGGCGGTGTGCCGCGTTACCTAGAGGAGATCGATCCGGCGCAAACCGCGGAGCAAAACATCCACCGGCTGTGCTTTGATCCCGGTGGGCTGCTCTTCCGTGAGTTCGAGGATCTTTTCAGCAGCGTCTTCAACCGTCGCGCAGATCGCTACCGCGACATCTGCCGCGTTTTGAGCGGCCCTGCCCGCACCATGACCGAGATCACGAAGGAACTGCAAATCGGCCGCGGCGGCATCGTCACCGAAGCGCTCGCCGAGCTGGAAAGCGCGGGCTTCATCACCTGTGACCTGCCTTTTTCACCTCTCGGGGGCACCGAGAAGCGCACGGCAAAGTATCGCCTCAGTGATAACTACACCCGCTTCTACCTCCGCTACATCGAGCCGGAGAAAAAGCGCATCGAAAAAGGTCTCTACCGCACGCGGCCGCTCGAAACGCTGCCGCAGTGGGACACGCTGATGGGATTGCAGTTTGAAAATCTCGTCCTCGGCAATCGTGATCCACTCCTGCGCCACATCGACCTCGCCAATACGCCCATCCTCAACGCCGGGCCGTATTTTCAGGCCAAAACCCTGCGCACCGAGGCCTGCCAGATCGACATGCTGCTGCGCACGAAGAAGTCGCTCTACGTCATCGAAATCAAGCTGCGCGAAAAAATCACCAGCGACTGCATCACCGACGTGCAGGAAAAAATCCGTCGCCTGAAGCTGCCCAAAGGCACTCCCTGCCGCCCCGTTCTCGTCTATCAAGGCCAGCTCGACCCAAGCATCCCAGACGAGGACTTCTTCGACTACCTCGTGCCGTTTGAGCGGTTGTTTGAAGCGTGAGCGGATACCGCTCAATCCACAAAGCTGAACTCGTTGAGGTTCAAAATCACGCGGCAGGCGTTTTCTAGGCCTTCACGTTTCGCGTAGTCTTCGAGGGCGGCGAGTTCGTCGGGCTTCGGCTCGCGGGCGAGGGCGAGCTGGAAGGCGCGCTTCACGCTGCCAGCATGTGCGGCAAAGTGTTTCGCCATGGTGACGGTGAGGCCGTTGTTCATCATGGCGAGGGCTTGCAGCGGGCTGAGGGATTCGTTGCGCTTGTCCACCCGCATGGAGGGATCGGCGCAGTCGAGCACGGTCATGAAAGGCTGCTGCTGGCTGCGCACGATGAAGCGGTAGATGCTGCGGCGGTGGCTCTTCGGGTCCT
>JBIKYV010000098.1:0-13947 GCA_044355075.1 Prosthecobacter sp.
CCGACATGATTCGTAAGCTCAAGCAGCAGGGAAAAGACGAGCTGAGCCACAGCTGGTGTACTGTAGCCTGGGACATTCGTCACGGTGATGCCCAACTCTCTCGCAGCCACGGTGTCCACAATGTTATAACCCGTCGCTGTCACACCGATATACCGTAAGCCCGGCAGGGCTGTAAGAATCTCGCGGGTCAAAGGAGCCTTGTTGGTGATGACGATCTCTGCTTCATGGCAGCGAGCGACTGTTTCCGTTAGCGGCGTGCGAGGGTAAATGGCGCAGGGGGCGATGGCCTCTAAAGGTGCCCAGGAAAGGTCTCCAGGATTGGCAGTGTGGGCGTCGAGTAGGACAATTTTCATGGCTAATCTCCATGCTTGCCAGGCTTGGTTTTGCCAAGAAGAAATAAGGTGGTGTGATCAAATGAACATAAATTATTGAAGGCCAATTACTTTAGTTAGGTTAAATGATTGAACATTATGCGATTTTGATGCATCAAAGTTAAATTCGTTGGACTCCTCAAAAGCCTCCAATTCATGCGCTCCTGTATTCATCAGTTCTGCTCACTCGGCCTATTTCTTGGGGCGAGCATGCTATGGGCGCAGGTTGCTTCGACGAGTGTGGCAACTAAAGGTGGCCAGGATTCCATCGCTGCGAGCGCGGGTGAATTTGTCGCAAGGCCGGTGTTTTGGACTGAGGATCAGACACCAGTGGACTTTCTGGAGATGGCGGGTCGGCATACAAAGGCCCGTTGGCGTTCCCTCTTCCGTCCTCCTTTGGCTCTGACGCCTAGCACAGACCGTTGCAAGACGGGTTTCACTCTTGGCAGTCTTATTGGAGAGAGCTTTTTAATTTGGGAAGCAGGTGATGCCCAGCAATTCCGCAACAACAACCAAGATGTTATCGCCTGCTGCCGTACCCTCGGTATCGGGGATCGGATCATGCCGCGTCTGATGGCGCAGGCTAAGATGGCGGAGATGGATGAATGGAAAGCGCTGCGCCAAGAGATCGTTGATGGACATTTGGAAGTGATGCGCATCCTGCGCGAACAGATGGATGAAGATCTAGCTGTGCTGGTGAGTATCGGCGCATGGATGCGGTCTCTGGAAATTGTATCTAAATTGGTTGTTGAGACGCCTGATGTGGACAAACGACCACTCTGCATTGGCTCACCTGCCTTGCTCGCCGAATTGCGACATGATTTTTCGACCTTGAGCGAGTTCACTCGTCGCTCAGCTTTGTTGCAACCGCTGATCACGCTGTTGGCTGAACTAGAGCAAACGTGGAGCAATACCAAGGCAGGGGCACCCACTCAGCGCATGGTGGCAGGAACTCATGCGCGTCTGCGCTCGGTGATGGAAGAACTGACCTTGAAGTGAGGGCAATGCTTCAAAAGCAGGCTTTTCGTTTCTAAATCTCTGGTCTATTTCCCCAAGAAATGCCGAGTCTCGATTATGAATATGACCTGTTAGCTGCTGGCTTTCGCTGCGTGGCTGGCGTCGATGAAGCTGGCCGCGGGCCTCTCGCGGGACCAGTGAGCGTGGCTGCGGTCATTTTGCCAAAGGATTTCACGCACCCTTTTCTGAATGACTCGAAACAGCTTAGTGAAAAACGCCGTGAAGCCCTTTACGAAGAGCTGACAGCGAACCCTGATGTTCACTGGCACGCGGAAATGGTCGAGGTGGCCGAGATTGATCGAATCAATATCCTGCAAGCGACTTGGTCTGGTATGAGGCGCTGCGTGCAGGCGTTGCGGCCTAAGCCGGATGCCGCCCTCGTTGATGGCAAACCCGTGCGTAACTTTCCCATTCACCATCTTGCTTTGGTCAAAGGGGATAGCCTCAGCTACAGCATCGCTGCCGCGAGCGTCATCGCCAAGGTGCGTCGCGATCGACTGATGTTGGCCTTGGCGGAGCGCTACCCAGGCTATGGCTTTGAGGTTCACAAAGGTTATCCGACGGTAGCGCATCGGCAGGCTTTGCAGCGTCTTGGTCCATGTCCAGAGCACCGCCGTAGCTTTGGCCCTGTGGCCCAACTTGAGCTCGATCTTGGCTAATCAATCGGTTCTGATGAATGGTCCGGTGTGCGATTATGGCTGATTTTCAGTAGGACGGATCAGCAGTACAACTAGCAGAGAGAGTAAAGCGACACCGGTGAAGCAGCCAAAGATCGTTGTCAGAGACACGCCCTGGTCACGCAAGAGACCGAAGCCCCAGTCGCCCAAGCCGCCGCAAGAGATACTGACCAAGTTCATCAAGCCATAGCCAGTAGCTCGTACTTCAGGTCGTGTGATTTGGCTTAGAATAGGCATGTTATTGCAGTCAAAAAAACCCCATCCAATGCCGAATAGAATCAAAAAGCTCACCGCGAGCGTCAAGGTGCCTGGATCGCCGAGACCCAACAGGGCGGGAAGGAAAAGTAACATGCCAAGTGCGCTGGTGTAGATGCGTCCGCGTTGCGTGCGGTGCATCCATCGATCGGCCAGAATGCCTCCAACCATTGCACCTGTGATGGAGGCGATTTGCACATATAAAACAGCCACTTTCCCAGCTTCGCCTTGAGAAAGTTGGAACTGGTTTTTCAATATCACAGGCATCCAGTCTTTGATGACCCAACCAGCGATGGCAGGTAGCGTAAAATACAGTATTAGCAGGATGAAATTACGGTTCCCCATCAGTTCGCTTACTGTAGCTAGTGGTGTTTGTTTTATTTCAGTGGCTAACTGGACTTTGGGTGGATTTTTGAGTAGGATGAAAAGTGGCAATGCATAAGAGATGCCAATGAGCCCAGCTGCATTAAAGGCCCAGCGCCAGCCCAAGCTTGGATCGTCCGCCACGAAGCCCGCGTAGCCACCCAGGATGAGCCCAAAATAAATGCCCGTCTGATGCAGCCCGATGGCGCGAGAACGGGTGCGGCCTATGTGATAGTCAGAGATCAATGCCAGAGCGGCAGGAATGTAAAATGCCTCGCTGATGCCCATGAGTGCGCGTGTGGTCACAAGCCCCTCGTAACTGCTCACATGAGCGGTCATCCAGGTAACCACGGACCATGCGAAAAGACTGATGGAAATCACATGCCGACGGCTAAAGCGGTCTGCAATGTAGCCGCCCACGGGGCTCAAGATGGCGTAAACCCACTTGAATGAGGCAAGTACCAGCCCCCACTGCGCATCTTTACCAAGACCTTGAATGTCAGTCGCCATAGAGCTCTTCATTGTCGCCAACATTTGACGATCCATGTAGTTAAGTAGAGCAACGGGAAAGAGCAGTGCCACGACCAGCCAGGCCGTGCGATGGGCAGGAGACATGAGAAAGGTCAAGGTTTTGGGGAAGAGCAAAGGCTAAACAGGCGCAATGCGTTTAGTAACGGTGAGATCATGAGCCAACAATCACCGAAGCCGTGACTTCTTCACGACAGTATGGGTTTATCCCGTGACAATCTCAGGAAGCTTTTTGGAAGCCTATCAATCGGGTCGTGACGTTCTGCCGAACCGGGATGGTTTTTCCACCGATCTCGAGCTGAATTTCAGAACGAAAAGCCGTCTCGGAGACCATGCCTCGCTCTACATCAAAAAGAATCTGACCAGACATGCGTGAGCCACCGCCGATGGTCACCTTGCGTGTGCCAGCGGATTCATCGGCGCGGCGCATCTCCCCTTCAAAGGAGATTTTCGCATGGCGTCTCCCCTGATAGTCTAGCATGGATTCGAGATGGGCACTCAGCTCGATGTTCACCTTGCCAGCGCTGGGGAAGTTGAGAGCTTCTTGATTCGTCCACCGGTCTCCAAGTTTCACAGGAACTTTCGGAAGTCCGATTTCCAACGAACGTCGATACAATTCAGCCACCTCATGAGCTTCGGCGATGGTTTCTAGAGATGGGGACGTTTTATCTTCATCTGCTAGGCTCGATGAATCACGAACTTCTACGAACCGATCTTCGGCATCATAATGCAATTCAAAAGAACGTCCGACGCTTTTGCCCAGAGATGCCTGAATCATCGGGCTCGCCTCAGCCATTCTGGAAGAATCAAATGTGTGTTTGACTCCACGCAGCATCACATCACCCTTAAGTGCCTTGAATGTGACACGGGCCGATTTGCCAGCGTTGGGCGATGCCTTGACGCTGATCTCTGTGGTCTGGACCACCTTCATCTTTTGATCTTCGGTAGCCCCGGCTACACTTAGTGCGGTGAGTGTATCTGTGATCGTCTCCTGGGTGTAAAGGTGCCCGACTGACCAGCGAATGATAAGGGGAAAGCTTTCCTGTTGGGCGAAAACTCCGCCAATGGGATGGAAGGCGATAGCCAAAAAGATGGCTAATTGTCTCGCCGGAGAGAGTGAAATCAGAGGCATAAATTATCTAAAGATGAGAAGCCTTTTGTTCAACCAGAGCCTCCCAGCAAAGAAAGAAACGATTCAAAAAAGATTCATACATAAACTTGGCACGCTTCTCGCTGTAGCATTAATGCGAGCAACGACTTCGGGAAAATCACACCTGATCTCTTCAAGTCGTTGCAAACCGCCAAACCACACATCTATTGCCTCAGCCATGAAAAAAGTCGAAGCGATCATTAAGCCCTTCAAACTCGAGGACGTCAAAGAAGCTCTCTCCGAAGTCGGAGTGGAGGGCATGACCGTCGTCGAAGTTAAAGGATTCGGCCGTCAAAAAGGCCACACTGAAATCTACCGCGGGTCGGAATACACCGTGGACTTTTTGCCCAAGGTGAAAATTGAGGTCGTTGTTGAGGATTCACGCAGTGAGACTGTCGTGGATGCCATCGTAAAAGCTGCTAACACAGGTAAGATCGGTGATGGTAAAGTCTTCGTTAGCGATGTGCTCGAAGCGGTTCGCATCCGCACAGGAGAGCGCGGCGCTGATGCTGTTTCGGGTTCCTAATTTATCTTTTAACTTTCTTCAAAGCCCGCTGGAGTTTCCAGCGGGCTTTTTTTATGATCTGAAAACTTCCTTTTACCTTTATGGCCACTTCGGATCATCAGCATGACCTTGATATTGCCAAAGTCGCCCAGCTTGCGAATGACATCGAAAGTAAGCTCCCTAAACTCAAGCGCTGGATGGAGCAGGCTAAACTCATTCTTGAACTGGTGAAGGATTACTGGTCTGGCCGCTATCGTGAGGTGCCTTATTGGGCGATTAGTGCAGGTGCGTTGGCGTTGCTTTATGTGCTGAACCCTGCCGATGTCATTCCCGATGTAATCTTGGGGTTGGTTACCTCGATGATGCCACCGTGGTCGCCTTTTGTTTGAAGCTGATTGAGCGAGAGCTGCTGCGCTATAAATTCTGGAAAAATGGCCTACCCAACACCGTCGATTCAAAGCCTTCAATCTGAAGGCGGTTGCCGGGGAAGGGAAGGAAGCGGTGAAACAATGTTCACAGGCCAAGGTCTGAACCTCTCAAAAACTCCTGGAGCGAGTTCGCGCGAGTTTTCATAGCCTTTTCTTAGCATTTCCAGCTTGGCATCCAAGTTATCCACGTAGTGCAGCATGATTGCTTCGGGGGTTTTGGGGAGTACTGGCGAACCATACTGAAGCTCACCGTGGTGTGAGGCGATTAAATGCAAGAGATGCAACCGAACCTGATCGTTGGCTGGTTCTAGTAGCGTCCATTCAGTAGATTCCGGTCTCTCTAGGAGCTCGCGCCAGAGCTTATTGACCAATTCCAGGCCAAGTGTGATGTGCCCCAGCATCTCGCCATGCATGTGATAAGGCATGCTAAAGCCTTGTTCGGGATAGGCGTTCTCCCAGAGCTTACCTGAGTCATGAAACAAAATACCTGCGATCAGTAGATCGCGATTCAGGTGTGGGTAAACTGACGACAAGGCTGTGGCACTTCGCATCATCTGGGCGACGTGCTCCACCAATCCTCCACGACGTGCATGGTGATTTTCACGGGCTGCTGCCGTGCGTTTGAAGCGCTCGCCATGGCGTTCTAAAAAAAGAGCACAGAGGCCTCGAAGACGTGGATCAATGAGAGCCTGTGTCGAAGCTTTGATGTCCTCAAAGTCCTGGCTTTGCTGAGTTGCCAGTGCGGAGTCTCCTGCTAACAAACTCGCCTTTTCGGAGTCTGTGAGGAGTTTCAGTCGCGCCTGCCGAGGTTCGATGCCGTATTTCCCTGTATCCAACCAATGGGCAGTTAGCTCCACAAAGAGTCCCGATTTGAATCCCCCAACTTCATGAAATAGCGGGTTGTTGTCGAAAACGCGCCAAATCATCGAGTCTCCTGCATCCACTAGCTTCAATTCGTAAAATGGACTGCCTGATGAAGTGTTTTTTTCTAACCTAGTCTCGATCTGTGCGTGAATTCGATAAGGTTGTGGTGTCTGGCCTGCGACCTGTTTCAGTTGGCTCAGGGTGATCAAATCAGGCGGCTCGTTGTGATCAGTTTCCATGCTTGGGATTCAAACCGCGATGACTAGGGCGATGCAAGGCGAACCTTTGTCGATTGCGAAACGAATCACCTCTTTCAGATGCGGCGATCTTGCTCATGGCTTCCTCAGAGATAGACAGACGCTGTCGGGCGCGTTAGGAGAATCCTTCTCACTCAACCTTATGAAGTACAACCACCTGCTTTCTTTTGTTTTTGCGACTCTTTGTCTGACTTGCTCAAAGGCGCAACTTTCTGCACAAACTGCCAATGCCTCGTCGGAGGTTACCTTGTTCAATGGTGTGGATCTTAAAGGCTGGGAGGGTAATATGAACCTCTGGAGTGTTCAAGATGGGGCTATCACAGGCATCACACCACCTGACCCAACCAATCCGAGCAAGGGCATCATCAAGCACAATACATTCCTGGTTTGGAAGGGCGGTGTCGTTGGTGATTTTGAACTGACCTTCCAATACCGCATCGAGAAAGGCAATTCAGGGGTGCAATACCGCAGCAAGGAACTGCCAGCAGGTGAGTTTGGTCCCATCATTAGTGGTTACCAAGCCGATTTCGAAGCTGGTGACAAATACAGTGGTATTCTTTATGAAGAGCGTGGTCGTGGCATTTTAGCCCTTCGTGGCGAGAAAACCGTGATCAAGCCAAGCTCGAATGCTAAAAAGCCAACCATCGAAAAAGGCAATCCTGTGGGTGACAGCGCTGCTATTCAGGCAAGCATCAAGAAAGAAGACTGGAATGAGTACAAAATCGTCGCCAAAGGAAACCATGTGCAGCATTTCATCAATGGGATGCAAACCGTCGATGTAACGGATGAAGATGCTGCAAATGCGCCCAAGAAAGGCCTTATCGCACTGCAAATCCACCAAGGTCCGCCGATGAAAGTGCAGTTCAAAAACTTCAAACTAGTTTCCAACGACTGAGCAGGCACAAAGCCTGCTATCCTCACGCCTCTTAAGATGCCGCCAAGATGCTTCGTGTTCTTTTTTTCCTGACTGCTCTAGGTTCACTTATGCCACAGACCTCTATGGCTGAGGTTACGGAATACATTGTTTGTTCCGGTGGGCCTGCCTTGCGTAAGTGGGAAGACCTTCGCCAACCCGTGATGCGTCACGACCGCTGGTGGGGAAATTTTGTTCGCACCGCTCGAGTGAGGATGCAGGAGCTGCAAAAAACACAACCGCAAGGCACGATCATCACTTGGCTCGTCTATCGAGATGGCTATTTACGCCGTGCCGCCGAGGATCATGATCCACTGACCGCGCACTGCGAATCCGTCCGCGATACCTATCAAGTTAATCTGGTCTGGTTTGGTTCTGGCGACGACGTGATTCAATACATCAATCAAGGCAGTCAGCAGGTTCCAAGGACTCGATATAAAATCAGTGGCTTCGAGTACTTTGGTCACTCCAATAAACATTGCTTCCTTTTCGACTACAGTAGTGATGTTTATGCGGCCTCGACAGCTTGGCTTCATGAGGCCGATCTTCCTCGACTCAATCACGGTGCTTTTGCCAGGAAAGCTTCGTGCCAGAGCTGGGGTTGCCACACTGGGGAAAGCATGAGCAAAGCCTGGAAAAAAGCCACTGGGGTTCGCATGATTGGTGCCATCGGGAAGACCGATTACTCCTTCATGCATTTACGCAACTGGACCGTCGCACTTGCTAGTGGTGCGCGCTGGGCACGATGAGCCTAGTGTTTTGAGCTAGCAGACGCCTTTGCTGTCTGAGTCAGGAGTTCTGAGACGTAAATCTTCTAGCTATATGATCCGAGCCTCCCTCGCCTTTCTTCTCTTCCTCACGGCTACGATTTCGCCTGAGGTCGCCTTCTCACAGCTTCCCGGTCGTGGTTCCGCAGATGAGCTGGAATCATGGGCCAAGAAGGGAGATGCCGATGCACAATTTGAGCTTGGGCTGCGTCTGCTAACAGGAGAAGGGGTCAAAAAAGACGAAAAATCAGGAATGCAGTGGATGGAAAAAGCAGCGCAGCAAAAGCATCTGCGTGCCCAGTTTATCATGGGGTCTCTGCACGAAGACGGGGTGGGGGTAAAAAAGAATGAGGCTAAAGCAGTGGAATGGTATCAAAAAGCGGCTCAGAATGGCTTTGCCCCAGCTCAGTTTTCAGTCGCCATGGCCTACGATTTAGGGCGAGGTATCAAGCAAGACCCTGCGAAAGCGACAGAATGGCTGGAAAAAGCAGCTGAGCAAAATCACCCACAGGCTCAGACGGCCTTAGCCTCTAAATACGAGAGAGGTGTAGGGGCGTCCAAAAATCCATCGAAAGCAGCGCTTCTTTACTTGAAGGCTGCCAAGCAAGACTTCGTCCAAGCGATGAGTCGGCTGGCCAATTTGTATTACACTGGGAATGGTGTGCCTCTCGATTATCGGAGAGCCGGAGCCTGGTATCAGCGGGCGGCGAAGAGCGAGGATCCCTGGGCATCCAACAATCTTGCATGGTTTCTGGCCACTTGCCCGGATGAGACTTTGCAAAATGGCGAGCAAGCGGTGCTGCATGCGAGTCGCGCTCTTCGTATGATGGATGAAGCGGGCGAAGATCAGCGACACGAAATGCTGGATACAAAGGCGGCTTGCTTGGCCAGAAATGGTGAGTTTTTAGAGGCTATCCTCTGGCAGAAGCGGGCACTGTCCTTGCTGGCAGAAGACCAAGAGATCACCGATGAGGAGCGCAAACAGCTGAAAACGGAATTCGAAACCCGGCTAAAGCTGTATCAGCAGGAGAGTCCTTACAACGAGCTCGAACCCAAGATCGAAACTGAAGCAGCGCCACTGCCGCAAGACACCATTCTTCAAGATGAAGGTATTCCTGGGTCGGATGCGCGTCCTAAGAAAAAGAAGGGTTCGGGCAAAGGAACCGTGGTCTGAACTCAGTCAAGGCTTTTTCGAAAGCGGCAAGACGATAGGACGGTGATCGCTAGCCTTCAGAAAGTCTGTCTCATGATAAATGCGTGACTCTTCCTCATTCAGGTGAGGGCGGAGCGCGCGGCTGCTGAAGATATAATCAAGCCGTGCGTAGCTGTCGGCAGCGTCCCAGAAATGGGTCCAGACCTGACCATTCACATCTTGGGGAACGAGTTCTAGCATGTGGCTGTCGGCGTTACGTTTTCCCATGATGATGGAAATCGCAGGTTCATTGCGGTGTTCGTTGAAGTCGCCGTAGCAGAGGATTTTGCTCTTCGGAGCGATGAGTAAAGTCTGATCGAGATGTTCCCGGAGCAGTGTGGCTTCATTTCGTCGCATCACAGCCTGATCTGCCTCGACTACCTCGCGCATGGACTTCAAGTGAACGCCAATAAAGCGAACCTGGAATCCCTCGCTTAGCTCTACCGTGGCGTCCAAAAGACCACGCTGGATCTGAAAGGGCATGGCAACGCCTCGGATCATGTAACCTAAATCTGACCGCGAATTCCTCGCCACGATCGGCAAGCGAGAGAGCAAAGCGAGGCTGCGCACAGGATCGCTGCCTCGGATGCGCTCTACGTGTGGCAGATCCACGCCCGCCTTCTTGAGCCTCCTTTGCAGGTCTGCGACATCAGCCTCATCGCCGACTTCACACAGCCCGAGAATATCAGGCGAGATCTCTTTGAGAATTCTAATGACTGCTTTTTTCTCTTCTTCGGGCTTGTCGGAGACCATTCGCTGGCCGCCGATGAAGCGCTCCATCTTCAGCCAGTTCCGCACATTGTAGCTGCAGAAGATGAATTTTTCGCCGTCTTTGGCCCAGCCTGATCCAACAAATCCAAAAAGTAAGGCGGACATCACTGTCCGCCTTAGCAAGAGGGTCGGTTGCATGCTCACGCCCGCAGGAACAAATCAAATGTTTTGGCTGGGGCTGACAGGCTGGCGCTTTTCTGCGGTTTGTGGGATGCTAGGTCTTTCGGTTTCTTCTTGAGCTGTGTGTAGTTCACGCTCGAATTCGTCGCGTGCCTTTTTGAATTCACCCATGCTTTTGCCCAGGCTGCGGGCAAAGGTGGGGAGCTTCTTGGCGCCGAAAAGCACAAGAACGAGAATAGCGATGATGATGAGCTCGGGAGTGCCGAGGGGGCCGATGGCTAAAAGAGTGGGGTAATTCATAGTGGTTGGTACAGATTAAGATACTCAACGAAACGATTCAAGGCGCGCTTTCGATAGAAATTAAGCCTGAGTGCCCGCTGCGGCGATGTCTTCCTTCTTCTTTTCTTTCCAGGTGCTCTGCACATACAGCTCGCGGAGCTGCTTGAATTCCACCGTGGTCGGGCTGTCCGTCATGAGGTCACTGGCCTTGTTGTTTTTCGGGAACGCGATGACTTCACGGATGCTCTCCTCACCGGCCACCAGCATGGCGATACGATCAAGGCCGAGCGCAAGACCGCCGTGCGGAGGTGCGCCAAACTTGAATGCTTCGAGGATGTGGCGGAATTTGATTTGCTGCTCCTCCGGTGTGACACCGAGTACGCTGAACATCTTGGACTGGAGGTCGCTTTCGTGGATTCGGATGGAGCCGCCGCCTAGCTCGTAGCCGTTGAGCACGACGTCGTAGGCTTCAGCGCGCACTTTGCCATACTCACCAGCGTCCAGCAGCGGCACATCCTCGGCTTTCGGGCGGGTGAAGGGATGGTGCACAGCCACCCAGCTCTGGTCTTCGGGGCTGTAGGCCAGTAGCGGGAAATCGACGACCCAGAGGAAATTCAGCGCTGTGCTGCCTTTGGTCGTCTCCTGCATTTCGGCGATTTCGAGACGAACTCGTCCGAGGATGTTACAGGCTTCGTCCCAGGTGCCGGCATAGAAAAAGACGATGTCGTTTTCCTCGACGCCGAGCTTGGCGATGAGGGCGGCCTTTTCTTCCTCGCCAAAGAACTTCCACAGGGGGCTCTTGTATTCGAGCACGCCTGCTTCGTTCCGCTCCACCTTGATGAAGGCGAGCTGCTTGACCTTCATGCCGGCTTGGATGGCGATCTCATTCAGGCGGATCATCTGGCCAGTGGTAATGCCGGCAAAGCCCTTGGCATTGATGGCACGGACGACCCCACCATTTTCTAGCGTGCTACGGAAGATCTTGAACTCTGACTTTGCAAAGACATCGGCCATGTCCACGATCTCGTTGCCGAAGCGCGTGTCAGGCTTGTCAGAGCCAAAGCGGTCCATGGCCTCCTGATAGGTCATGCGCGGAAAGGGCAGGGGAATGTCGACGCCTTGCCCGGCCTTGAACATCGAAGCAAGTAGGCCTTCAACGAGGGAGATGATGTCGTTTTGCTGAATAAAGCTGGCCTCGATGTCGATCTGGGTAAATTCGGGCTGGCGGTCGGCACGTAGGTCTTCATCGCGGAAGCAGCGGGCGATCTGGAAATAACGTTCCAGCCCGGCGACCATGAGGAGTTGCTTGTACTGCTGCGGAGCCTGGGGCAGCGCGAAGAATTTGCCTGGACTCAAGCGGGCAGGAACCAGGAAGTCACGCGCACCTTCGGGGGTAGGGTTCGAAAGAATGGGCGTTTCGACCTCGATGAAGCCTTGCGCGTCGAGGTAATTGCGGGCGGCGTTGGTGATCTTGTGGCGTTGGCGGATGTTTTTGTTCATCCGCTCCCGGCGCAGGTCGAGGTAGCGGTATTTCATCCGCATGTCCTCATTGGAAAGCTCGCGGTCGAGCTGGAAGGGCAGGACGTCGGCCTTGTTCAGGATGGTGAAGCTGGTGACGACGATTTCGACCGCACCAGTGTTGAGTTTGCTGTTCTCGGTGCCGGTCAGGCGCTTTTCGACGCGGCCTGTCACTTGAATGACATCCTCTTCGCGCAAGTCGTGGCTTTTCGCGGCCACTTCAGCGTTTTCTTCAGGGCGGAAAACCACCTGGGTCAGGCCTTCGCGGTCACGCAGGTCCACAAAGATCACACCACCGTGGTCGCGAGCCGAATTAACCCAGCCAGCCAGCGTCACGTTCTGGCCGATGTGTTCGGCACGGATGGCGTTGCAGTGGAGGGAGCGATAGGCGTTGGGGATCATGGCTAGTATGCGAAAGGGGCGCGATATTCGGGGGAATTGCCCAGAGTGCAAGCGCACAAAGTCACTAGCCTGCGGTGGAGTAGACCTCAAGCGCCCATGGTTAAGCCGCCTTTCTTTCGTAGTAGCGAAATTCCAGTGCCTCCGTTGGGTCGATAATCTCCTTCAAATCGAAAAAGGCTTCAAAATCGGGGAAAACAGTGTCTCCATCGTAGCTTGCCTTGATCCAGGTGAGATAAAGTCCAGCGCATTGCGGCAAAAGAGCCTCATAGACCTGGGCTCCACCTATGACGAAAACGGTGCTATTTTCTGGGCACACCTGAGCTAGTTCTTCGACGTTCCGGATCACTGAAATGCCCTCTTGCTCTGGCATGGTGCGGCTGAGCACGATGTTTTGTCTTCCAGGCAAAGGCCGTCCGATGGATTCATAGGTTGTCCGTCCCATCAAAATGGGGTGCCCCAATGTCGTTCGTTTAAAAAACTTCAGATCCTCCGGGTAATGCCACGGGAGCTGACCTGCGCGCCCAATCACGCGGTTGGATGACATGGCTGCAATGGCGATAAGTCGTGGCATGGATGGCTGGCGTTCAGGATTTATTCTTCGCCCTGGAAGTAATCGACCTCATTCATTTCAAAGACTTTCTTCTGCGGTTTGATCAGCCATTTCCCAGAATTTGGGTACTGAATGACGTCCGCCTGCGGTTGGTCAGCGATCACCAGATAAACCAGATCTTCTTTCGTGGTGTTGATCAGTTGATGGGGTTCATCAGGTGGACAGACGAGATAGTCTCCTTGGCGAATGTCATACAAGCCTGCCGGTGTCTTCATTTGGCCGCTGCCGCTGAGGATATAGTAGGCCTCCCACTGAGCGGAATGAGCGTGATAGGGGAAATTGATTTTACCCGGAGGAATGCGATGAGCTTCGACATCAAACGGATGTCCTCCGCCCCAGGTGCCGACGTCTTTTTTCCCACCTGCCTCTTGGCTGAGAGGGCGGCGTTGCATGGTGTATTTGCCGTTTGGGGAGGACTGTCCCTGCCAAGGGTGATCGTCGAGGTGCGTGCTGGTCATGGTTGGGGCATCTATGCGGACTGTCTTATGCTCTTGGAACACAGTTTATGCAATCGTGGTAGCATTAGGAAAGCCAGTGATCGAGATGCTCAGCGACGAAAGTATCATCATTGAGATGCGGGTAGGCTGCATAAACTCGATCAATTTCATCCATCTGCCCTGGACTGAGCCCCTCCTTTTCATCGAGGCACCAGATTCCACGGAGTAGCCCCTGCCGCCGCAGCACTTCATGCAGCCCTGCGATACAGCCTGAGAAAGCGTTGGCAGCATCAAAAAAAGCAGCGTTGCAGTCCGTGATCTCCATGGCCAATCGCATTAGCTCTTGGGGAATGGCCTCTTTGGCTTGGCTCAAAGCCAAACAGCGTTGGTGAAGAGTCACCGCTTGGTGCGTCCAGACCGACCAGTGGCCCAGGAGCCCCCCCACGACGCGTTTTTCCACAGTGCCGAAGCGATAGGGAGTCAGTAGATCCATCAAGATCGTGTCGTCATTGCCAGTGTAGAG
>JBIKYV010000099.1:0-13928 GCA_044355075.1 Prosthecobacter sp.
AGCTCATCGGGTGCCCATTGATGATGAAAGCGCGGTTGTTTGAGAGCGGCGTTGGGTTCCAGACCGCGATCAATGATGTCGGAGATAAGCAGCAGAGCTTGCGTGATGATGGTGGGGCCTCCTGCAGCTCCGGTGACCAAGATGGGACGCCCATTTTTACAGATGAGAGTTGGGCTCATGCTGGACAGGGGGCGCTTGCCAGGCGCAATCGCATTGGCCTCTGCGCCGATCAGCTTAAAAGCATTGGGCGCGCCGGGTTGTGCGGCGAAGTCGTCCATCTCATTATTGAGCAACACGCCAGTGCCTGGAATAATGACTTTGCTACCAAAGGCGGTGTTGATGGTCTGGTTCAGAGCTACCCAATTTCCTTCAGTATCCACCGTGCAGAGGAAGGTGGTGTGCTTGCCAAAGATGTCTCCCTCCCAGCGCGGTGGCATGTGATGGCCCTTGACCGGAGTGGCTTTGTTTACGTCGATTTTTCTAGCGAGTTCACGTGCATAAGCTGGATCAACCAAGCCACGCGGTACGCGAACGAAATCAGGATCGCCCAGCCAGTAAGCGCGATCGGCGAAGGCGAGCTTCATGGCTTCGGTAATGACATGCACGCGCGTTGTGTTTGCCATCTCAACGATGGGGAAGTGCTCCATGATCTGTAGGATCTGCGCCAAATGCACGCCACCGCTGCTCGGTGGTGGCATGGCTACGATGTCATAGCCGCGATAGATCGCGCGCACGGGTTCGCGTTCCAGTGCCTTGTAGCCAGCCATGTCAGCAGCGGTGACAATGCCACCATTCTGCCTCATCCAAGTTTCCACTTGGGTCGCATAAGGACCTTCGTAGAACCAGCTTGTGCCATGCTCTGCCACGGCACGGTAAGTCGCAGCCAAGTCCTTCTGCACGAGCTTCTCGCCTTCTTGCAGCGGACTGCCATCGGTTTTGAAGAATAGCGCGGCGCTAGCGGGAAACTTTCTCAGCTTGTCTGCTATCGCGGCCAGTTTGCGAGCATAGACGGCATCTATTGAAAAGCCTTGTTCAGCGAGGTCTGCCGCAGGGCTTAGTAAGTCGGCGAGTTTAAGCTTGCCATGTTTTTTGATGGCGCGTTCATAGGCGCGCAAGACTCCTGGAACTGCTGAAGCTAGGGCTCCTGTTTTGCTCGCTTCTGGATCCAGTATGCCATCGACAACATACATGTCTCGGTGCGCCTTGCTGGGTGCTGTTTCTCGTCCATCGATGCAGGTCAGGGTGCCGTCTGCCGCGCGAATGACCAAGAAACACCCGCCGCCGATACCGGAATTGTGCCCATCCACGACGCCGAGCGTCAGGCCAGCGGCTATGGCGGCATCAATGGCATTGCCGCCTTTTTCATAAGCCTCTAGGGCAGCCTGGGTGGCCAGGGGATGCACGGTGGCCGCAGCAAAGGCTGAATAGCCTTTCTCACGGGACTGCAGCAGCCCATGGGACAGCAGCCAGATGACAATGAGGCAGAGGCAGGAGCTTTTCATCTCGGTTGCCTAGTAGCGGTGGCTTTGTTATGCGTCTAGTCACGCTTTTGGGCTACTCGTTGACCAGCGCTGACAGTTGATTTTTGCTTTTCCCATGGTTTCGGAGGATTCTATGCCAGCGAAAAAAGTGTTCTATTCAGGTCGAGTTCAGGGTGTCGGATTCCGCTACACGACGAAGCAAATTGCTTCTGGGTATGACGTGACCGGTAGTGTGAAAAACTTGCCAGACGGTAGGGTGGAGCTTTTGGCTTGCGCGGCAGATACCGAGGAATTGGAGGCTTTTCTGTCAGCGATCGATGAGAGCAATCTTGGCTCATTGATCAAGGAGCGTGAGATTAGTTCCGTCTCTGCGCCGCTAGGTCTGAGAGGATTTCTCATTGAGCGCTAGCCATTGCGGTCAGAGCAACTTCTTCCGCTTGAACCACCAGATCGGAATCAGGGCGGAGATGATCAGTACGCAAATGACCACTGGGTATGTGCCTGCCCATTCGGTTTCAGGCATCTTCAGGTTCATCCCGTAGATGCTGGCGATCACCGTCGGCGGCATGAATAGCACGCTGGCGATGGTGAAGATCTTGATGATCTGGTTCTGCTGGATGTTGATCAGTCCCAGCGTGGACTCTAGCAGGAAAGTCATCTCCTGTGTCTGCTGATTCGTGTAGTCATCCAGCGATTTCACGTCGCGCATCACTGAGCGAAACTGCGCCGCGAGGTCACCACGCATCCAGGTAGCGGCATTGTTTAGGAAGAACTGGAGCATGCGACTGACACTGAGCAGGCTTTCGCGCAAATTGGCCACCAAAGCGCTGCGGCGGCCAAGGGTCTTTACGACATCACCCAGGTCTTTCTCCACCGCTGCATTGGCGCGATGGGGATCCAGACGGAAGATCTCCCTCGCTAGCTTTTTCAGATCACCCTCTACCATCTGAAGCGCATCAGCGATGCGCGCGATGATCAGCTCGCAGAGCACCAAAAAAACTGCATCGCTGCTCATCGGGCACTGGCACTGTCGCTTGGCTTGCTCGATCAGCACACGGAATGCCATTGGATCCGCGTAGCGTACGGTAGTTAGGCAATCGGGTGCCAAGACGAAAGAGATGGCTGTGTTGTCGGGCTCTGGCGTATCGAGACCCACCGGAATCCATGCGGTCATATAGAGCGCACCTTTTTCCGTGTAAAGTCGGCTCGACTCTTCGATCTCCTGCATCTCTTCCCGCGTCGGTAGCGTGTATTCGAGCCAGCTTTCCGCTTCCAATTCTTCTGCCCGTGATGGGTTGAGCAGGTCGAGGAAGACAAGATTGTCCGGGAATGGACGCACTTTATCGTCATTCCAGTCGATGAGCTGACCTTGCTGTGTGAGGATGCGAACCATGGTGGCTGGGGGGACTCGACAGTAAGCAGTCTGATTCACGGATGCCACGAAAAAGGCAAAGGTAATTCAGGATTCATTGATCTTCTTGGGGTAAAGTCGTACGCAGGCCATGTTCATGCGCTAGCTTGAGGACACGATCCAATACCTCTGACGCGACTGGCGTGCTATCGTGGAGCAATACAACTGCACCAGGATATAGATTGCGGCTGATCTGACATAGGATGGCGTCGACATCGCGCCACACCCCATCGAATCCACGACAATTCCAGATCATCATCTTCATGCCCAGTGAACGCAGGAGGTTGGCCAGGAACGGATTGTGATGGCCTACGGGCGGTCTGAACCAAGTGGCGGTGCATCCAAGCACCTGCTCAAGAGCTTGCTGACAGCCTGCCACTTCGCGCCAGAGCAACCATGGGGGTAGGCCCCAAAATTTTGACGATGGGTGGCTCAACGAATGATTCCCTAGCAGATGACCGCGACGTGCAATTTCACGGGTCAATTCCGGGTGCGTCAAAACCTTGTGGCCAATGACGAAAAAAATAGCCTTGGATTGATGAGCATCCAGCAGATCTAGCAAAGCGGGGGTCGTGACGGGATCGGGGCCGTCATCAATCGTGAGCCAGATGTGAGAACCCGGTTCGCTGACCTGTGAAACATGCCCACCGAACCAAGTGTTACGCGGGAAAATCGTACCAATGGCAATGACGATGAAGGTGGTGAGAAAGACGAGCACAGCCGCAGCTCGATAGCCATTCCCCCAAAGCAGCAAAATCCCCAGTGCTGGCAAAAGGCTGATGGCGAGCACGGCCCAGCTTTGCCTTCCGTACGTGGTTGGCATTTTGGATATGCGGAAGGAGATTGGAGCGTTGAATGTCAATCGTTTGTGATGGCGGCGTAGAGCCTTTTTTGGTGAGGCTGATCCGGTCCCCTTCCTAAGTGGCACAGATGGCTGAAGCAAGCGGTATGGATTTCATATCCTCGAATCATGATGCGTTGATGCGAAGGTGTTGACCAGTTTCGCTTCGGCGCTAGCATTCAGCATGCCCGCCCGTCCTAATTGCCGCCCCGAACTCGAAGCCGCCATGCGCCAGCGTATCCTGGTCATCGATGGGGCCATGGGCACGACGATTCGCGAGTACAAGGCCAAGGGAGTGCTCGATGAGGCCTCGGCACGCGGCGAGCGCTTCCGCGACAACGAGAAGGACATCCTGAACAACGGCGACATCCTTTCGATCACGCGCCCGGACATCATCGAGGACATCCACAAGCGCTTCCTCGAAGCCGGGGCGGACATCATTGAGACGAACACCTTTTCCGGCACGAGCATCGCACAGGCAGAATTCTTCCGGGAAGGCAAAAAGTGCCCGGAATTCTTCCAAGGCATCATCGAGGACACGTTTTTGAATGACCTTGCGTGGGAGATCAATTTCGAGTCGGCGAAGCAGTGCCGCAAATGGGCGGACATCGTCGGCGAGCAGACCGGACGGAAGCGCTACGTCGCCGGAGCCATCGGCCCGATGACGGTGTCGCTCTCGCAGTTCCCGGATTTGACCGATTTGAGCTTCCGCTACGTCACCTTCGATCAGGTGAAGCAGGCGTATAAGCATCAAGTCCGCGCCTTGATCGCAGGTGGCGTCGATACGCTGCTCGTGGAGACCATTTTCGATTCGTTGAATGCGAAGACGGCGCTCGTCGCGATCCGCGAGGTGTTTGAAGAAGATAAAATCGAGCTGCCGGTGCAGATCAGCGCCGCTGTCGGCCCTGGTGGCGAGACGATGATCTCCGGTCAGATCACGGAGGCGTATTTGAATGCCATGCGGCATGTGAAGCCGCTGTCCATCGGACTGAATTGCTCGCTCGGCCCGGACAAGATGCGCCCCTTCCTCGAAGAACTCGCCGCGAAGGCGGATTGCTTCGTCTCCGCGTATCCGAATGCCGGGATGCCGAACCCGCTGGCACCCACAGGCTTCGATTTGCTGCCGCCGGACATGGCGGGCTACGCGAAGGATTTCGCGGGCAGCGGCTTCGTGAACATCATGGGCGGTTGCTGCGGCAACACGCCTGCGCACATCGCCGCCATCGCGAAAGCCGTGGAAGGTCTCGCACCGCGTGAAGTGCCCGCCGATCCGCACACGATGCGCCTCAGCGGCTCGCAGCCGTATGTGCTGAGCCCCGGCTCGAACTACCTCATGATCGGCGAGCGCACGAACGTCGCTGGCTCGCCGAAATTCGCGAAGCTCATCAAGGAAAACAAACTCGAGGAAGCTGTCGCCATCGCGCGTCAGCAGGTCGAGAGCGGTGCGAATGTCATCGACGTGTGCATGGACGAGGGCCTCATCGACGGCGTGCCGATGATGACGAAGTTTTTGATTCTCCTGCAAACTGAGCCGGAGGTGAACAAGGTGCCCATCATGGTCGATTCCTCGAAGTGGGAGATCATCGAGGCCGGTCTGAAGTGCCTGCAAGGCAAGGGCATCGTGAACTCTATCTCGCTGAAGGAAGGCGAGGCGAAGTTCAAAGAATGCGCCACGAAGATCAAGCAATACGGCGCCGCGACGGTGGTGATGGCCTTCGACGAGCAGGGCCAGGCCGCGACCTACGAAGACAAGATCCGCATCTGCGAGCGAGCGTATCGCATCCTCGTTGATGAGGTCGGCTTCCCGCCTGAGGACATCATCTTCGATCCGAACATCCTCACCGTCGCCACTGGCATCGAGGAGCACAACAATTACGCCGTCGATTTCATCAACGCGACGCGCTGGATCAAAGAAAACCTCCCGCACGCGAAGGTCAGCGGCGGCGTCAGCAACATCAGCTTCAGCTTCCGCGGCAACAACAAGGTGCGCGAGGCCATGCACAGCGTGTTTTTGTATCACGCCATCAAAGCGGGCATGGACATGGGCATCGTGAATGCCGGCATGCTCGAAGTGTATGAGGAAATCCCGCCGGAGATGCTCGTGAAGGTCGAGGACGTGATCTTGAATCGTCGTCCCGATGCCACCGAGATCCTCGTCGATTACGCCGAGCAATTCAAAGGCCAGGCCGGAGCCGCGAAGAAGACGGAAGTCGACATGAGCTGGCGCGAAGCCCCCGTCGAGAAGCGTCTCGAGCACGCTTTGCTCAAAGGCATCACCGATTTCATCAACGAAGACACCGCCGAGGCACTCGCGAAGCTCGGCAAGCCGCTCTCCGTCATCGAAGGCCCGCTCATGGACGGCATGAGCGTCGTCGGCGACCTCTTCGGCGCAGGGAAGATGTTCCTGCCGCAGGTCGTGAAGAGCGCTCGTGTGATGAAGCAGAGCGTCGCTTACTTGCAGCCCTACATGGAGCAGGAAAAGCTCGCCAACCCGGCGCAGCGCAGTGCCGGCAAAATCGTGCTCGCCACCGTGAAGGGCGATGTGCATGACATCGGCAAAAACATCGTCGGCATCGTTTTGGCCTGCAATGGCTTCGAGGTCACCGACATGGGCGTCATGGTGCCGTGCCAGAAGATTTTGGACAAAGCCATCGAAGTCGGCGCGGATGTCATCGGCCTAAGTGGCCTCATCACACCGTCGCTCGATGAAATGGTACACGTGGCCTCTGAGATGGAGCGCCTCGGCTTCAAGCAACCTCTTCTCATCGGTGGCGCCACCACCAGTGCTGCGCACACGGCCATCAAGATCGCACCGAAATACAGCGGCACCATCGTGCATGTGCTCGATGCCTCCCGCAGCGTGCCCGTGACCACCTCGCTCATCAGCGAAGACCAGCGCGAAGGCTTTGTGAAGGCCAACGAAGAACGCCACGCGAAGCTCCGCGAGGAATACGGCAAGAAGAAAGACCGCCAGCTCCTCAGCCTCGCCGAATCGCGTGAGAAGGGCCAAAAGTTCGACTGGAGCACGCAGGACATCGCCACGCCGAGCTTTACCGGCACGAAGACTTACGAAGGCCCCGAGATGATCGCCACGCTGCGTGAGTTCATCGACTGGTCACCCTTCTTCCACTCGTGGGAGCTGCGTGGACGCTGGATCGCCGCCGACAAGCGTTTCTCCTCCGCGCATGAAGATGCCGAAATGAAGGTCAAAGCCGAGGCTGAGGCCCTCAAGCTCTACAACGACGCCCAGGCCCTGCTCGACCGCATCATCGCCGAGAAGCGATTCCAGGCTCGCGGCGTGTTCGGCTTCTTCCCGGCGAATAGCGTGGGCGATGACATCGAGGTTTACGAAAACGGAAAGCTCAAAACGACCTTCCACACGCTGCGCCAGCAGGTCATCAAGAAGGACACCGCCAACTACGCCCTCAGCGACTACATCGCGCCGAAGGACAGCGGCCGCACCGATCACATCGGCGGCTTCTGCGTCGGCATTCACGGCGCAGATGAGTTTTCGAAGGAATTTGATGCCGCGCACGATCCTTATCACGGTATTTTGACCAAAGCCGTCGCCGACCGACTCGCCGAGGCTTTTGCCGAATACCTGCATCAGCAGGCCCGCTTCGCCTGGGGCTACGAAAAGCCCGGCGACCTCTCGCTGGAGGAAACCGTGAAGGAAAAATACCGCGGCATCCGTCCCGCGCCCGGTTATCCTGCGCAACCTGATCACACCGAGAAGCCCATCCTCTTCGCGTTGCTCGACGCCACCGCCAAAACCGGCGTCGAACTCACCGAAAGCATGGCCATGCACCCCGGCAGCGCCGTCAGCGGCCTCTACTTCAGCCACCCCGAGTCCCACTACTTCGGCATCAGCGTCCTCGGCAAGGACCAGGTCGAAGACTACGCGCAACGCAAAGGCATGACCCTCGCCGAAGCCGAGAAATGGCTCGGGCCTTGGTTGGGTTACTGATGCACACTTCCCCAGCCACCTCCGCCTGGAGTTTCGATGATCACTCGATCTCCGGTTTGTACTTCAAAGCTAACGCAGTTCTCGAGCTGCGTTTCGATGCCGCTTCTTATCCACAGTTGAGTTCCTTTCTGGCCTGCGTGACCACCATTAAGGCCATAGGGAGCTTCTTTTCGATGCTGGGTCAGTAGGCTTACGGTCAATGGTGCAGTGAATTCAAATTCGCGCACGACACCATCACCACCACGCCATTTTCCTTCACCTCCAGAGCCACGACGGATCGAAAATTGTCGAAGTCTCACGGGGTAGCGTTGTTCGATGATCTCTGGATCAGTGATCGCTGTGTTGGTCATGTGGGTGTGTAAAGCGTGAGCGCCATGGTAACCATTGCCAGCGCCACTGCCACCAGCGATGGTTTCGTAATAACCAAATCCATGGCCACCGAACAAAAAATTATTCATGGTTCCTTGCGAGCAAGCTTGAAGATTCAGAGCTTTGATTAGGGTATCTACAAGCCTCTGCGAAACTTCTACATTGCCACCCACTACAGCCGGATCTTGGCTGGCATCACCTGTGAAGTTAGGGTTGAGTAGGCAGTTTGGCAGAATGATCTCCACTGGTTCCATGAGGCCTTCATTCAGAGGTAAGTCTTCTTGAAGCATGAGGCGCATTACATACAAAATAGCACTTCGCACGATGGCGGTTGTTGCATTCAAATTACGAGAATGCACGTCAGACGTGCCGGTGAAATCAAGTGTCAGTGTGTCATTGTTCCGTCGTAGCTCTACCACAAGAACCGAGCCATCGTCTAGCCTCTCTGTTGCATGAAGGCATTCCGGTAGTTGCTGGATTTGTGCCTTCATGACTCGTGCGGAATGACTCAAAATTTCATCCATGAGATGCGGCAAGGCTTCGCTATGAAGCTTTCGAAGCTGTTCAGCGCCATGCAGATTAGCCGCAAGCTGCGCATGAAGATCTGCGAGGTTATCATCCAGATTTCGCGTTGGGTAGTCTGCTGCTGTCAAAAGGACACTTATCTCGTCAAAGCGAGACTCACCGGCTTGAATGAGATGCCGAGGTGCTATAACGACACCTTCTTCCATCAAACAAGTTCCATGCGCAGGCATAGAGCCCGGGGTGAGGCCGCCGATTTCAGCGTGATGCGCTCGATTGGCCACATAACCGAGAAGTTTACCATGATGAAATACGGGTGTGATCAAGGTCACGTCTGGTAGATGCGAGCCGCCATAAGCTGGATGATTGGTGATGATTGTATCACCCTCTTTCATGGGTAGTGATTTTATCACTGCCCGAACACATACGCCCAGAGCTCCCAGATGCACAGGGATATGGGGCGCGCTAGTAAGCAGCCGCCCTTTTGCATCAAGCAAGGCACATGAAAAGTCGAGACGTTCACGAATGTTTGTTGAGATTGCTGTTCGACATAGCAGAGCTCCCATGTTGCTCACGATGCTGTGGAATCTATGCCTCAGTAAATCACGTTCTAGCACAGGTGGCGTCGCATGAATTCCTTCATAACGGAGAATGTAACCGAACTGGGGAATGTGTTCTTCGCTCCATCCAGGTGCAATCACAAGTGTGCTGAATGCGTCTTGGATAAGTCTTGTTGACGCGTGTGGCTGCGTTCTTTCACCATCAGCATAGCTCTGATCTAGAGCTTCATTTTTGATTCTTGTGATGATTCGTATGGAGACAATTTCGATTTCACGATGGCTCGCAGGAGGATAGCCAAAGACTCTTTGGTAAAGCTGATTGTACAGTTTTGGAAGTTCGTACGCGTCCTCAAACTCAACCTGAAGTGGACTGTCCTGGCCTTTAAGTCTCAGTTCAGCAATGCGTAACGTGGTGGTGTTGATCGAGGGCTTGAGAGCGCTTGCTTGAGTCTCACTTAGTTCCTTAAGATAAGTGGTCAGAGGCTGACAGATTTCTTTTTCCTCGATCTCTTCAGGCATTGCCTCTTGCAATCCGACAGCACTCAAAATTCCAGCATTCTTCGGGATCAGGATTGTCTGAATGCCGAGCGATGAAGCAACATCGCAGGCGTGTTGGGGGCCTGCTCCGCCAAAGGCTAGTAACGCATGATTTGCTGGATCATACCCTTCGCCAATACTAATGCGGCGAATGGCATCCGTCATGTGTTCGACTGCAATACGCAGAAAGGCGTGAAGAAGTTCGGTTTCATCTAGCGCTCCATCGGTTTGTGCGTGCAATTCATGCAGCCTTTGGCGTGATGCGGCTGCATTCAAGGGAATCGGTGCCTTGCTTGCATCGAATCGACCTAGCAAAAGATTAACATCAGTGATGGTTAAAGGGCCGCCCTTGCCATAACAAGCAGGGCCTGGGTTTGATCCCGCGCTTTCTGGCCCAACAGCTAAGCCGTAATGAGTTAGCTGACAAATTGAGCCTCCACCAGCGGCAACAGTTTCAATATTGATACACGGAGCTAAGAGTTTCATGCCTGCCACATCCTGGCTGAAACGATAACTCGGATGGTTGTCAATGCGTGCCACATCGGTGCTCGTCCCTCCCATATCGAAGGTGATGATTTTAGTGTGGCCTGCTCGACGTGCCGCATTTGCTGCACCAATAGCTCCTGCGGCAGGCCCACTCAAAAGCATGTCCTTAGGACGTATCGCCTCCCAGCTTCGAAGGCCGCCAGAGCTCGTCATGACTTCCATGCTTGAGCTTATCTTGCGGATGCCGTGGAGAAACAATTGCACAGGCTCATGAAGGTAGGCGTCAGCTACAGTGCTTTGTGTGCGTGGAAGCAGTTTCGCAAAAGCAACGGTTTCATGCGAAAGAGTCAAATGAGTCATTCCTGACCTGCGTAGAATATCGGCGGCACGCAGTTCATGGGCAGGATATTCGTGACCATGTAGAAAGGAAATCGCCGCTGTGTGGATGCCTTGCCTGAGACAAGCTTCTGCTGCTGCAGAAACGGCGGTTTCATCAAGTGCCTGTAGTTCTTCTCCTGTGGCACTGAATCTTTCAGGGATTTCATGTGTTATTTCATGGAAGACGGGTCGCTGCTTATGCTGAAGGGCAAATAGATCGCTTCGCCGTTGATCTCCAATTTGAAGAAGATCTTTGAAACCTTGAGTCACTAGGAGAGCGATTCGTCCGCCCTTGCGTTCGAGAAGTGCGTTAGTGGCTCTTGTCGTGGCAATGCGCAGGCGCATGGGCGGAAATGCGGCACCTAGAGGGGTGTGAGTCAGAATGCGAGCTCCTAGAACTGGTGCTTCTTCGTTGGTAGTTAATTCCAGCAAAGTGCCCTCTTTCCATTCAACCGGGGCATTGAGTGAGATCTCGCTTAAATCAGAATTAAATGAGTCAATGCAACGGACGTCATCACTACCAACGGGGTAGATATGAAAGCCAGTAAGAAGCGAATTTGGTAAAACTGGAAGACCCTGCAAACGGATTTGAGTAAAGTTCGAATCAACCTCTTTGGCGCTTCTTGAAAGGCATGTTTCACCCAAGGTGGCACGAAGACAGCCTGTCGAGAGAACCTTGCAGCGACTCTCGGTTCCATCTGGACTGATACTGTGGCAGTCAGTGAATGTTCCACCTGTGTCAGTTGCGATTTGCCAAAGGTTGAATGTAGGATGAGTTGCTGGTTTCAAAGAGAACGAGATGAATACAAGTGGTCAGAAATGAAATGGTCGCTTTTGAAAGTCCATCGCCAGTTTTCGTGCATTCGTTCGCTGCGGAGTTTAGTCTCGCAAACTCTGAAGCCATTCATCCAAACGGATTCTGAATTCTTCAGGCCCTGATTCGGGGAAGTGCTCAAGCAGCCACTGAATGTCTTCCCGTGCGGCCACCTTATCGCCAATCCGTTGTCGCAACTGAGCACGGGTCAATCTCTCGACATGGGCTTCAGGATTCAAAGCGACTGTTAAATCCAAGTAGGGTAGGGAGCTTCCAGAAAACTCATTTTCATCCATGGCTGCCCCCATGAGGTTTCGTAGCATTCGCAGTATAATATCGCGCTTCTTGGCAGGCTGAAGTGCCTCCTCAGAGATGTGTCCAGCTTCGGAGACCTCCATAGCGGCCTCAGTCAGTGTCAAAGCTTTGCCTCTGTTGAAAACATCAATCAGTTGCAATTCACCTTCTGGGCCATTTTTCCAGCCTACCATGAAACGACCAGGAAGCGAAACTCCATACACATGAGGAATTTTTAACCTTCTTGAGAGTTCGATGTAAAGTACACTTAGTGTAATGGGTAAGCCTTCGCGATCATCTAAAACAGCACTCATGTAGCTATTTGATTTATTCGCATAATCATGCCGACTGCCATGAAAGCCCGATTCTTCAAAGAGATAACGGTTGAGTCGCGAGACAGCCTGATCCGTGCCTTTTCGAAGGCTTGAATCATTGCGTAGCTCGTTCACCATGTGCTCGAACTCTTGAAGGTAATGCGATACGTCGATTTCAGAGTTGTCATGGCGCGCTAGCAGAAGTGACGCACGCATCAGGTCGATATCTTTTTCTGGTTTGGATAGTTCAGTCGTTAGCTCTTGAGTTATCGAAATTCGGTGGAGATCACGTTCTAATTTTTTGATGGCAGATGACTGTCTTTCCAGCTCTTCGCGGCGTTCTATTAAAAGGCGTCGTGCTATGGCTGGCTTGGTAAGCAATTGATTTAGTGTCTGCATCGATGTGTGGCTGCCATCAACAAGCCGGTGAATAGCTTGATTGAATTCGGTGGCGATCAATTCAGGAATGGGTGGATCTTGGAGATCTTTTCCAATGCGGAAGCCCCGGAATTCGGCGGAAGGTGATCGAAATCGGCAAAGGCCAATTTGGCCACCACGCAAAGCGTCATCTTGATGGCTTAAAACTTTCTTCCCGTTGACCCAAGCTATGATGGTCATGGGTTCGACCCGCACACGAAGATGATTCCAAGAGTTGGGGCGATAGGCTTCTGTGTTAAACTCAGCGAGGACTGTCCATGAATAAACATCTGCGCCTTCGAATCTGGTTAAACGCATTTTACCGTTTGAGGGGTAAAATCCATAGTGATGATCTTCGTCTTCAGCGCAGAAGAGCAATCCTGCCGCACCGCTTTCGTCTTCTAGCTTCACATGCACCTCGACTTCGTAGGTTTCACTCGGTGTCGGTTCTTTGTTCTTGGACAAGCACAAGGTGCGCCCTCCGAAACCACTGCCGGATGATTCGGAGCGAATGACTCCGGAGCGCTGTGTCCAACGAGCTCCTAGAGCGGTTAGCCATTGCTTTGGATTGAGCACTCCGACTGTTAGCCAGCGCTCCATGGGGATAGGATTTGGTGATGAGATGAGTCGCTTGAGCTCATTGACGGGCATGGCAAATCCTAAGTTATCCGTGACGGCAGACTTCATGGTCAGGAGTCCTAGAACTCGTCCCTGTCGATCTAAAAGAGGGCCACCGCTGTTGCCTCGTTCAATGGGTAAAGCCAAACGAATCATGGGGATTTCATTCACGATGTCCGGGTAAGCGGAGACCACTCCATCCACAATGCTGAAGGCCAAGCCTTCGGGATTTCCCATAGCGACAACAGATTGGCCCTGTTTGATGGTCTCACTATCTGCCAACGGTAGAGGTTTAAGATTTTGAGCGCGTATGCGCAATAAGGCAAGATCCCAGTGGCTGTCGGTGGCCGTGACTTCGATGACCTCGTGTTTCTCGCCATCATGCATTTCGACTTCCAAGCGTCTCGCTTCACCAATCACGTGTAGATTAGTTGCAATTAGGCCATCTTGGCTGACGACAAATCCCGTCCCGAGGCCGTCCAGCCCTTCGCGCCCATCTTGGAGCACTTTGACCACGGATGTTTTGATCTCACGAGCAAGCGTCTCTACAGATTTTTGAGCAGACTTGTTTTCAGCTTCAGCGAAAGAGAGATGCAAGCCGAGTGCTAGCAGAACAAAGCATGGGGTGCGCATAATGAATAAGATACGCAAGAAACGCGCCTGATAGAATGAACTTCTCAGAACAGGTTGCACATTCGTCAGAGGCGTTCGTTCATGCTTTTCAACTAGCCCGCCATTTCATGAAGTTGTTTGATGCTCATAATCATCTCCAAGATCCAAGGCTTGATCATACTCTGCCAGAGTTGGAGAAAATCATTTTGGATTTAGGCATCGTTGAGATGGTAGTGAACGGCACAGCTGAACGGGACTGGCCGCAAGTGGCTAGTTTGGCAGAAAGGCTGCACTGGGTTCGTCCTTC
>JBIKYV010000100.1:0-13918 GCA_044355075.1 Prosthecobacter sp.
GATCCAGTGCAGCCAAAGCTAGTCATCTGGAGCAAGGGCGACTATCGGCTCCGCTGCTACCAAAAGGCAAAAGATGCTTTGGAAAAAACAGAGGACGATAGTCAGCTTCGTGAGGTTTTTGCGAATTGGATGACTAGTCCTGACCATCCACGCTTTGCCATGACTATTGCCAATCGTCTTTGGCGGCTGGTGTTTGGTGTAGGTATTAAAGAACCTGTCACGGACCTTGATGATCCCAGCGCGGCGAGTAATCCTTTGCTGCTCCAGCACATCGCGAACGAGATGGTGCGGTTGAAGTTTGATCTGCGCGCTTTCATGCGCTTGCTCTGCAATACTCAAACTTATCAACGTGAAGCCGTGACCCGGGAGTTGGCGATGGGCGAGTCTTTTTATTTCCCGGGTCCCATGCTGCGGCGCATGACCGCCGAGCAGGCCTGGGATAGCTGCGTGACGTTGGCGATTGGCGATAAGGTGGATGGCTTCAAGATGAAGCGTGGCGAGTCCTATGCCAAAGTGATGAATGTTGGTTCGTCTGAAATCACGGCCGAGTTCATCAAAGAAAAACTCGAGGATATGGTCGCGATGCGTCGTGCTGTGGCTGGGGTTGGTTTTGAAGGAAAGGGAGCTGCAAAGCGCAAACGGGCGATGGCCAAAATGCAACCGAATCCAGAGACAGAGGAGGAATCTGAGGCTAGCCGTCCTGAAATGATGGGTGGGCTCGTGCTAGCGCGAGCCAGTGAGCTTCGCCAGCCTGAACGTGATAGTCATTTCCTACGCATGTTTGGTCAAAGCGACCGCCAGCTTGCGGATAGCAATTGTGAGGAAGGCAGTGTTCCGCAGGTGTTGATGCTTATGAATGGAGAGGCCCAAGAACTACTCAGCAGTCGTCAGGCACTGGCGGTGGCCACGGCAGAAAAACAAGCCACAGCGGAGGCGCAGGTCGAGAGCCTTTACCTCAGCTTCTTTAGCCGCAAGCCAACGGCAGAGGAAATCAAGGTCCTGTATGCTGATATCGAAGCAGGCTTGAAGCCGGGTGATTTGGCCTGGGTATTGTTCAATGCCCGAGAGTTTGTTTTCGTTCAGTAGTCCAGTCCACCTGTCTCAGCTCCCTTTTGATCCATGAATGCTTCTTTCTTGTCTCAGTCTCCCATCACTCGTCGCTACTGGGCAGAGCGTGTCGCTCAGGCTACTCTGGGGGTGACCTTGCTACCGCACCTAGTGCCTGCAGAAGATGCTGCCTCACCGAGCAAAGCGATTCCCGGCTTTGGCAAAGCCAAGAACGTCATTTGGCTACAGATGATCGGTGGCATGTCCCACATTGATACACTCGATCCTAAGACGGGGGAAAGCAAAGGCGCTCGCGATCCCATCGCCACCCCAGTCGGCTATCAGCTTGGTGGTTATTTACCACAGTTGGCTAAGGGGCATTCGGAAAAGTTGGCCATCATCCGCAGCATGACATCGAAAACAGGCGTTCATGCCTCTGGGCAATACCTGATGCGTACCGGCTACGAGCAGCGTGGTACGATCAAGCATCCCGTGTTGGGAGCATGGGCACAGGAGTTGCTGGGCAAAAGTAGCCAGACTTTGCCTTCCTCCGTCTGCATCAATCGTGGGCCGGATGCTGGCAATGGTTTCTTTAGCGCTGGCTTCAGCCCACTGCCGATTCATGACCCAGAGGCAGGTCTTCAGTATTCACATTTTGCGACCAGTCAGGAGGTTATGAGTCGGCGTCTTGCATTGTTGAACAAGATCGACATGCCTTTCCGCTCAAAGTTCCAGGATACTAACCTGAAGGCTTACACGGATTTTTACGACGAGACGCTGAAGCTGCTTAGCAGCAAGGATTTGGATGCTTTTAAGCTATCCAAGGAAAAAGACATTGATCGCGAGACTTATGGCCGAAATAAATTTGGTCAGGGTTGCCTTTTGGCGCGGCGGTTAATTGAGCATGGAGTGCGTTTTGTGGAGGTCACTCAGGGGGGCTGGGACATGCACAATGATATCGATGATGGCATGGAAGAAAATGGCACCATCATCGACACCGCGCTTTCTGCCTTACTAAGTGATCTCGGGCAGCGCGGCCTGCTGGCGAATACGCTGATTGTGCTTTGCTCCGAGTTTGGGCGCGGGCCGCAGATCAATAGCCGCAGCGGACGCGACCACCACCCGAAGGTGTTTTCTACCCTGCTGGCGGGCGGCCCGGTGAAAGGCGGAACCATTTATGGCAGCAGTGACAAAGAAGGCGCTTCCGTGGCGGACAAACAGGTCACCATTCAGGACTTCCATAGCACCGTCGGCCACGCCATGGGCATGGATGTGAGCCAGGTCGTGATGTCTCCTAGCAATCGTCCTTTTACCATCGGGGACAAGGGCGAGGTGATTGATGCCGTTTTGGCCTGATTCGTGATCTTCAGACCTTAGTCGCGGCATCTTCTAATCAAGCTCTTGCTCGCGGCGGCATCCTTCCTGCTTATCTGTGGCAGGATGACCCCCACCAACCCTCTGCGGGAGCATGGCTTCCGCCTTCTCGAAGACGACCTCAATTTCCTCATGACCGCCTTTTCTGCGGTGCTGCATCGCGTTGGCGAAGGTGCACTGGCGGAAAAACTACCCTGGATCGGCGAATGCTCTCAGGTTGGCTCTGAGCCCAATCGCGCGCTGGGTCAGGCTTGGTCGATCGCATTTCAGCTGCTGAACATTGTCGAAGAGCGTGCGGCTAGCCAGACCCGGCGCCTGAGAGAAAAAGAACGTGGTCCTGAGGCAGAACCCGGGCTCTGGCCCGATAATCTAAGAGCTCTCAAATCTCTGGGCATCAGCCCTGAAGAGATGCTGGAAGTGCTAAAAACGGTGCGGGTGGAGCCTGTGCTGACCGCGCACCCGACGGAGGCAAAGCGCGAGTCGGTGCGCGACCTGCACCTGGAGATCTACGCGCTGATGAATCGGCACGAGAACAAGGACTACACCCCGCGGGAGCAAAATCGTATCCTTTCCCAGCTCCAAGTGCAGTTGGAAAATCTCTGGCGCACCGGTGAAATCCACGTCACCCGCCCGACGATTGAAGCTGAGCTACAAAATGCGCTGCACTATCTCAGAGAAGTTTTTCCTGAGGCGCTATCTCGGGCACACACCCACCTTCGTGAGGCATGGGTAGCGGCGGGCTACGACCCCGCGGGTGTGGATTCGTTGCCGCCATTGATCCGTTTTGGCACCTGGATCGGTGGTGACCGCGATGGGCACCCTTTTGTGACGGCTGAAGTCACGGCTAAAGCACTGCGTGAACTGCGCAGCAACGCCCTGCGTATCCACCGCCGCTCCTTGGAACAATTGGCGCGCCAGACGCCGCTCAGTTCGCTTTTCCAGCAAACGCCTGCTGGCTTGCAGGAGCTTACGAATCGCTTGGCGAATGAGCTTGGGGGACGCAGCTGTGCGGAGGTCGCCTATATATTGGAACGCAATCGGGAGGAGCCCTGGCGTGCGGCGGCATACCTGATGCGTGCCCGCCTTATGCTTGAGGTGGAGAAACCTGGATCCCCTGGCGCTTATCAGCATCCAGCCCAGCTTCTTGCTGACTTGAACGCTTACGCAGATGCCTTGGAATCAGTCGGGGATCACGCGTTAGTCGTGGAGTACATCGTGCCATTCCGTCGTCGTCTGGAGGCCTTTGGTTTCCACTGCGCGACGCTCGATGTTCGTCAAAACTCAGCCTTCCATGAAAAGGCCTTGGATCAGCTACTGCGGGCTGCTGGCCTCCTCGATGGTCGCTCCTGGATGGAGTGGTCTCTCGTAGAGCGTAGGGAGCTACTGGAGCGGGAGCTGCAATCACCGCGTCCATTCTTAGCAGCTGGTATGTCGGCCGGGCCAGAGGCGGATACTGTTCTAGCCTGCCATCGTGTCATCGCCAGCCACATCGCCCAGCATGGCACACCGGGGCTAGGCGCACTGATCGTGTCCATGACCCGGAACGTCGAAGACTTGCTTACGGTCTATGTTCTAGCGCGCGAAGCTGGGCTCATGACCTGGAGCGAGGGGGGGCTGCGCTGTCCCCTGCCTGTCACGCCGTTGTTTGAGACCATGGCCGATCTCGATGCGGGGCCTGGCATTGTGGATGCCTTCCTTCAGCACCCGGTCACGCGTCGCAGTCTGTGCTCTGAGCGGCCTGCGCTTCAGATCATGGTCGGCTATTCTGATTCGAATAAAGATTGCGGCATTTTGGCCAGCCAATGGGCGCTGCATCGTGCTCAGGCTGCGCTCAGTGCCACTTGCGCGCAGCATGGCGTGCAGGCTGTGTTTTTCCATGGTCGTGGAGGAACAGTGGGCCGTGGAGCTGGCCCCACGCATTGGTTCATGGAAGCTCTGCCGCAGGGCAGTCTGGGCGGCTGGATGCGCATGACGGAGCAGGGGGAAACGATCGCCCAGAAGTATGCTCACCTTGGTTCAGCGGTGTATCACACTGAGCTGCTCATGGCCTCTGCTGCGGCGGCCACAGGGCGGCACCGCCATGGCTCTCCTACTGATCCGGCCTTGGCTCCTGTGCTGGATCGTCTCGCTGCTGACAGCCGCACGGCCTACCGTGCCTTGCTGGAGCTGCCGGACTTCATGCGCTTTTATCGCCAAGCGACGCCCATTGATGCTCTGGAAAATTCACGCATTGGCTCGCGTCCTGCCCGCCGCACGGGGCAGGCTTCACTCGATGATCTGCGGGCCATCCCGTGGGTGTTTTCGTGGACCCAGTCCCGCTTTTACCTGCCGGGTTGGTTCGGCGCGGGTTCAGCTTTGGAAAAGCTCCGCGATACCGACTCAGCAGCTTTTGCGGCCATCAAATCCAGCCTGAAGGCCTCACCCTTCATCACTTATGTACTGACGAACATCGAAAGCAGTCTCTTCAGCGCCAATGCCGATCTCATGAAGCTCTATGTCGGACTCGTGGCCGAGACTGAGGTGCGTGAGCGCTTCCTTCGCATTATTTTAGCCGAATTCGACCGCACGCGCATTGTGCTGGAGGACCTCTTCGATGGCACCTTTGCGGCGCGCCGCCCACGTCTCGCCTACACGCTGAATATTCGTGAGGAGCCGCTGAAAGTCCTGCACGAGCAGCAGGTCGGGCTGCTCCGCCAGTGGCGCGCGTTAAATGCTACAGGCCAAGCCGAAGCCGCTGAAGCGATGATGCCAGATTTGCTCATCTCCATCAATGCACTGGCCTCAGGGCTGCGCACCACGGGTTAAGCCCATGGTTGAATCTCCCCGCTGCGCGTGAAGGTCACGTGCAGCGGGTTTCATCATCGAGCCCTTTAGGCCAACAAGTCCTTCACGACGTGGCCGTGAATGTCCGTGAGTCGGAAATCGCGGCCTTGGAAGCGGTAGGTTAGTCGTTCGTGATCAAAACCTAGGAGATGCATCAGCGTCGCCTGGAGATCGTGTACGTGAACTTTATTTTCCGCGATATGAAAGCCGAGCTCATCTGTGCTGCCGTAGTCAAAACCGGCTTTCACGCCGCCTCCTGCCATGAAAAGGCTAAAGCAGTCCGGGTAGTGATCGCGGCCGAGTACTGGGCTGGCCGCCGTGCGTCCTTCGCGGAACGGCGTGCGCCCGAATTCGCCTCCCCAAATTACCAATGTGTCATCCAGTAGGCCTCGCTGCTTCAAGTCGCGAATCAAAGCCGCGACGGGTTTGTCTGTGACGGCCATTTTTTTTGTCAGGCCATCGGTGATACCATTGTCCACACCTGTGCCGTGAAAGTCCCAGCCCCAATCGAAAAGTTGCACAAAACGCACGCCCTGCTCCACGAGCCTGCGGGCCAGTAGGCAATTGTTTGCAAAGCTCGCCTGACCGGGCTTCGCCCCGTAAGCTTCCAGCGTCGCAGGCGTTTCGCGGGAGATATCCATCACCTCAGGCACACTCGTCTGCATCCGATAGGCCAGCTCGTATTGGGCGATACGCGTTAGCGTCTCCGGATGGCCGAGTTGGGCAGCTTGCTGTTCATTCAGCTCTCGCAGAGCATCCAGTGTTCGGCGCCGCTGCTCGCGGTTCATGCCTGCGGGATTAGAGGTGAAAAGAACCGGGTCACCCTGACTGCGGCATTGAACACCCTGATAGACGCTGGGGATAAAGCCGCTCCCCCAAAGCCCCTGTCCTCCGCTCGGCTGAGTGCCGCTAGAGATCAGGCAGACAAAGCCGGGCAGGTCTTGGTTCTCCGTGCCCAGGCCGTAGGTGACCCAGGAGCCCATGGAGGGACGTCCCTGGCGGGTGTGGCCGGTGAAGAGCAGCAACTCTGCGGGAGCATGGTTGAACTGATCCGTGAACATCGAACGCACCATGCAGACCTCATCGGCGATGCCGTGAAAGTTCGGGCAGGCATCGCTCATCCAAATACCCGCCTTGCCATATTGTTGAAAGGTGCGCGGCGTGCCCATCAGCTTGGGCACTCCGGTGGTGAAGGCAAAGGTGCGGCCTTTCAGCTCACTATCGGGGCAGTTTTGGCCATTGCGCTTCACCAGCTCAGGCTTGTAATCGAACAGATCTAGGTGCGGCGGCGCGCCGGACATGTGCAGGTAGATCACGCGCTTTGCCTTGGCGGGGGCAGGGGAATGGCGCGGTGCTAGAGGATTCACTGCCGCAGGGCTGCCCGAGGCATCCAGCGCCTGAAGAGCGATGGCACCTAGGCTGAATTGCCCTGCGTTGCCTAGAAATTGGCGGCGTGTACGAAGCTGGAGCTTTTCTTGGTAAACCGGATTCATCAGCAGAGGATACGTGAAGAGAAAGCTTTCGTTTCAGCTGCTTCGAAGGTAAGCAGCCAAGAGGGATTAGCTCAGCACCTCGCTCAGCGTTCGCTCGATCCTGCGTAGGCAGCTTTCTTGGCCGACCAAGTGGGCGATCGTTGCCACATTTGGGCCGCGTGATTGTCCGCTCAAGGCAGCGCGGAGCAGTGGCATCAATGCTCCCGTTTTTACCCCTGCATCCTTGGCAGCTGTTTCGATAGCGGTGTGCACGCTAGCTTCTGACCACTCCGCTGTGCTGCTTAGCTTTGCCTTGGCGGCATGGAGCAGGTTGGCGTTTTCAGGCTTTGCCTTCAGCTTCTCCGTCACGTCCGCTTCAAAGGGATAGTCCTCTGTGAAAAAATAATGCACCCAGGCTGGGATCTCCTTCAGCAGGCTGACTTTTTCTTTCACGCTGAACACGGCGGCTGCGGCCATGGCTTCATCGGTAATGATTACCCCTTCGGACGTCAGGAAGGGGCGGGCGGCATTTAGAAGAGCCTCAGGGCTGAGCGCCCGCAGAAACTGCGCATTGAACCACTGGCACTTTTGCAGATCGAAACGTGCATTGGCACTGTGAATGTCAGTAGGGTTGAAGAGCTTCACGAGCTGTTCGCGGGTCAACACTTCTTGGTCAGCGCGTGGTGTCCAGCCGAGCATGGCCAGGTAGTTGAACACTGCTTCGGGCAGGAAGCCCTCATGAATGTAGCTGTGTTCGATCGCGCTGCCTGCGTCACGTTTGCTCATCTTCGAGCCGTCGGGGTTCAGGATAAGCGGAATATGGGCGTAAATGGGGGGTGTGGCTCCAAAGGCATGGAACAAATCGATGTGCTTCCAGGTGTTTGAGAGGTGATCTTCTCCGCGAAACACGTGAGTCATGTGCATTTCGATATCGTCCACCACATTGACGAAGTGGAAAATGTAGCTGCCGTCCGGGCGGCGAAGGGTCATGTCGGGTTCCTCCGTCGGAGCGAAGGTGACATCGCCACAGACCAGATCGTGAACGGTGATGGCCGTGCGGCTGAATTTGAAACGCACCGCTCCATTCTCCTCAGTGTAAACGCGGCCTGCGGCCTCCAGCTTGGCCAGATAGGCATCGTAGATGGCCTTGCGCTGACTTTGAAAATAGGGGCCATGAGGGCCGCCCACCTCTGGACCTTCATCCCAATCCAGGCCCAGCCAGCGCAGTCCCTTCACGATGCCACGCTGCGCCTCTTCAGTATTGCGCGCACCGTCCGTGTCCTCGATCCGCAAAATGAAGGTGCCTCCCGTTTGACGGGCGTAGAGCCAGTTGAACAAGGCTGTGCGGCCACCGCCGACATGGAGATCGCCAGTGGGAGAGGGAGCGAAACGAACACGAGGAGTCATGACAGAATGAAGAGGGGAAAAGACGGTTTTCTGCGCGCCGGAGCGGGTAGGGGGGCGGAGAGTAGAGTCACTTTTCAGAAAAGCTAGCGGCTGAAAAGGCCGTGCACTGTCTTGACGGCTCCCATGGAACCCGGCACTCATGCAGCTGTCCACGCACCGTTCCAGAACCCTTCTGCCACAGATGCCCACCATCCCGATCCTTATGCCCCAACTCGGCGAGTCCATTGCCGAAGCCACGCTTGTCAAAATCCTCGTTGAGCCGGGATCACAAATCGAAGCCGGCGCTGATATTTTTGAAGTGGAAACCAATAAGGCCACCATGACTGTCGGTAGCCCTTGCGCCGGTCGCATTGATCAGATCCTGGGGAAAGTGCAGACCAGCTATGCCGTTGGCAGTCAGCTCGCTGCCTTCGAGGTCTCCGATGAAGATGCCCAGGCGCTCGGTTTTGCCGAAGGTGGCACGCGCCAGGAAGCGCTCTCTGCGCCACCTTCCATGCCGAATGCAGAGTCTCTGCACTTTCAGTTTAATGAAGAGGACAACATCGTCGGCTATCAGCCCAAGGTAGAGCCTGTCGTGGGTGGACTACCCGTTCCAGCAGGGGCCACAGGAGCTAGTTATATCTCTCCACGAATGCGCGCTCGCATGAATGAACTGGGCATTAATGCCTCCGACCTCGCGGGTATTGCTGGCACTGGAGCAGGGGGCCGTGTGACGGTGGAGGACTTTGAAAATTTCCTGCGCGGGCTGGAGCAGCACAAGCTCACTCCCGCCTCACCCATGCGCATCGCGGTCGCTGACTCCATGCGCCGCAGTTGGACACGTCCGCTCGCCACGGTCGGCAGCCCGATTATGCTGGACGCCATGCTGGCCCACCGCCGCAAGGCCGATCCCAAACCCGGCCCGGCCCTGTATGCCATCCGTGCCCTAGCCCTCGCACTCGCTGAAAACACTGCCGTAGCAGGTCGTCTCATCGGCAATCGCATCGTTCACCCTCGTGCCATCGACATCGGTTTCGCTGTGGAAGTGGAAGACGGAGTCTTTGTGCCCGTGCTGCGTGAGGTGGACAAAACCCCACTCGTGAAACTGGTGCCAACATATAATCGTCTAGTCGAACAGGCTCGTGCCCGCCGCCTGCCGCACGACATGAACCGCCCCGGCATTGCTACAGTCACAAACTTTGGCACTTTTGGTATCGTCTGGGCTACCCCGATTCCTTTGCCCGAGCAGAATCTCATCCTTGGCCTCGGAGCCGGTAGCAAAGTGCCACGCTGGAGCGACGAGGTGAATCAATTCATCCCTGTGGTGGAAGCCGAAATTACCCTCAGCTTTGATCATCGTGTCTGCGATGGCGGTGCTGCGGGCCGATTGCTCGCCCGTGTCGCCAAGCTGCTGCAGGAGCCCGAAAAACTCTGAGTCATGAGCTTTCGTCTCGAAATGCTCCAAGTCGCTCGCCTAGCCCCGAAGCTTTTGGGCGAATCGGCTGATTTGGTCGCCGACTTTCTCCAATCGCGTCTTGTGCCCTCCGGTGCTGGCTTTTTAGACCGAGCAGACCGTCCTGATCTCTATTACAGCGTCTTCGGTATCGAAGGTCTTATGGCTTTACAGAAAGATGTGCCGACTGGGGCACTGCGGGATTGGTTGGTGAGCTATGGCAATGGGGAAGGCCTCGACTTTGTGCATCTCTCTTGCCTTGCACGCTGCTGGGCCAGTCTCGGCGGCGGGCTAACGATGGAGCAGAAGCAAGCGCTCGCTGCTCGGCTTGAAGCATGGCGAACCCCAGATGGGGGTTACCATCAGTCGCCTGGTAAAAAAAATGGAAGTGCCTACGGTTGTCTGATCGCCTTCGGAGCCTACCAAGACCTCGGCCTACTCCCACCCGATCCCTTTCGCATTGCCCAATGCATGGACAGTTTGGAGACGCCCGACGGCGCATGGTCGAACGAGCCTAGTATGGTCCTCGGCTCCACCACGGCCACCTCCGCCATGCTTTCTCTCTACCGGACGATGCAGCTTCCCGCACCACCCGCTTCCGTGGATTGGTTGGTCCGCCAATGCATGCCTGCCGGAGGTTTCCTGGCCGTGCCTGGTGCGCCCATTCCCGATCTGCTTTCCACCGCCGTTGCCCTGCACGCTCTCTCGAATCAGCCCGAAGCCATCGCTCAGGTAAAAGAAGCCTGCCTCGACTTCATCGACAGCCTTTGGAGCGCCGCAGGCGGCTTTCACGGCAACTGGACGGATGACACCCTCGATCCTGAATACACCTACTACGGCCTGCTTGCCCTCGGCCATCTCGCTCTTTGATGCTGAACTTGGCACTGAGCTTTCGAACAAGCTATTGCATCGCCTTGCGTGGTGAACCTCTACGTGAAACCAAAGCTGCGCAGCACTGGCTCATAAGTCGAGGCTACTTGCCCAGCAAGAATGCGATCAGGTCACTCATCTGATCCTTCGAGATAGCGGCTTCAAGACCATCGGGCATCAGTGTGCGGTCGAGTGACTTCATGTCTTTGATGGCGCTGCGGGAGAGGGTCTCCTTGGCTCCACCCATCATCGCGAGGACGATGGTGTCGCTGGTTTCGTTTTGGATCAGGCCACTGAGGGTGCGGCCGTCTTTGGTCTCGATGGTGTAGGCGCTCCAGCGGGCCTCGAACATGCGGTTGGGGTCGAGGATGTCGCTGAGGAGGGCTTCGGGGGGCTTCACTTTGACGTCGGAGAGCGGCGGGCCGACATCGACGCCGAGCTGGCCGTGCTTGTGGCAGGTGATGCAGATGGTGGCGAAGACTTGCTGTCCGCGTTTGGCATCGCCGGGCTTTTTGGCGGCGTCGAGGTAGCTGGTGACGACCTTGGCGCGGTCGGTGTTGGCCTCGCCGAAGAGCTTTTTGGCGAGTTCGGCCATTTCGCCTTTGCCGCGCTGGTAGGCCCAGCGTTTTTCGACATCGACCCACGCGGTGGGGAACTCGCGTTTGTCCATGCGCTTGAAGAGTTCGAGCGCGGTGCTGGCGTTGGCGGTGAGGATGGTCACGAGGTCGCGTTTGAGGGCGGGACCGGCTTTGGGCAGAAGGTCGTAAATGAGCGGTGAGGTGCTGGTGGCGCTGAATTTCTTCAGCAAGGCCACGGCAGCGGTGGTGAGTTCGGTGGGCTGGTTGCTGGTGAGCAGATTTTTCATCACCGGCTCGACGGCGGCCCATTTCCGCGAGGCCAGCAGCGGCAGCACGGCGAGGCGTTGATCGAGCGGCGCTTTCGTGTCGGCGACGATGGCGTCGATCTTCGTTTGAAGTGCGGTGATCTCCTTGGCGGCGGCTTCGTGGCCTTTCGGGAGTTTGGCGAGGCCTTGGAGAAGGGCGGGTTTCCACCAGAGGAGTTCGCCGGGGACGATCTTCAAGACGCTGAGCAGCTTCTCGATGTCTGGAGCGTGTTTCGAAGCAATGGAAGCGCTGGCGAACGAACGGATCGTATCGTTGCGGTTCGCTGAGTAGATTTTGGTGAAACGCTCATCGGCTAGCAACTGAGCCAAAACATGGCCTGCGGTGTAGGTGCTGGATGAAAGGGCGGCTTTGGCCATCCAAGGGTCTTCGGGATATTGGCAAATAGCATCGGTTCGAATAGCGAGATGCTGACCATCGGGTTGATCATCGGCGTCAACCTTGAGGAGCAGCTTGTTGAAGATGATGCGTCCAGCGTGCTCTTTGAGGGCTGGGAAGTGTGGTGCAGCCGTCCCGGCTGCGACAGAACCAGCCGGGACGGCTGGACCACTCTTTTTCGGCACCACACGCCAAATCCTCCCATGGTTTTCGCCTTGGCGCATGTCGTGGGTTTTGACGAACTCCTCGGGGAAGAAGCGGGCGTGGTCGATCCAGCGGCGGTAGATGTCGCAGATGTAGATGGCACCGTCGGGGCCGGTGGTGAAGTTCACGGGGCGGCTCCATTCGTCGCTGCTGCGGAAGAACTCGGTGCGGTCGCCGACGCGGGTGGCTTTGAGGGAGGCACCGTTGGGCTCGATCTGGTAGCGGGTGACGAGCTGGCCGGTGGGATCGGGGACGAAGATGTTGTTTTTGAGTTCGGGCATCAAGTGACCGCGATAGACGCCGAGGCCGCTGCACGCGGTGTTGGTGCCGGCGTGGGCATCGGCGGTGGTGTGGGTGATTTGCAGCGGATAGACGCGGGTGTCCGCTCCAGGCGTGGCGATGTCTTCATGCACCTGCGTGATGCCGGCGTGCGGATTCCGCAGCATGGCCTCGTAGGGCATGACGGTGAACATGAGCGGGTTGCGGTTCGAGCAGTAGAAGTGGTGGCCGTAGTCGTCGAAGGCACCGCCGTATTGGCCTTTGCCGCCGGTGGGCGTGATCTCGCCGGTCTTGGGGTTCCATTTGAAGTTGGAGCCTGGAATGCCGACGACTTTGGTGGGTGCATCGGCGGGATAGATCTCACGGGCATCGAGACCGTTGTTGAAATGCACGCAGCCATCTGGCCCCCATCGTGGGGCACTGACTTGGAGCTGGCTGTGCTTCGGATTGAAGCCGCGGATGAGGGGCTTGATGAGGTCGGCTTTGTTGTCGTCGTCGGTGTCTTTGAGAAAGAGAATCTGGCTGCGGGTGGTGGCGATGAGGCCGCCGTCGTAAGGCAGGAGGCCCTGCACGTTGTCCATGTGGTCGGCAAAGGTGACCGCCTTGTCCATGCGGCCATCGCCGTTCTCGTCGGTGAGGAGTTGGATGCGGGAAAGCCACGGATCGCCGGGATTCGGCGGGCCGAGCGGGTAGTCGCGCATGTCGGCGACGAACATGCGGCCTTTGTCGTCCCAAGTGGCCTCCACGGGATCGAGCACGAGAGGCTCAGCGGCGACGAGCTGGACCTCATACGGGCCATCGAGCTGGATGCGCTTCATGCTTTCTTCGGGCGAAAGGGCTTCGCTTTGACCATCGCGCACCGCGCCGATGTCGCTGCCGCCGCTGGCCTGGATGGCGGACCACTTCTCTTTGAACTGGCCGAGCGGATAAAGCTCGTAGCGACGCACAATCATCTCCGCGCCTTCAGTCTGGAGGAGAATTTTTCCTTCGCTGGGTTTGCAGTCGAAGGCCTCATTGATGAGCGCTCCGTTGACGAAGTATTGCAGCGTATCGCCCTTGGCGATGACTTCGAGGCGGTTCCACTCGCCGCTGGGGCTTTCGACATCGTTTTTGCCGCGAAAGCCCACGGTGTCGCTCCAGTCCTCGTCGCGGCCCTTCCAGTTGATGCGGCCTTTGGTGACGGTTTGGCGTGGAGAGCCTTGTTTCCAAATCTTCTCCTTATCGCGGTCGAGCACGAACTCGGTAGAAAGCGAAGTCGTTAGCTCCGTGCCATCCGCGAGCTTTGGCGAGAGCACGAGGATATCCCCGACGCCGCCCTCGATGATCTGCGCTTCGATGCTGGCCATCCAAGTGTCGCTGTAGGCTCCGTGCGGGCCGTAAGCGTGCAGGAGAATGCCATTGTCTTTGGCCTTCTTTTCGCGGGCGCCCCAGGTCTTCGTGCCCCATTTGAATTCGATGACGAGGTGGTAGTCGCGGTAGTTTTCCTTGGTGGCGACGTAGCCGTAGCCGCGGCCGGAGATGTTGAAGCTGCCGTCCTTGGCAAAGGTCCAGATGTCCTTCGGTGCATCGTGGAAATCCATTTTGGGGTTCACGTGGTATTCCATCGCGCCGGATTTGATCACTTCCAGCAAGTCCACTTTTTGAGTGACCGGCTGGGCGGGGAGGACGGATGCGATGGAGAGGACCGAAAGGACAGATGAGAGGAGGCGCATGATGGGGGACACAGGCAG
>JBIKYV010000101.1:0-13878 GCA_044355075.1 Prosthecobacter sp.
AGGAAGGGTTTGAGATTGGGGCTGCCAATTTCTTCCTCACCTTCAAATAAGATCGTCAAATTAACAGGCAGATCTCCCTCTCGACTTAGTGTTTCAGCCAGACCTGAAACATGGGCCATGAGCTGGCCTTTGTTGTCCGTCGCACCGCGGCAATAAATGCGCCCCTCGCGTAAAGTCGGCTCAAAAGGAGGCGTCTGCCACTCAGCCAAAGGCTCAGCCGGCTGCACATCATAATGTCCATACAGCAAAACCGTACGTCGATCGGGGCGATGCTCATTTTTGGCGATCAAGATGGGATGCCCAGGCGTCTCATGAAGCGCTGCCGAAAACCCTATACTGGTGAGCTTTTCCCTGAGCCAAAGGGCACAAGCACGCACATCCTGGCGATGCTTGGAATCTGTAGAAACACTAGGAAAGCGTAAGCAAGTAAGTAAGTCGTCGAGCGCAGACATGCTGAAAAATCGCGAGCCTAGCTCCCTGTGCAAGCCTCAGGCGACCTAGAACCTGAGTTTATCCTTGGCGCTCTTGATTGCGAAACTGCGTGGGTGTTAGTCGCACCATTTTTTTAAAGTCCTTACTGAAGAAGAATTGGTCGCTGTAGCCCACTTGTCTGGCAATCTCCTTGATTGGATCATCACTTTCAATGAGGCGATGTTTGGCTTGATTAATTCGCTCTCGCCTCAGCCAATCGATCGGACTAGTGCCGATGTAGGATTTAAACATTCGGGAGAAGTGACTCTCACTCATACCTGACAGCGAAGCTAGCTCTACAACACGAATGGGAGTGTGAAAATAGAGCCTCATCTTCTCCAAGGATTTCTGAATAGGCATTGGTAACTCCGGACGAATTTCATCAGTATCCGCGAGGCGTGCTTCAAAGGCCAAAGCGATGATTGCAGTCACAGCCGCATTCACCAAAGCTGCGTGACTCGGCCGCGTCCCCGTCATGTGGTGAAAAATACGCTCATACTCCATGATAGCAGCGCGGGTGTTAAAATTCCGAATCACAGGCTGTGAATTGACCTCCAAGAGCCCAGAAACGCGATCTAGAGGCCTGCCCTCGACACGAATCCAGTAAAGCTCCCAAGGTCGCTGCGACTGGGCGCCATAAGTATGCGGGTGATGACAATTCACCCAGACCAATTCATCTGGCCCGACCTCATGCCGTTTTCCTGCGACCTGAACCCAGCCATGGCCAGCCAAGCATAGGATCAATTCGTGTCCCGGATAGGTTTCGCGCTGAATGCGGTGCTCTTTACCAGCCCTGAGATGCCCTGCCCTGACCACAGAATAAAACAAGTCACGCTGCCAGTCCGCTGGAGTTGCATACAAATTATGAAGAAATACCGTCTGAGGCTGCACTAAACTCATGATTGAATCATACATATTCGCATGGAAGCGCATCTGTCCACACCGAAAATAGAAGTGCCAAGATCAGGTCGATCCCACAAAAAAACGGGTAACCCTAAGGCTACCCGTTTCGTCTGCTTAGAAGAGCAGAATGAATCAATGGTTGAAGTAAAACTCTTTCGAGTTCATCAGCGCCCAGAAAGTATCTTCTAAAGCAGGCTGACGCTGATCGGCTGAGTTTGCCAGTGTTTGCTGAATCGCCGACCACTCTTTGTCTTTGGGCATTCTTCCAAAAACACGCAGGTAAAGCTCTTCAACGATTTCTCGGTCAGTCTTTTTCTCAGAGATAAGCTTCGCAATGACCCTACCTTGTTTGATACGATCATTCACCGCATCGCCATTCATCAGATGTAGGGCTTGAGAGAGCGTAGGCTCCATTTTGACCTCGCAAGAGCACACGGACTCGCGCTTCGCACGTCCAAAGGTCGTCAGGAAGTAATTACTCACTGCTCCATCGGCAATCTGCACAGCACGAGCCCCCAATGGAAGCCCCTGAAATTTATTGGGCGTTTCCGTGATTTGGGAAATTGCATCAAGAAGGATTTCTGCGCGAACACGGCGGACAAGAGCATGTGAGAAATTGCGCTTATCGCTGTCATTGGTTTCGTTAACCTTCGTGCTTCGTTGATAAGTCATTGAGGTGCAAATATCCTTCACGAAGCGGCGGAAGTCATATTTGTAATCAGTGAGGTTTTTCGCAAGTGCATCCAGCAATTCCGGATTGGAAGGAGGATTGGAAACTCGAACATCATCGACGGGATCAACAATGCCGACCCCGAAGAAATGCGCCCAGACGATGTTCGAAATATTGCGGGCAAAATAAGGATTCTTGGGAGATGCGATCCATTCTGCCAAAATTTTTCGGCGATCTTCACCAGGTTTGATTTCAGGCTGTTCACCGCCCAAAAATTTAGGCTTCATCACGGCATTGGTAAGGAAGTGGCGTGATTCACCTCCCTTGCTGTTGTAAATGATGACTTCCTGCGGGTCATCCGTCTGCTTACGGCCAATCTGACTGAAGAAGGCCTTGAATCCGTAATAGTCATCCATCGTCCAGCGGTCGAAGGGATGGTTGTGACACTGTGCACACTGAATGCGCATGCCCATGAATACTTGAGCTATGTTTTCAGTGAGCTTAAGCTGATCAAGCTCAGTCTGGTAAAAGTTAACCGCAGGACTGGACACAGTGCCCCCAGTTGAGGAAACCAATTCTTTGACAATATCGTCCAGGGGAATGTTTTTGCCAATTCGCTCTGCGAGCCAGTTGTAGTATAGAAGAGCGTTTTTGTAGAATGGTGGTTGATTGTTGTTGCCTGCAATACCTGACCTGATCTGTAGCAACTCGGCCCACTTCATGACCCAGAGTTCCGTGAACTCTTTGCGCTGCGTGAGATTATCGACAAGAACTTCGCGCTTTTTAGGATTTTGATCAGCCAGGAAGGTACGAATTTCATCTGGCGGCGGATAAATGCCGACGACGTCAATGTAAGCGCGACGGACGAACTCTTCATCCGTGCAAATGCCGCTAGGCAAAATGCGTAACTTGTGGAGGTTTTCATTCACCAACTGATCGATGTAATTCACTTCAGCTACTTTAGGCCGCTCATACTGAAGCTTATCTGGGATCACCAGCACCTGAGACGTAACACTATACACATCAAAACGTGCTAACGTGAAGGCCACGCCGCGCTCACCACTGGTGACCAAACCCTGTTTATCGATGGAAGCGCTCGGATCATTGTTCGACATGAAAAGCGCGAGCTTCGTCACGTCTCGATCCGTTCCGTCCGAGTATGTTGCCCTTACGGTGATCTGCTGCTTATTGCCACTTCCCTCCAAAACGATTTGCTTCGGGAAAACTTCAATCCCTGTGACTCTTGCATAGCCTGGAGCATCGTTCGCGGCACCGTTGCTGATCCATTCGAGAACGGTCTTGTTGTATTCAGAATCAGGCTCATAGCATTGATTGCCAGAGTGCGGCACCGCGCCGACAGCTTTCTCGACCAAGGTAGATTCCTCAGGGATCGCTAGATTGATACGTCGACCCACCATTTCTCGGGTTAATCGGACATAATCACCATCAGGATCCATGCCGAAGAGGCTCAAACGAAAACCATCTTTGCCACGAGCAGCACCGTGACAGCCGCCCTGATTGCATCCTCCACGTAACCAGACTGGCATGACATCTAGATGATAAGACACCGGGCGATCTTTTTTGCCATCTTTGACCGAGATTGTCGCCTTGACGGTTTGTCCTCCAAGGCTGGCGACCAGCTCCGTCGTGCCCATTTCCGCGACTGGCTTTAAGACGTCTTGTTCTAGTTTGGCCACATTGGAGTCAGCCACATGGAGATTGGAAAACATCGTGACATCCCGAGTCGTAGCATCGTTGAAGGTGGCCATGACCACGACGCGGTGGAAATCACGAGCTGTCTCTAAGGTATATTTGTCTGGGAAAATCTCGACCTTCGTTAACTGTGGCAGCTTCTCACTCAAAGCCGCGAGAGCTTTCAGCTCTTCGGGTGATTTATGACGCAGAGCTACGCCCTTGGGCCAGATCGCACCCTCAGCGACCCATTGCTTAAGCAACGCGATCTCCTCTGGTTTCAGAGGCCCACCCTTGGGAGGCATGACATCGTCATCATCAGCAGGCAAAACAACCCTCTGTATTAGGCTACTTTCCTCAGGCTTTCCTGGAACCAGGGCTGCCCCGCCTTCTCCGCCTTTCAGCATGGCCTCGGCGGTATGCATGAGCAGATCACCTTTAACCTTCGACGGGTTATGGCACTCCAGGCACTTGGATTCCAAGACGGCCTGAACTTTGGCGAAATCGACACCAGCCATCAAGGATGAATTGGATAAACACACCGAACTGGCAGCAGCGAGAGCCAGAAAGCGTCTTGCAGGCAATTGGCTAAGGGAATGATTCATAAAATGAAACGGTAACTTTTCAGAGGAGTAAAAGGAATTTCCTGAATTCAGTTAATGCTAAAGTTTTGAGGCTTACTTAGCACCTGACGCTTCTTGTCGAAGCTGTTCGAGGCGTGAGAGTGGCTTCGGTGGTGTGATAGCTTTGGGCGCTTCTTTAGGTTTGTTGGCTGCGACCACTTGTGCAGCAGGCGGTGTCACTACTTTGCGTGGTGCATCAATTCGCAGCGTGGAGCCTAGGGCAATGCGATGAGCTGTGGTTCCGCCTTCGACGGGCACATCGACCAAGACAAACAGGTTCGCTTGTTTGCCAACCGGGGATTTGTCGGTGGTGATTACCTTGAAGGATACCTCTTTGGTATCTTTGTTAATTTTAGCAGGCTCGATTTGAATCGTATCAGGGACGCCCACAACGCGCGCTGTTGCTTCGCCTTGGAAGGGCTTACTCAATTCAAGCTTGGCGACCATGACGGTTTCTTTGCCTTGCTCGACAGCGGTAAGGGGTATCGCAGGTGCAGTCAGATAAGCTGTGTCGGTTTTAATCTCACAAAAAGGAGCTGCGTTGTAAACCCGGCCACCACCTGCGTCGGCTTCTCCCATCACCGTGAAATGATGGGCGGAAGCAACGACGGCGGAATTCGCATCAAGTTGGAAGGAGCATTCATTTTGACCTTCAGGGATGGTTTGTTCACCCAGGCTGCTGATGCCGACGGGTTTCCATGGCATTAGGACGCGAATTGGTGCCTTGAATCCATCTTTGCGCTTCGCCAAAACTTTCATCTGCATAATACCATTGGCGACGAGAGGCACTGTTGGCTTCACGATCTCAAGCGAATAGGGTGCCTCTTCCACTACCGCGACAGGCAGCTTATCTTCAAACTCGGTGTAGTAGACGACATTGCCAGCGCGAACGATATCAAATTCCTGTCGCATCTTGCCAATGATCTTCTGAGCAGGATCCACAGGCTTTAACACGACTGGAACCACGGCAGCGCCGATGGGCGCATCAGCAGCAGCCTCAAACATCAGAGGCATACCTGGTTGATCTTTGGGAGCAAGTTGAGAGAGCAATTTAACGCCAGGAGGCAGGCCTGATGCTTCAAATTTAAAATCTCCGTTGACGGCGCTTCTCGTGAAGTTTTGCAGCAATACCATGCGACCACCTTTTGGGATGGCCATGAATTGGCGGTATTGAGAGTCATTGACCGAGTAGTGTGGCGAGGCGAAGGTCAGTTGAGGTTGGCTAGCGAGGAGCTCAAGACGATACACAAAGTTAGGACCTCCACGCTCCAGGTGATCAGTGACGCGGATGAAATAATCGCCATCAGCAGTAATATTTAGTGTCTGCTTGCTATCGAGACGTCGGCGTCCACCACCATCGTCGTTCCCCCCGAGGCTGTTGCCTTTCTCATTATAGACATTGACCACGGAGTCGAGAGGAGATCCCAGACTCTGGGCGTAAGCCTGCAACACCACTTGTTGGCCCTTTTTGAAGGGAACCTTAAAGTAATCCACATCGCCTGGGCGCTCGATGATACCGTTCAATGCGATTGGTTCGCCAATCGAAGAAGCTGTTGCCTTCGCCTGCTCATCGTTTGGCTCAGCTTCCAGAAGGTTATCGAAATCAACCAAGCGGAAGGGATTGCCAGAGGGAGCCGGCTCTTGCGTTTTAGAGAGCAGCATGAAGCCTGGATCCGTTTCAAGCGGGAGTTTCACTTCTTCCTCAAAGGCAGAATCTTTTTCGATGAAGCGAACTTTCGTGGCGCTGGCTATTTTACCCCCCGCAGGATACACCACATCAGGACGACGGAAGCTGCCAACATGCAGGCGATAGTAATTGTTGCCACCGCCACGATAGCTCGACTCGCGTATCATGACATAGTAATCACCATCATATTCAGCGACAAAAGAACAGTAGCCGTCTTGCCGATGCAGAATGGTGTCATCGGAAAAGGCTTTTTCGAATCTATCCTTATCGATGATAGCTATGTAGGGATCGAAAGTTGTGTAGCCAAGACGCAAACCATCGGCCTCCACCGAGATACGCTGGCCTTTCTTGGCGCTGATTTTGTAGTAATCCACGTCCTCACTGAGCACGACCCCCTCAATGGTCTGGTTAAAACTGATGGGCTGCGCGGCCTCCATGTCACTATTTGGCTCTTTCTCATCAAGGTTGGGGAAAGGGCCAACGAAAAACTGACGCACGTGGGAAATGCCTGACTTTGTTCGAATGCGAAGGAGATGATTTCCGAGTGGCACATCTGGAGCGACTGCGATCGTCAGCTGCACCTTATTGTTTTCCACTTTTTCCACGCTCTTCTGGGTAATCCCAGGGCTGAAAAACATTAGCGATTCAAAATCCGCGAGCCGACTGCCCGTGACGGTGAGTTTCCACTCAGCACCACGTGGACCTCCATTCGGAATGGTGGCGGAGAATTCCGGGTAGGCAGCAAACGACAGGGTCGCGACGGCGAACAGGGAGGTAATCAGATGGCGGGGGGACATGACGTTGAGCATACGCCGTCTGATCCTCAAAAATTTCGCTTTTGTGAAAAAGTCCTATTGAGAGGCTTGAGAATGCCACAAAATCCCCCCCCAGACGGGCGGCGACCCTAGAGAGGAAATAGTGGGCCGAATGAGCAGACTAGCCCATAAATTTCAGGCCCAAAACACCGCCGATGATGAACGCCACACACACCAAGCGACCTAACTCACGAGGTTCTCCGAGAAAAAACATACCTACAATCGCGGTGCCTGCGGCTCCGATGCCTGTCCAGACAGCATAACCGGTGCCGACCGGGATCGTTTTCAAAGCCTGGGCGAGCAGCAAAAAACTCGCGATCATGGCGACCGCCGTCAGCACACTAGGGCCCAATTTGCTAAAGCCTTCGGAAAATTTGAGCCCGATAGCCCAGCCGATCTCCAGAAATCCTGCCAAAATCAGATAGAACCAAGCCATAAATCGATCTCGACTCAGGGTTCCCTCTGCTGGGGCGCACTTGGAGAGCTCATGGAAAGAGATTTCCTGACCTCATGAGCATAGGTGTCAGGCGAAGCGTGCTGAGAATGCTCCCGAGCGCCTTCGAACCATGTGTGCGTGCTGGGCGTATGAGCACGCGCAACAGCCAGCAGGGTCTCCATGCTGATGGGGACAGGATGACCACTATGAATGGCTGCCGAAAGCGTCATTTCTGCGGCCCGGTCAAAGACAAATTTCAAATCTGCTCCTGAGAACCCAGGAGTAGCCAGCACGAGAGCCTGGGGATCGAGGTTTGAAATCGGCTTGTCTTTAGCGAGCAAAGCGATGATCTGCTCGCGCGCCCCATTGTCGGGTGGCGGCACAAAAACCGCCTGGTCAAAGCGCCCGGGACGCCGAAAGGCTGGGTCAAGCACCCAGGGCTGATTGGTGGCTCCGATCACCAAAACACGCTGATTTTCACCCCTCACGCCATCCATTTCGTGCAAAAACTGATTCACCAGATTGCGCAGCTGACTTTCCCTGATATGGCGCCTGTCCTGGGCCAACGAGTCTAGATCATCAAAAACAAGCACGCATGGAGCATTGGCGCGCGCGGTTTCGAAGATTTGATGCAAATTCCGCTCCGTGCTGCCAAAGTAGGGATCGAAAATTTCGTGCAGACCGACGGAGAGATAGTTGCAGCCAACCTCCCCTGCTACCGCCCTAAGCATGAGGGTTTTACCACAGCCTGGGGGGCCATAGAGCAAAATCCCGCCTCCTGTGCGGCGACCATAGGCTTTGTAAAGATCAGGATATTGAAGCGGATAAACAATCTTGAGTCTGATTTCTTCCTTCAGTTCCTCCATGCCTCCGACGTCGCTGAAAGTCACTCCATGACGTGCCGGGTCGCCGGGAGCGTAAAAGGTTTCAGGCCGCCAATCAAAAGGAGGCTCATCCATGGGGTCATCCGCAAACTCCTGCGCATTCTCACCCTCATCATAAGATTCAGGTTGAACCGATTCTGGCGCAGGCGCAGGCGCGGGTGAGGTGCGTCTCGCGTCTCGCGCTGTGATGCCGAGTTCTCGTTCGAGGATCGGATCGCTAAGGGTGCTATCGATCTGAGCCGCACGCTCAAAGTGCTCAAGCGCCTTAGCGCGATCCTTCTCCACCCAAAAAACACGACTGAGCAGCAGATGAGCCTGAGCATCGTTCGGATTGAACTGCAAAACGCGCTCCGCACGCACCGCTGCGCCTGAGGTTTCCCCTTGCATGAAGAAAACCCTAGCGACTCCCATCTGCGCATCCACATGCCCGGGATCTATCTCTAGGACGCGCTCAAAGCTGTCTCTCGCATCTTCCAGATGCAGTTTCTCCAAACAAGCGTGACCATAAAGGAGCAATAAAGAAAGATTGTCCGGCGATTGTTCGAGCGCATCGCGGATGGCCTGGAGAGATGACATGCCTTGCATTTCAAAAAGAATGACAGGCACAGTAAAACCGCACCCACTGACATGAACTAACCGGGCTGGAGCTTCACTGCCACAGATTTCTTTGCCTCTGCCACTAACTTCGTTGAATGATGGTTCACGCTCGAATGTCGGACTTGGCGGTGTGTTTGCCTTGCCTCTCTGAAATGTCCTAGAACCTGATTTGCCCATGAATCGCCGCCAACTTCTGAATGCTGCCTTATCCGTCACCCTACCAATCTCCGTGCGTGCTGAGCCCCCCCCAGAACTCACCGCTGAACAAGTCCTGGTTCTCGTTCGCCAAAGCTACGCTCTGCAAAACTACAAGATGGTCGGCATGCTACGTGATGATCACAGCAACAAAACAGAACCCCTGGAGCTAACGATTGCCGCCAATGTCATGCGCTTTCAGTTTAAAAATCAACCGCCTGAGACCGTTCAACTCGACTTTGCCACCACGCCCGCCACTCTCTGGCAGGTAAAAACGGAGGGCAGCTCTCCTGTGCCCCTGGAAAATGGAGCAAACTCTGTGCGTGGGATGGATTTCAACTACGAAGACCTTTCCCTTCGCTTCACTTACTGGAAAAATGTGAAGATGATGGATGCCAATGCACGTCTGACGGCTGCACGTATCAAATGTTGGCTCTTGCGCGTCACAGCACCGAATACCAAAGGGCCTTATTACACCGTCGATTTGTGGGTTGAAAAAGAAAGTGGCGGAGTTGCCAAGATGGAAGCCTACAACACCGTCAGTCAAATGGTGAAACGATTTCAAGTCACCAAGATCCAGAAAGTCGATGAAGCCACCGTATTAAAAGAGATGCGGATTGAATCCTTCGATCCCGTGAATGGAGAGCCCGTGGGGCGCACCTACCTAACCCTGGATACCCCTCAAAAGCAGTGATCTGCCCAGCACCGACCTTGCCGACAGGCTTCTTTCATGTCATGGCGAGGGTGCTTTGAAACTGCATCTTCCCAACCATCCCACCCAGCTCTATCTCATTCGTCATGGAGAAGTCGAGGAGCGCTACCATCGTGTCTTTGGCGGGTCCCGAATCGACATGGGGCTTTCCCCATTGGGGCATCAGCAGGCCCAAGCAGCTTCCGACTGGCTCAAAGACACGCCCATGGATGCCATCTACGCCAGCCCGCTAAAGCGTGTGCAAGAGACCCTAGCCCCACTGGCTGTACGCACGGGGCTCAAGCCCATCAACATCCCTGCCCTGCGCGAAGTCGATTTCGGAGACTGGACCGGCTACCGCTGGGAAGGTGTGCAAGAGCATTTCGGCGTCAGTGCCTTTGATTGGCTGGAAATCATTGAGTCCGAAGGCATACCCAATGGAGAATCGGCCGCTGAGCTTGAGCAGCGCGTGCAGCCTGCCCTACTCAAGATCCTGCAAGACAATCCCCACAGACGCATCGCGGTCTTCTGTCATGGCGGCATCATCCGAGTGATCCTGGCTCTCATGCTCCAGCAGCCGCTACGGCAGATGGCTCACTTTAACATCGATTACGGAAGCATCAGCGTGGTGGAGATTCAGCCAGAAAAAAAGCACGCTTTCGAGATCGAATTACTGAACTTCTGCGCACCCGTGAGCTGACCGTCATAAAGCTGTTTTGAGGAAGCGCTTTTCCTCGGGCAGCAAAAGCTCAGCCGAGATCTTTTCTGCCTCTTGGAAAGCCTCAGCAGGCTGACCGCTATGCGCAAGCAGACCCGCGTAAACCGCACGCTGCCAAGCAGACAGCGAACCTACCCCACTCATCTCGCGCAGATGCCCAGCCATAACCTCCCTCTCCCCCATCCGATACGCTGCCAAAGCGAGACACAAACGGAGATCATCGGCGCTCTCGAACTCAGATGGAGGCATTCCTTGAATCTCGCCCCAAGCCAGCTCCAAATCCTGACCACAAATCAAACGCAGGTAAAGATGCTGAACCTCAAATCTGCGATCTTGGGGACGCTCGCGTTGCAAAGCTGCTGCCGTACGGATCAGTTCTGGGGCGTCTCCTGCATGTCGCGCAGCATCGAGAATTTTCTCCAACATTGCCACACGCTCACCGGGCTGATGTTCAGCTAGGCCGTGATAAAACGAAATCGCGAGATCCCAAAGCCCTGCATGATCTGCCAAAGCAGCACCCGCTTTTCCCAGCACTGCCTGTCTTCCGCGACCAGATGCCTCCCACACCGCCGAAAGATGCTGGCGTGCACGCGTAGGCTCTTGGTCGATCTGTAGAGTCGCCTGCGCACGCCAAAAAGAAACGTAGCCAGCTGAGACAGGCATACCTACCGGCCGCGCCAGCAGGTCTTCGATCGCTTGCCAGCGCTTGAGCGCCGCGAGAGCCTGCAAGTAGGGGTCAATCAGGTCCGTCGAGTGGATAAAAAACTCGCGTGGATGCAGAGTCACCACTTGCTCCGCAAGACCATGCTGCAAGAGCCAGAGGAGGCACGGGCGTAACTGATCCGCAGGTAGAGTAGCCATACGTCGCACTTCCTGATCAATGCTGTCCTGCCGACGGTCCGGTTTCGCACGCAGCAGCGCAGTCAGCACCTGCAGCCGTAAAGCTTCAGGCACTTCTGGGTGCGTTTTCACGAGCTCAAAAAGACGATCAGCTTCCAGGGGAAGCATGTCTAGGTCATTGGCGAGTTGTTCCAAGGCTTTCCTTGCTGGCGCATCTTTGCCATCGGCCAAAGCCCAGAGTTCCGACTTCGCCCTAGCCCGCACCTCCTCAAAAGGCTCTTGTAGATTCATGATGGCCAGCCGCAGTCGAGCATCCCGGTCACCGATCTTTAGCCCTAGAGCACGACGCAGCGTCTGATCCGAGAGCCTGCGGTCTCCGCGCTGACGCTGCAGGGAGGAAAGAACCTCCAAAGCTTCAGATTCCTCGCGTAAAGTCGCAGGCAATCGCGCCAAAGTCTTCTCCGCCTCGACGACAGATTGCGTCTCTGCATAGAGTCGAGCCATGGTCAACAAATCAGCCTCTGAAGCCGCGCCTGAACCATCTAGGAGGCGGAGGTAATGCAAAGTCGAGTGAGCAGGACCCTTCGTTTTGATCAAAAAATCTGCCGTCACTCGCAGCAATGCAGGATGGTCAGGCCGCCAAAAAGCCGCCTTGGACAGCGCTACACGGGCCTCGTTCCATGTCTCTATCTCGATCAATGTAGCGGCATTCGCCGCATGATGCGCTGCCATCAAATCGCGAGCTAACCCTTTGGCCGGTTTCCACAAAACCAAACCTGCTCCACCTAATAGAAAGCCTACCAAGAGGCTGATCGTTAACCAGGGTTTACCAGGCTCGCCAGGGAGGGGTTTAGATGCGGTAGAATGGCTCATGCGCTAGAGTTTCACGGCACCTGAAGCTGCAAAATCACACGGAAGCCGATATCAGCCCCCGCTTTATCTGCGGCGTAGTGTCGCCTCGCAGACGTGAGCAATTTCTCTCGGTCTGCTGTCAACCACGAACCTCCACGCACGACGCGATCCCCATCGATGCCTGGCCAAGTATCCTCACACCACTCGGCCGCATTACCGCCGAGACCCTGAATACCGAGCTCATTTGGCGGCTCTGCATTCACAGGTGACGTGTAGGAAAAGCTGTCTGAATAACCTGAAATCTTCGCCGCATCCAAATTCGTGCTGAGCATCGGGGGCGGAAAATCACCGCGAGCCGACCAGGGAAAGTGCCGTTGATCACCTTTGTCTTTCGTTGCAGGATCAATGCCCTTTTCATCGATCAGACCTGCCATGGCGCTCCACTCGGCGTCTGTCGGCAGACGATAAGCTGCATATTCTTGGATTAACTTCAGGGAGCGATCTCGCGTCGTCAACCAACGACAAAATGCCTGTGCATCCTGCCAACTGACACCAACGGCAGGATGGCTGGCCGTATTCAAAAAGCCGGGCTTGTCACTCCATTCACGACCAGCACCTTTAAGCCAAATCTCGTAATCCTGTAGTCGCACCTCCATGGCTCCAGCGAGCTTTTCATGACCAAACGGCACGAACTCCATGCCAAGGCTGTTTTTGTAAACACCGCCCGCCGTCGCGGGCTTAAGCGCAGCAGTGTCGGGCAGAGTTCTGGAAACATCCGTAGACATCAACTTTTTGCGCATCTCTTCCACCTCACTCGGATTCACCGGCCCACCCATCACCTCGCTACGTCGCTGGTCTCGTAGTCTTTTTTTCTCCTGCTCCATCGTCACCAACATCACAGCTGTGCGCTGACGATCTTCAAACACACAACGAAAACCAACGGTAGGCATGCGCAGCTGGCCAGGCACCTTGTAGAGATAGGATGAGCGAAGGCAATCCGCCCGAAAGTAAGCCCACGAACCACCACGCAGCACCCCATCTTGCTCAGCACGCACTTCGCCTTTCCAGGTCCATTCCCAGACATTTCCCGCCAGATCGTAGAGGCCTTCGGCGCTGGCTTTGAACTTGCCGACCGGAGCAGTGAAAATATCGCCGTCGGAGTAATTCGGAATCTCGGCCTCGGCAAAATTACCAGAACCTGCCGGTGGCGGCCACTCACTGCCCCAGGGGAAGGCCCGATCATCTTGAACCTGTTCATCCATATCCAAGTCCGTCTTGCGTGTGCGCAAAAGGCCTACTGCAGCATCCCATTCTTCTGAGGTTGGTAGGCGGTAGGTCTGGGATTCATTAAGTTTGCCCTGCTGACGCTCTTTATCCGTCAGCCATGCGCAAAAGGCCTGTGCATCTTGCAGCGTCACCATCACCACAGGATGATCCTGCCCCTGAGCAAAGTGAGGCTTGTGATCCCAGACATACTTAGAATCTGCCAAAAAAGTCTGCCACTGAGCCACTGTCGTCTCATGCTGAGCAAAAAGCACTGGCGTGAATGGAATCGCCACAAAAACCTCTCCCATCACCTCACTGCGGTGCTGTTTCATTTCCTCAGGTGCTTGACCACGAGCATCAAACACAACAAACAGGAACAGGAAAAACGACAGACAAAAAAAGCGCATGGGCGAAGTAATAGCACCATAGAACCGACCAAAACCCATCCGGTCAAGACTGCAAATTGTGCGGTTTTGCCATCCACCAAGCGTAAAACCAGCCATGCATGAAGACGGCAGACTTTGCTAAAAGAAAAGAC
>JBIKYV010000241.1:0-3894 GCA_044355075.1 Prosthecobacter sp.
CGATCCGCGATCTCCGGTAAGTCAGCGTCGCTGATTTCCGCCAGTTCACGACCGCTGATGGCAGGTACAGTGTCCGCTCCGGCGATGCCGATCTGTTTAGCGATAGCCTGTGCGGTAACTGCATGATCGCCAGTGATCATTTTCACGTGAATGCCCGCTAGCTGACACTTTGCCACGGCGGAGATGGCTTCCTCACGCGGCGGATCTATCATGCCCTGCATGCCAAGAAAGGTTAGGTCACTGCTGACATGATGATGCTCGAAATCACCGCTGACATGCGAGCCATCTCGTCGGCAAAAGGCGATGATGCGCATGCCCTCAGTGGCAAAAGCCTGTGCGGTGGCCCGGATCGCTCCCGTGTCGATGGCGACGACCTCGCCATGGGCATTGAGCATGTGCGTACAGCGATCCAGCAGCTGCTCCAGAGCGCCCGCTTTGTAGATGCGGCGGCCTTGAGCATGATCGTGTAGCGTTGCACGGAACATGTAGTCACTCTCAAAAGGAATCATGTCTACACGTGGCGAGTCTGCGTGGATCATGGCATGGCGCAGGCCAGCCTTTTCCGCTGCAACGAGCAATGCGCCCTCAGTAGGATCACCCGCGATACTCCAGACACCATCTTTTTCGATGAGGGCGGAGTCATTGCAGAGCATCCCGGCGTGCAGGCACTCATGCAGCGCCGGCTTGGTCGCAGCATCCACCCTGCTGTGCGTGGCATCCAATAGCTCGCCACAGGGTTCGTAGCCACTGCCCGTTATCGTAAAAATCTCGCCACCGGCATGGATGCGCTGCACGGTCATCTTGTTCTGTGTGAGCGTACCTGTTTTGTCCGAGCAGATGACCGTGGTGCAGCCGAGCGTCTCCACGGCAGGTAACTTGCGGATGATGGCGCGACGCCGCGCCATGCGACTCACACCGATGGCCAGCACGATGGTGATGGCAGCCGGTAGCCCCTCTGGAATCACACCGACCGCTAGAGCGACGCTCGCCATGAGCATCTCGATCACGCTGCCGCCGCGCACCAGCACGCCATACGCAAACAAGGCCACCGCGAGCACGAGAATCACCCAAAGTAGGATACCGCTAAAACGAGCAATCTTTCGTGTGAGTGGTGTGGTGAGATCCACCGCCTCCGCGATGAGAAAGGCCACACGCCCTGTCTCCGTACGGTCACCCGTGGCCCACACGACGCCAGTGCCGCTGCCTGCGGTGACGAGCGAGCCCGCGTAGGCCATATTGACCCGATCTGCGAGCACTGTTTCTGCATGCAAAGGGTCGGGCCGCTTATTCGCCGGCATGGATTCACCAGTGAGCGACGATTCGTCGATCTGTAGGCTCTTCGTTTCGAGCAGACGAATGTCCGCCGGCACGCGGTCTCCGCCAGCCAGCATCACGATATCGCCCGGGACGAGCTCAGTGCTGTTCACACGAATCTTTCTGCCATCGCGTCTTACCACGGCTTCCGCCACGACCATCTTCATCAAAGCTTCGAGTGCGTTCTCGGCCTTCGATTCCTGCAAAAAACCTACAATGGCATTCACCACGACGACAATGAAGATCACGGAGGCATCTACCCATTCCCCGAGGAATCCAGTGACTATGGCCGCAGCAATAAGCACCACTACAAGCGGTGCCGTGAACTGCCGTCCCACTCTCACCCATGCCGAAGTGCCGCTCCGTGCTTGCACGCGGTTTTCACCATACTTGATCAATCGTTCAGCAGCCTCTCGGCTCGTGAGTCCGATCTCTGGAGTAACTCCGGTGAGCCTTAAAGCATCACAGATTGCGAGGTTGTGGGCAGGGTTCGCAGTCAACGTTTAGAATGTCGTCTTAGAAATGGTCAGGAGCAATGGGTAAATGGATCGCCTTTTTTAGCACAGATCTATGCTTCAGCGTTTGCGACATCAGTGGGATGAAGAGGAAAAAGCGAAAGCGAGGGCTTAGGAGTATCGCATCAACGTGAAGCCATGGAGTTGTCCTTAGTTACTAGTTTCCATGTGTTGATGACTTGCTGATAGGCTTGCTCTCCATTGATGCTTCCTTCATTCAGCTGCATGTAGATGCGATGAGCGACCTGCATATCCACATCGTAATACCAAGGGTCCCCAGTCATGCCCTCACGATCTGTAAGGGCGATGTGATCGAGTTGAGATTCGGTTGTTTGCATCTGTCTTGCAGCAGCGATGAGGCAAACGAGTACCCAAGTGCGACGAATATCGATGTCTTCCATATTCATGGACATGAGTAGCGGACGATGAGCCATGACAATAAGGCCAGTGCGCCCTTGCGAATCTCTCACGGCATGAGGCCAGACGCGTGTGCCTTCGAATTGAGTTTGGCGGAGCATCATTTCAACGCCTCGGGCTACATTTCCCAGCGCCTGAATTTCATGTCTTTGCAATACTTTAGGTTGAGTATTTTTGGAGAATGATGGTGAGACATAAGCCGGCTGTTGGGCCTGAAGGCTTAGGGTGGGTAAAGTGAGCAGCGGTATGATTCGAAGCAGTAGGTGATTCATGGTTGGTGGTTGGTTGGGGTGGGGGAGATCATCCTCGGTGCATGGCTTTCACACCCCTGACAGCGCGGTCAGCTTGCTTGGATTTGATGGCTCGTGCTTCAAAGTTTTTGCGAGCCAAGGCTTCAAGCTTGAGCAAAGCTTCTTCAAAGGTCTGTCCATTGCTGTGCACCAAGACATCAGGTCCTGGCATGGATAGCATGAGGATGAGGTGAAAAGGAGGTGCGCCCTCAAGGCCTTCTTCAATACGCAGGCTAGCACGGGTGATGGGGCGGATGCCGCCAAGTTTTTCGAGCATCTGATGGATCTTGGTCTCATGAGAATGACGTGGATCGCAGCCAAACCAATCGAGGTGTACAATCATGGAGGTTGGGTGAATTTGTGGTGTTTGTTTTGGAGATAAAAAGGATCGTAGCTCAAGGGGCGCTGTGACTTCGGATTGGTCGTGTCCGACAGAAGATCTTGAGGATGCTACTGTTCCCAGGGCCATGGCTTTGATGCTGACGTTAGGAGTTTTTAGGGTATTCGTGCCAAGTGCTGTAGCAGGGGAGGTTGCGACTCTGTAGGGAAGCGAGTCTGAAATCCGAGCATGAGCTCAGGGCGAACGCGGCTATCAAAGCCATTAGGATGCGTGTGGTGTTCATGGTTGGGATAAGGTTGGGGTGTGATCGCACATGTTTCTTTGGCGGCCTGAAGCCTTGCCGCGGCCAGCATGAGAAAGCCTGAAATGCCACCCTCTGGTCTGCCTGCGGACAGCCATAAGGTGTAGCCTAGGTCACGAATCTCCTGAGTCGTGACAGGCTGCTTGGGATGAGAATCTTGGAAGCGTGGTAGTGGCCTAGCGCTGTCTTGATCAAGCGCCGCTTCTTCAACCCTAGTGGCAAATCTTTGGTTCAGTAGTTGGTGAAGTCGCTTTTTCCCACTCTGACGGGTAAGGTCGCTGCAGGTTAGCAACGGACTTTCCCAGGATTTCGCGAGTGTTTGAAGATAGCGGGTACATTCCAGTGAGTTCGTGTGCAGACCAATGACGAGTGGTTTGGGTGCAAGACCAGCTGTGAAGCTTTGACGAATCCATTCCTTAATATGACACGGTGGATCACCGCGCTGTTTGCTGGTTAGTATGAAAACCAAGGCATTGGCAGACCGATGCCGAGCCATCGCACGGCGATCTAGCCTTTCTAGTTCATGAAAGGCCCAATGGTTAATCTGGAAGCCTTTGTGCTCGTTCGCTGCATGGAACAGTGTTTCACAAACTTTGATCAAATCCTGTTCTGGTTTTTCATCGTGCAAAACCACAGCATGAGGAATTGAAGCCCTCTGAGGTGGCTTTTTAGTCAGGTCGGCTAACTTCATTGATGAAGTCTGCCCGTTTGCCACTT
>JBIKYV010000102.1:0-13783 GCA_044355075.1 Prosthecobacter sp.
TCAACGGAAGTTTTGTGTTGTCTGACACCAACCCAGGCCCAGGACAGCGTCCGAACCCAGTGACTCGTAGCACGCCTTATCAGGGATTGATCATTCAGGCCCGTCTGCCGAATGATACAGTGCAAATCTTCGGAACTGGTTATTTCATTGTGGACACCTTACCTCAGGCCACCTCTGGAAGTACACCAGCTACGACGACTCGAGATACTCCAAAGCTATCGGGCCAAGTGAACTTTTTGCCGATTGTTCCATGAGGTTTTTGATGATTTGAATCGGGATGGAGTTGTCAGAGTTGGGATGCTCGCTAGCGATGGTACCGCAGTTAGTCTGATTTAGGCTCTCTACGTCATCTCATGCATTCATTACCTGTTGTTCAAGTTGGCTCTATCCGTTTGGATGGCGAAGAACCTGTATTCATTCTTGGCCCTTGTGTGATTGAGAGTGAAGCTTTTATTTGGTCTGTTGCTGAACGGCTTGGTGCTCTTGCAAGTAGTCTTAGACTGCGCTGGGTTTTCAAGGCCTCCTATGACAAGGCCAATCGAAGTGCGGGTAGTTCTTTTCGAGGAATCGGTGTTCGAACAGGTTGCGAGTTGCTCCAAAAAGTAGGTGAACAACTAAAGGTTCCCGTGACTACCGATGTTCATACAGAGGAGGAGATCAAGGCCGCTGCTGAGCACATTGATCTCTTGCAGATTCCTGCATTTTTGAGTCGACAGACGGATCTTATTCTCGAAGTAGGAAGGACTGGCCGTGCGGTGAATGTCAAAAAAGGTCAATTCATGGCACCTTGGGATGTTCGCAACATTGCTGAAAAACTTCAGTCCGTAAACTGCCAGAACTTTTTCTTCACGGAGCGTGGCACGACTTTTGGTTACCAGAATTTGGTGGCAGACATGCGTTCCCTTTATTGGATGCGCGAGTTGGGTTATCGGGTTGTCTTTGATGCGACGCATTCTGTTCAAAGACCAGGTGGTCTAGGGACGGCTACTGGGGGGGATGGAAAGTTAGCTCCTGTGCTAGCACGAGCTGCCGTGGCAGCTGGTTGCGATGGAGTCTTCATGGAAACTCATCCCGAGCCAAGTAAGGCCTTATCCGATGGCCCCAATCAAATTCCGCTTTCTCAATTAGCCGATGTTGTCAGCCAACTGCGGAAGGTTCATGAAATCGTCAAAGAATCATGATCGTTTTTCCCATAAAAATGCAACGACTATCCGTCGTGCTAAGTGCCCTAGCTTTAGTGGCAGCTTGGGGGGGGCAAACTGCAGGTGAAAATGCCAGTCTGTCTAGTATTGGGAAAATGCTTCCCGCAGGTTTTCTAAGTCGTCAGATCACTGTGCCGACGTTTAACAATGAGGGGCGCAAAACCTCTGAACTTTATGCTGAGACACTGGTTCGAATCGATGAAACAAGACTGAAAGCTGGCGAGGCCGTCATTGAGGTCTTCGCAGAAGATCGAAAACAAGATCTGCGTCTGCAAATGCCCACCGCATATTACAATCTGAAAGATAAGCTTTTGAGAAGCGATGCTCGGTGTAAGGTGTCACGAGTCGATATGCAAACTGAAGGGGATAGCCTCATTTTTGATACTGAAACCTCTATTGGCTCTATGGTCGGTAAAGTGAGGACTTTGATTTTCCAAACTGGGAAAGATGTATCAAAGCCTTCCACACAGGTATCAGACAAGTAAGATAACTTTCCTGACATGACCCCTTTTCGACTCTTTTTGATTTTTTTCTGTGTTGTCTTGAATCACAGATCAGCGCTCTATGCACAGGGAGTAGGTCGTGCAAATTCGCCTTTGTCATCCAGTGCGGAGTCAAAGCAGCAAGTTAAGAGTGCAGAAGAAAGTTTAAAGGTAGCACAGAAAACTGGTGAATTGGAACAAGCTAAATCAGTAGCGAAAGAACTCATTCAGAAGCTCCCGTCGAGCGTGACGGAAGCCGCAAAAATCGCTACAGATTCTCCCCAGGGGAGAGCTCAAGTTTTCGAAGCCGCCAAGTCTGCAGCCAGTAGTGTTCTGCCGCAGATGCAAAAAGGTTTAGCTCCTTCAATAGATGTTAGAGCTTCTACTACAAATACAACTAATTCAGCAGGCTCTTCGCGTCAGTCTGCTCCGCAAGGCCCAGTGCCTGGAACTTTGCCTCATCTTGAAAACTTATCTCAACTTTCTCGTGATACGCCGATGGGTGTGATTGACGCGGAACGAACAGACTTTGATCTCAAAAAGGGTATTTTTCTTTATTCAGGTAAGGTGCGAGCTAGGCATCCTGATTTTTACATCGAATGTGAGGAGTTAGAGATTTACATGATGAAGAAAGGGGCAGAGGAAAAGCGATCTCGTACAAGTACGGTTAATGCCAACAAAGAGGATGATAAAGCTCCTCCGATTCAAAAGGCGATTGCTCGAGGTTCTATGGTCGTGATCGAGAAAAGAGATCCCAAAGGAGATGTTCAGCAGGGGCGCTGTAAACGGCTGGATTACAATGGTTTGACGGGCGAAATTACGCTGAGTGACTTTCCTCAAGTGCAAAAAGGTAACGTTATGCACGTGGCGACGACCTCAGATACCATCATGGTATTTGATAAAAGCGGTAAGTTGTCCACCAATCGTCCATCTCGCACTGTCATCTTGAGTGGAGATCAGGCCAAGTCGCAGGGAGAGCGCTAATAACTAAAATTTGACCATATCTACGAGTGGCTAAATCTTCAAATAACCGAGCCAAGAACTTCTCTTCCATGGACATTGAGGATTCATCTCTGCAGGAACCATCCAATCTTGGAGTCAGCATAGAGGGGCGTGCAGAACTTCTGCACACTGAAGGGTTAAAAAAAATCTACGATGGTCGAACGGTGGTGAATGGTGTGGATATCGAAGTCAAAAAGGGTGAAATTGTTGGCCTTCTTGGGCCGAACGGTGCAGGAAAGACGACCACATTCTACATGATTGTAGGGTTAGTCAGGCCGAACGGTGGTAAAGTTTTTTTCGATGGAGCAGATGCGACCAATCAACCCATGTTTAAGCGTGCGCGGCTAGGCATGGGCTATCTTCCGCAGGAAGAATCGATCTTCCGTCGACTGACGGTTCGGGATAACATTCTTGCGGTCATGGAGACCCAGAACTTCACCCCTAAGCAGCGTGCAGAGCAGTGCCAGCAGCTCATGGAGAAATTCGGAATTGATCATGTGGCTGATAACTTGGCGCTCACCCTTTCGGGTGGAGAAAAGAGGCGGCTGACTATTGCTCGAAGTCTAGTTACAGAGCCTAAATTATTAATGTTGGATGAACCTTTCAGCGGAGTTGATCCCATTGCTGTCAGTGAAATCCAGGAGATTATTCGAATGTTACGAAGCGCAGGTTTGTCTATTCTTATTACTGATCACAATGTACGCGAAACACTGAATATTGTTGACCGTGCCTATCTCATTTATGAAGGCCAAGTAAGACGTCATGGTAGCAAAGAATTTCTCGTCAATGACCCAGAGGCTCGTCGGCTCTATCTGGGCGAGGACTTTACCATGTAGTCTCTTTTTCTTTCACCGAAAATCACCCCCAACCGAGGAGGATAAACACCATGCAAAAGCACAACGTCAACCTACCGATCGTCGTCACTGGACGTCATCTCGAGATCACTGAGGCCATTCGCGATTATGCCCACAAAAAGATCGAGGGACTTCATCTGGACTATCCGCGCATTATCGAGGCTAAGGTGGTTCTAGATGTTCAACATCACCGACAAATTGCTGAAATTATTCTTTTTTGTGCTGATCATATTGTCATTGAAGTCAAGAGCACGACAGAAGATATCTATGCCTCCATTGACGAATCGATTGCCAAAATCGCTCGGAGAATGCGCAAATTCAAAACTCGTCTTTTGAAAAGTCATCGTCCTCGTAAGGATGGAAGCATTCGTCATATTGAAGAAAAAGTGATTCATGCGGAGGCGATTCATACAGAAGAAGAGCACGTTGAGACTTCTTATGTGCACAATGAGAAGTATAAGGTGCGTCCTCTCTACACCGATGAAGCCATTATGGATTTGGAATTGAGCGACCGTCCTTTTGTCGTTTTCCACAACCAAGCTTCCCACAAACTAGCTATCTTATTTCGACGCAAGGATGGTGACTACGGACTGATCGAGCCGGAAGATCGTCAACAATAAGTGTTCCTTTTGTTGGGGCACCTGATTTTAAAAGCCACGGGAATGTCGAAAGATTGACCGTGGTTTTTATTGAACTCCACGCCACAGCCAGCGTAAGGCATCGGGAAGGCTAGGGGCCATTCCTTTACTGCCATGAAAGCAGGGAGTCCATTCCACTCGATGATCGTAACCCATGAACTGAAGGCTCGATTCCATCATTCGGTTTGCTAAAGGCCAATGACCAAACGTGTTGTCCAAATCATGGGTGCCTGCGAGCAAGTAGATACGCAGGGGCTTTTTCTCGGTAATTCTTAACAGGTATGGGTAGCAGTTCCCTCCGCGGATATCGACAAAGCTACCTACCCACCCAAGAACTTTGCCAAACTGGTCGGGGCGCTCCCATGCTGCGGTGAAGGCGCAAATGCCTCCCGATGAGCCTCCAGCAATGGCTCGTGATTCGGGCGTCTTTTTGAATTTGACCCCCAATCGTTTTTCCGTCGCTGGTAGGATCTCTTCGAGCAGAAAACGAACGTAAGTTTCGCCCAGGCTATCGTATTCCAAGCTGCGGTTGGCTGGTTTCTCTGCTTCCTTTTGCCCTTCCGTTCTTCCAGGGTCTATAAAAACACCGATCGTAACAGGCATTTGTTTTTGATGGATCAGGTGATCGAAGACGGTGCCAACACGCAGGGTGCCGTTGGGATCTGCATGGCGACTTCCATCCTGCCAAACCATTAGGCAGGCTTCATCGCCCTTGTTATAACTGTTTGGGATGTAAACCGTGATGGTTCTTTTCGTGTGCGGATAGATACGGCTCTCTTCCCACTCGAATCGCTCCAGCGTCCCGCGTGGAACGCCAGGGGTAGGTTCCATTTCTTTTGCTTGTTCGTAGTGCTCAATACGTAGTGTTCCCCGAGCTTTGGGAGGGCCTGATGATACGATTTGATAGCCAAATTCAGTGAAGTTGGGGAAGGTCTGAATCAGGACTTGTAGGCCGTCGTCTCCTAGTGGTTTCATTTTGCCCAGTAGGGTGCCATCCATATGCAAAACCTGAGCTGGTTCGGGATTTAAAATGGCCCATGCGACTGTGCATCCCTCGATCCTTACCGCTGCTTTTCCTTTGAGAAGGAGCTGTTGCCCCATGAGTTGTAGGGCCATTTTCCTAACGGCTTGTTTCCCTGCACCTTGTGGGCGGGCTTCCATCATGTCTGCAAGTTTCCGCACGGAAATTTCATCTCCTAAGGTTGTCAGTAACATGGCATTCAAAGCTATCAAAATCCTGATAGCTAGCCTGTGGTGTAATGAAATGAGCATGAGAGGGGAAATGCCCTAACGGCCTCTTCTCTTCATGCTTTCGCGGTATCAATTAAATCAATAGGGTCGTCAACTTGTGCCCAATGGTGATTAGCTGTGTTATATGTAGAATTTCTTCGATAATAAGAATCATGGCGTAGCTACGGCTAGTTCATCCAATCATCGCATGATATTACCGTAGCGAAGTAACCATTCATCATGTCGCATGTCTTAGGTTTTAAATTCAATAAACGATTCAGCTTCTTAAATTGAGAAATGACAAAAGTGTTCATTTGAACTTATTTGAATGCTGCTAATTTAGGCGGTATGAAGCAATCGCGTTCATCATCGCCTCTGCGCTGGTTATTTTTGGATCTAAATAGCTACTTCGCTAGCGTCGAGCAGCAGCTGAATCCTCGTTTGAAGGATAAACCTGTGGCGGTAGTTCCTATGATCTCGGATAGCACTTGTGCGATTGCGGCTAGCCATCAGGCCAAGCGCTTCGGCATCAAGACAGGAACCAATATCAGCGATGCGCGCCAAAGATGTCCTGAGTTGATCTTGGTGCAAGCCGACCACTCAAAGTACGTCGAATTTCATGAGAAGATCAAAAGGGTGATCGAATTCTATTACCCTATTGAAGTAGTCGCTTCGATTGACGAAATGGGTTTGCTGTTAGACTCTACACGGCAAAGCGAGGCGTCTGCGTTGGACTTAGCGCGACGAATCAAAAGGGGGTTGCGTGAAAGACTCGGGGAATGCATTACCTGCTCCATTGGCATCGCCCCTAACCGCTATTTGGCGAAAATTGCCAGTGATCTTGAAAAGCCCGATGGACTCACGGTGCTTCACATCGCTGATCTGCCAGATGCACTGGTGGGGTGGGAGCTGACGGATCTTTTTGGAATAGGTCGTCGGATGGGACCAAGACTGCATGCTGCGGGAATTTTAACGGTCGGCGATCTTTGGCATGCGACACCAGAGGAACTTCGTAGTGTTTGGGGCGGGGTAGGGGGAAATCGCTTTTGGCAAGAGTTGCATGGTCATGACCTGGGGGCTTTCCCACAACAATCGCGCAGCATTGGTCACAGCCATGTCTTATCGCCTGAGCTGCGGTGCCCTCCTGAGGCCGCCATTGTCGCTCGTCGCTTGCTTTCTAAAGCCGCCAGTCGCTTGCGTCGGCAAGACTGGAATGCCAGCGAGCTTAGCCTTTCCGTAAAGACCGAGGAGAAATGTCAGGGCGCGGCTGTGATAAGATTGCCTTGGCCAACGCAAGATACATTCACGCTTATGCAAGCGCTGCTCAAGCTATGGCCAATCGTGATAGGCCAAGTGCGCTGGGCACGGATCAAAAAGCTATCGGTCACGCTTTATGGTTTGGAGAGCGTGTATCAGCCGAAGCAGATGGAGCTTTTTCGCGACTTTCGTCCAATCTCTGAGGAGAAAATGGCGCGCCAGCATCGCCTATCCCGAGTCATGGATCATCTCAATCAGCACTTTGGTCGCGATAGCATCGCTCTCGGATTTCTGCCGGATGAAGTAAAAGCCTTCTCGGGGACTAAAATCGCCTTCACGCGCATCCCTGAGATGGAGGAGTTTCTCGAATAGCTTTCCAATGGGCGTCGGCCGATCATTCCATGGAAACCATGCCGTGGGGGGAGCCTCAAGATATAAATGCGATTCATGCTCAATAAGCTGTGAAAAAATTAAGTGTAAAAATCGACGTGCCGCTTGCCTGGACACATCGTATGCCCATATGGAAAACCCCCTCCATGAGCGCTGTTCTCGACTCTCTCTCTTGTTTTTACGCTTCCTCCATTGGCAAAAAAATCCTCGTCGCCCTGACGGGTGCCGTCTTGGTGATTTTCGTGCTAGGCCATATGATCGGAAACCTGCTCATCTTTGCAGGGCCTGATGCGATCAATGAATACGGCCACATGCTCCAGACCTCCTTGCATGGCGGTGGTGTCTGGATCGCACGTCTGGGACTCCTGGCCGCTGTCGCGATTCATATTCTAGCTACCGTTCAGTTGACGAAGCAAAACCGCTCCGCACGCCAGGACCCATATGGTCAACATAAAGCCCAGGTTTCTAGTAAGTCATCTCGCACCATGATCTGGAGCGGCCTGACCATCATGGCTTTCATTGTCTATCATCTGCTTCATTTTACCGTTCGTGTGGGCAATGATTACAACGGCGAAGTGTACAAAACTCAGCTTCATGGCGAAACCGTTCACAATGTTCACAAAATGGTGGTTGATGGCTTCTCCTGGGCTCCTGCATCCATTTTCTACATCATCGCCATGGTGTTGCTGTACAGTCACCTGAGCCATGGTGTGAGCAGTCTGTTTCAGACGCTCGGGCTGACGACTCATCGCACAGCCCCTCTTTTTAAAGCCTTGGGGCATGCTTATGCCACCCTGATTTTGCTTGGCAATTGCTCAATACCAATCGCCATCTGGCTTCTGGGCTATGGTCGTTGATCTCTTTCTCTGCGTTTTTCTTCCATTCTGTTAATTCTGTCACACCAAGGCTGTTATGGCACTAGACTCCAAGATTCCCTCCGGCCCGATGGCCATGAAGTGGTCCAAGCACAAGCAGGACTCCAAGCTCATCAATCCCAAAAACAAACGGAAGTACACGGTACTGGTGGTGGGGAGCGGTCTTGCAGGCTCATCCGCAGCAGCCACGCTTTCCGAGTTGGGCTATCAGGTGAAGTGCTTCTGCTTCCAGGATAGTCCTCGTCGCGCTCACTCCATCGCCGCTCAGGGTGGCATCAATGCCGCCAAGAATTACCAAAACGATGGCGATAGCGTTCACCGTCTCTTTTATGACACTGTCAAAGGGGGGGACTTTCGTGCTCGTGAGGCCAATGTTCATCGTCTCGCAGAAGTCAGCGTGAATATCATCGACCAATGCGTGGCCCAAGGGGTCCCATTCGCTCGTGAATATGGCGGTGGGCTGGCAAACCGCTCTTTCGGTGGAGCTCAGGTGAGCCGCACCTTTTATGCCCGAGGTCAGACAGGGCAGCAGCTTCTTCTGGGTGCTTATTCCGCGCTGAATAAGGAAGTCAATCGTGGCGGCGTGAAAATGTATCCGCGCACTGAGATGCTCGAAGTCGTTGTCGTGGATGGCCATGCCAAAGGCATCATCACCCGTAATCTTGTGACGGGTAAAATCGAAGCCCATGCAGGCGATGCCGTCCTTCTTTGCACGGGAGGCTACGGAAATGTCTTTTATCTCTCCACCAATGCCATGGGGTGCAATGTCACGGCCACTTGGAGAGCTCACAAAAAGGGAGCCTACTTCGCGAACCCTTGTTACACCCAAATTCACCCGACCTGCATTCCCGTGAGCGGTGATTACCAGAGCAAGCTCACGTTAATGTCGGAGTCATTGCGTAATGATGGTCGAGTTTGGGTGCCCAAAAAAGCCTCAGACATCGGCAAGCCATCGGCTCAAATTCCTGAAGCTGATCGCGATTACTTCCTGGAGCGCAAATACCCAAGCTTTGGTAATCTTGCCCCTCGTGACATTTCCTCACGTGCCGCCAAGGAAGCCTGTGATGAAGGACGTGGTGTCGGCCCTGGAGGTCGCGGTGTTTATCTCGACTTTGCAGAAGCCATTCAGATCTTCGGTCAAAAGACGATCGCAGAGCGCTACGGCAATCTCTTTGACATGTACGAGCGCATCACGGGCGAAAGCGCCTACAAACAACCGATGCGTATCTATCCAGCAGTGCACTATACGATGGGTGGTCTTTGGGTGGACTACAACTTGATGAGTAACCTGCCCGGGCTGCATGTGCTCGGCGAAGCAAACTTCTCAGATCACGGAGCCAACCGCCTCGGAGCATCAGCGCTTATGCAGGGCCTCGCAGACGGTTATTTTGTCATCCCGACGACTATTGCTCCTTACCTCGTCACCCAGAATCCGGGCAGTATCACGACCGAGCACCCAGAATTCAAAAAAGCTTTGGAAGAGGCGACTCAACGCACCCGCAAGTTTCTTGGCATCAAGGGCAAGCGCAGCGTCGACAGCTTCCATCGTGAGTTGGGTCTTCTCGTCTGGGACAAGTGCGGTATGGCGCGCGATAAAGCAGGCCTTGAAGAGGCGCTGCGCAAAATTCCTGCGCTTCGCGAAGAATTCTGGAGCAGCGTCATCGTTCCTGGCTCAGGAGAAGCTTGCAATCCCGAACTCGAGAAAGCCGGTCGTGTTGCTGACTTCATGGAATTTGCAGAGCTCCTTTGCCAAGATGCTCTTAACCGCGAGGAAAGCTGTGGTGGCCATTTCCGCACTGAACATCAATACCCGGATGGCGAAGCAAAGCGTGATGATGATAACTTCTGCTATTCTGCCGCTTGGCAATATACCGGGGATCTCTCCAAGCCTACTCTGAACAAAGAGCCCCTGAGTTTTGAAGAAGTTCATCTTAGTGTTCGCAGTTATAAATAAGAGATTCTGATCTGAATAAAATTTCATTTTTCTAGGCCCATGTCTCTTCTTAATCTCCACCTCAAAGTCTGGCGTCAAAATCGTGGTCAGTCAGGCCACTTCCAAGATATCGAAGCCAAGGACATTCCTGATCATGCTTCGTTTTTGGAAATGATGGACATCGTCAATGAGCGTCTCATCGCCAAAGGCGAGGAGCCCTTCGCTTTCGATCACGATTGCCGTGAAGGCATCTGCGGCATGTGCTCCATGACAATCAATGGCGTGCCTCATGGCCCCGAGAAAGCCACGACGACTTGTCAGCTTCACATGCGTAAATTCCGCACTGGCGATACCATTTGGATTGAGCCATTCCGCGCGACTGCTTTTCCAGTCATCAAAGACTTGGTCGTTGATCGCAGTGCATTTGATCGAGTCCAGCAAGCGGGCGGCTTTGTCACAGTCCGCACCGGTTCAGCACCTGATGCCAATGCTATTCTAATTGGCAAAGAAGTCGCAGACCTAGCCATGGACGCGGCAGCCTGCATCGGTTGTGGTGCCTGCGTAGCTGCCTGCAAAAATGCTAGCGCAATGCTCTTCGTGTCGGCCAAGGCCGGTCAGCTCAATTCTCTTCCCCAAGGGCAGCCTGAGAAAGATCGTCGCACCCTCGCCATGGTGCGTCAGATGGATAAGGAAGGTTTTGGTAACTGTACCAATCATTATGAGTGCGAAGCTGCCTGCCCGAAGGAAATCAGCGTGCGCTGGATCACTAAGCTCAATCGCGACTACGCTGTTGCTGCTGTGAAAGAATCTCTGATTGGTCAGCAAGAACGCGCAGAAGGAGGTGAGTGATTCAAATTCATCTTTCTCATGGAAGAGCCTTCAGGGTAAAGCCTGAAGGCCTTTTTGTGACGTCTTTTGTCCCAACTGAGTTCCTATCTTGCAAAGCTAGGTCTACTGTGGAGAATCGCGCGCCTTTTTCCAGGTAAACGACCTGATCCCTTTTTCAACCAACCACGCCATGTCCAAGAAGTCCGCCTCCTCCAAAGCTGAAATCGCCGCCGTCAGTTCGATTCGCCCCATTAAAAAGCTCATGGTCGCGAACCGCTCTGAAATCGCCATCCGCGTGATGCGTGCAGCTACGGAGCTGGGCATCCGCACGGTGGGCATTTATGCGCAGGAGGACCGCTTCTGCCCGCATCGCTTCAAGGCGGATGAGGCCTATGAGCTGAACAAGGACAAAGGCCCGCTGGGAGCCTATCTCGACTACGAGGGCATCGTCGCATTGGCGAAAGAGAAGGGCGTGGATGCGATTCACCCTGGTTATGGCTTCCTGAGCGAAAATCCGGACTTCTCACGCGCCTGCGAAAAGGCGGGCATCATCTTCATCGGGCCTGATCCGAAGATTTTGACGATGATGGGCGACAAAACGGCTGCTCGCAATGTGGCTCGCAAATTGAAGGTGCCGATCCTCGAAGGCACGGACGAGCCGGTAAGTGATCGCAAGGAAGCGATCGCCGTGGCGAAGAAGATTGGCTTCCCGCTGATCATCAAGGCGGCCTTCGGGGGTGGTGGTCGCGGCATGCGCATCGTGCGTGAGGCCAAGGACCTCGAAAAACTGCTTGATGAGGCCCAAACCGAGGCGGAACGCGCTTTCGGCAATGGAGCGGTGTTTTTGGAAAAATTCGTCGGCAAGGCGAAGCACATCGAAGTGCAGATTTTGGCCGATAAACACGGCACGGTGCTGCATTTGCATGAGCGCGATTGCTCCGTGCAGCGTCGCCATCAGAAGGTGATCGAGCAGGCGCCGAGCTATGGCGTGAAGCAGGAGATCATCGACGGCCTTTGCGACGCGGCGGTGAAGCTGGCGAAGGAAGTGAACTACACGCACGCCGGCACGGTCGAGTTCCTCGTCGATCATGAATCGGGCGAGTGGTATTTCATTGAAATGAATCCGCGCATCCAGGTGGAGCACACCGTGACGGAGGAGATCACCGGCATCGACATCGTGCGCAGCCAGATTCTCATCGCGCAGGGTCACAAGATGCACGACGAGCCTCTCGCGCTGCCCGTGCAGAACAAGATCGAGAAGAGCGGCTTTGCCATCCAGTGCCGCATCACCACGGAAGATCCGGAAAACGGCTTCACGCCGGACTTTGGCAAAATTTTGACCTACCGCAGCGCCGGTGGCTTCGGCATCCGCCTCGATGGCGCTCTCGGTGCCACGAACGCGGTCATCACGCCTTACTACGACTCGATGCTGGTGAAGATGACCGTCTTTGCCCGCACCTACGAGCAGGCGCTCGACCGCATGGACCGCGGTCTGCGTGAGTTCCGCATCCGCGGCGTGAAGACGAACATCCCGTTCCTCATGAACGTGGTGCATCATACTGAATTCCGTGCTGGACAAGCCACCACGCGCTTCATTGATAACAATCCCGACCTGCTGAAGTTCGCTGCACGTCAAGACCGTGCCACGAAGCTGCTGAACTACCTCGCAGACGTGAATGTTAACGGCAATCCCTTCGCGAAAGGGCACAAGCCCAGCAGTCTCTTCATCGCACCGCCGATCCCGAAGAGCGACCACCGCGTCGCGCCGGCCAAAGGCACGAAGGACCTGCTCACCGAGATGGGGCCGGAGAAGTTCTGCAAAGACTGGGTCGCGAAGCAGAAGCGCCTGCTCATCACCGACACCACCATGCGCGATGCGCATCAATCGCTGCTCGCCACCCGCATGCGTACCTTTGACATGCTGGCCGTGGCCGATGCCGTGGCACGTCGCACGCCGAACCTTTTCTCTCTCGAAATGTGGGGCGGTGCCACCTTCGATGTCAGCATGCGTTTCCTCCGCGAAGATCCGTGGGAGCGCCTGCGCCAGATCCGCGCCAAGGTGCCGAACATCCTGCTCCAGATGCTCTTCCGAGGTTCCAATGCCGTCGGCTACACGAACTACCCGGACAATGTGGTGAAGGGCTTCATCAAACATGCCTCCGAGAACGGCATGGACATCTTCCGCATCTTTGACTCGCTCAATTACCTGCCAAACCTCACCGCCGCCATGCAAGCCGTGCGTGAGGACACCAAGTCGATCTGCGAAGGCACGCTCTGCTACACCGGCGACATCCTCGATCCGAAGCGCGACAAGTATGACCTCAAATACTACGTCCGCCTCGCCAAGGAGTTGGAGAAGATGGGCGCGCACATGCTCTGCATCAAAGACATGGCCGGACTCGTCCGCCCGTTTGCCGCGAAGAAGCTCGTGAAGGCCCTCAAAGATGAAGTCGGCATCCCGATTCACTTCCACACGCATGACACCAGCGGCGTGAACGCCTCCAGCTACCTCGAGGCCGCCATCGCCGGCGTCGATGCGGTCGATGCCGCCATCGGCTCCATGTCCGGCGGCACCTCGCAGCCGAATTTGAACTCCATCGTCGCCGCTTTGCAAAACACGCCGCGCGATACCGGCCTCGACAGCGAGGCGCTACAGGAGTTCAGCGACTACTGGGCGGCCGTCCGCGCTTTCTACAAGCCTTTCGACACCGCCGAGCCCTACGGCACCGCCGAAGTCTATCTCCACGAGATGCCAGGCGGCCAATACACCAACCTTAAGGAGCAAGCCATCGGCATGGGCCTCGGCCCGCGCTGGCCGGAGATCGCCCACGCTTACGCCGAGGTGAACCAGCTCTGCGGCGACATCGTTAAAGTCACACCATCGAGCAAAGTCGTCGGCGACCTCGCCATCGAGTGCGTCGCTCGTGGCGTGAAGCCCACCGACATCTTCAACCTCACCGGCACCAAGTGGAGCAAGGACGTCACCAGCATGTTCGAAGGCTGGCTCGGCGAGCCTTTCTACGGCATGGAGGCCAACAAGGCCGCCGACAGCCGCAAGAAGTGGAACAAGCTCGCCGATGCCATCGTCGGCA
>JBIKYV010000242.1:0-3873 GCA_044355075.1 Prosthecobacter sp.
CTAGGGTAGAGCCCACCAAAAAGCCTGCCGCAGAACGGCAGGCTTTTTGCGAAAATCAATCGTTGTCGGAATCAGTCATTGAGCTTCGTCCAGGCAGCATTGGCTTGGCTCGAAGCCACCACCGCTTCGATGAAAGCCATGCCACGAACGCCATCTTCGATCTTGGGGAAGTCGTTTTCGATGGCAGTCGGAGCGCGACCGTCTAGGCGAGCACGGATGGCATTAGCGAAGTTCTTGTAGATGTTCGCGAAAGCTTCCAGGTAACCTTCGGGGTGAGCCGGCGGCGTGCGAGTTGCTGCCGCTGCATTGGCACCCAGATATCCATTGGCCGTGCGATAGACCTGCATCGGCTGATCGAGCCACTTCACCAGCAGAGTGTTGGGCTCATTCTGATGCCACTCCAGGCCGCCCTTCTCGCCATAGATGCGGATGTTAAGGTTATTCTCCTCGCCCACACTGATTTGGGAGCTATGGAGCACACCTTTGGCACCGTTGTCAAAACGCAGCAGAATGTTGGCATCGTCATCGAGCAGACGCCCTTCCACAAAAGTGGTGAGATCTGCCGCGAGTTCGGCGATCTTCAGCCCGGTGACGTATTCCGCCAGATTTTCAGCATGAGTGCCGATATCGCCGACGCAACCGGCAGCCCCGGACTTCGTCGGGTCTGTGCGCCAAGCAGCCTGCTTTTGGCCGCTTTCTTCCAGACGGGTTGCCAACCAGCCCTGAGGATATTCCACCACGACCTTGCGGATCTTGCCCAGTTTTCCCTCGCGGACCATGTCACGGGCCTGTTTCACCAAAGGATAACCCGTATAGTTATGAGTCAGACCATAAATTAAACCGGTCTTTTCCACCAACTCAGCCAGTTGCTTGGCCTCTGCCAGATCAAAGGTTGCAGGCTTATCACTCAGCACGTGGAAACCATGCTCCAGTGCCATCTTGGCAGGGGGAAAGTGCACGTGATTCGGCGTGACAATCGCGATAAAATCCATGCGTTTATCCGCAGGCAGAGCTGCCTCTGCCTTGATCATTTCTTCATAACTGCCGTAGCAACGCTCGGCAGGTAAAAAAAGATCTGCACCGCTGTCTTTCGACTTTTGAGGATCAGAGGAAAACGCACCGCAGACGAGTTCGATCTGCTGATCAATCGCTGCAGCAATGCGATGCACGGCACCAATGAACGCACCACGTCCGCCGCCTACCATACCATAACGGATTTTTCGACTCATAAGGAGAGAGGATCAGGTTGAAGCTGAAAACAAAGGCTCAAATGAAGAGCGATTAGTGTTGAGAGCAAAACTCCTCAAAGCGATCCATGCCAGCATTGATGACATCCAGGCCAGTGGCGTAGCTGAAGCGCAGGGTGTACTCGCTACCAAAAGCAACGCCTGGCACTGCGGCCACGCGCGCCTTGCTCAGCAATTTCTCGCAGAAGTTCACGGACTTCAGGCCTGTTGGCTCAATGTCCACCAGGAAGTAGAAGGCACCCAGCGGCTCGACAACACGGATATTCTTAATGGCCTGTAGACGGCTCAACATGTACTGGCGGCGGACATCGAACTCATCACGCATGTCGGCCACGATCTGCTGATCTCCACTCAGCGCGGCAATCGCCCCGTATTGAGCGAAGGTTGTGACGTTGCTGGTCGTGTGGCTCTGAATCGTGTCAATCGCATCGGCAATCTTCTTGGGTGCCGCGGTGTAACCCAAGCGCCAGCCGGTCATGGCATAAGCTTTGGAGAAACCATTGATCGTAATGGTGTGATCGAAGATGTCCTTGCTGATGCTGGCGATGGACACATGCTTCTGACCCGCATAGACAAGCTTCTCGTAGATCTCGTCGGAGAGGATCAGGATGTCTTCTGAGGCAGCAATCTCCCCGATGGCCTGAAGCTCTTCTTTGGAATAGACCGAGCCGGTTGGGTTACCTGGGCTATTGATGATAACCATCTTCGTCATCGGAGACATCGCGTCTTCAAATTCCTCAGGCGTCATTTTCCAGCCGTTCTCGCGCTTTGTTTCGACGATGACAGGAATACCACCCACGATCTTCACCATCTCAGGATAGCTCGTCCAGTAAGGTGCAGGAATGATCACTTCGTCACCAGGATTCACCACAGCGGCGATGGCGTTGTAGCAGCTATGCTTGGCCCCACAATTCACGCTGATCATGGAAGGATCGTATTGCAGACCATTGTCGATGAGGAGCTTGGCCGCAATGGCTTCGCGCAACTCGAGCAGACCGTTGCTCTCGGTGTAACGAGTTTTCCCACCGAGCAAAGCTTCGGCAGCAGCCTGGGTGATGTGGTCCGGCGTGTTGAAGTCAGGCTCACCTGCCCCAAAGCTCAGCACATCAATGCCCTGCTTCTTCAGCGCCTTCGCCTGAGCGGTAATGGCGAGGGTCATGGAAGGGGCGAGTTCGGCAATGTTTTTGGCGATGAAGTCCATAAGGGCGTAAGGTGCTGGCTGGTGGTAAAAAAATCCGGGCTAGCCGGAAAGGGGCGTTACAAAGGAGGGGCAAGAGGTTTTGTCAACGCCTGGGGGTAGCCGTCGCCAGAGAAAACACGCACGATTTTTTATGCCCTACCTTGAAAAGGCTGCGCCCTCCTGGGATTTAGCGAAAAGCTCTATTTCTATGAATGGCCTCTGTACAAGCACCCAGCTTCTGGCGTGGTTTTGGCTACCCCTGCCGGATTTCCACTCCAAAACTGGCAGTTATTAAGCCACACATTGGCCTGAGCCTCTGCATTTTCAGGAGTGCAATCTATTCGGGAATTCGGTAATTATTGTTCTGTTCACGAATAAATCCAACCCTCGTGGGCAAATCAACCATGGTCCAGGATCTCTCCACGCTTACCGCTTTCATCGACGGCGAACCGCTTCGCTTCGAGTCCGGCGAAACACTGCTCAATTTCATCGACCGCCACAAAGGTCGCGGCTTTGTGCCGACGCTGTGTGATGCGCCGCAGCTCGAGCCGTATGGCGCATGCCGTGTTTGCAGCGTCGAGGTGGCTTTGCAGGCCGATGGGCCCCGCCGCGTGGTGGCGAGCTGCCACACGCCGATTGCGCCGGGCATGCACGTTTACACCGAGAGCCAAAAAGTGCGTCGTTTGCGCAAAAATATCGTCGAGCTCGTGCTCACGGACCATCCGCTGGACTGCCTGACCTGCGAGGTGAGCGGAAACTGCGAACTCCAGACCGTGGCGGCTAAAGTGGGCATCCGCGGCGTTCGCTACCCGGCGGGCGCGAATCATCTCGACCGTGCGAAGGACCATTCGCATCCTTACATGACGAGCGAGCTGTCGAAGTGCATCAATTGCTCCCGCTGCGTGCGTGCCTGCGATGAAATCCAGGGCCAGCATGTACTCTCGATGCATGGTCGCGGCTTCAACGCGAAGATCATCAAGGGCCTCGACCAATCCTTCGCGGACTCAGAGTGCGTTTCATGCGGTGCCTGTGCGCAGGCCTGCCCGACCTCGGCCATCAGCGATGTGTTCTTCTCCAAATCCATCGAGGCGACGAAGAAGACCCGCACCGTGTGCACCTACTGCGGCGTCGGTTGCAATCTCAACGTCGCCACGAAGGGCAACGAGGTGCTCAGCATCCAGGCACCTGTCGATGCGGAGGTGAATCATGCGCACACCTGCCTCAAGGGCCGCTTTGCGTTCAAGTTCTACAACCACAAGGACCGCCTGCGGAAGCCACTCATCCGTCAGGCCGACGGCAGCTTCAAAGAGAGCACCTGGGACGAAGCCTACGACCACATCGTGGCGAACCTCACTCGCATCAAAAGCGAGCACGGTGGTAATGCGGTGGCCGGCATCTCGTCCGCCCGCTGCACGAACGAGGAAAACTACCTCATGCAGAAGTTCA
>JBIKYV010000243.1:0-3831 GCA_044355075.1 Prosthecobacter sp.
ACTCGTCCGATCTGCGCATCCACAAAACTAGTGGCTGCATAGTAGCCATGAATCAGGCGCTTTTTGAGTTCAGCCGACATAGCTGTAGCTGGCTTTTCAGGGACAGGTTCATAAGCCGCAATTTCCCCGCCCTTTTTGCCAGCAACCGCCGGAGCCCCCATCGGCATTTGCTCAAAATCTGGGGCTGGCAGCCGCTCTGAATCATGCTTTTGCCAATACTTTGCAGGCACGCTGAATGGCAAGTGAGGTCGAACAAAGCCAACGGCCAAGAAGAACGGAGGCTTGAGGCTGTGCAGCCGCCGACAGGTTTCCCTAGCCAAACGACCATCGGCATAGTCATCATCAGCAGCCTGAGGAGCCTCAAAAGCGAAGCCTCTCGGCAGAGTCTCTACTTTTCCCAAGAACTGGTTACTGAACAAAGCCTCTTCACGCGTCAGCTGAGCTCCATTCGAGCTACTTCGGTCGAGGTACTCAATCACTTTATCTTTCCAAGGTGGCTCGTTAAAAGATTCAGCGTCTCCTTCATTGCCGTGGCCAACATGAAAAACCTTTCCCAAAGAGTACGCGCGATAACCATGTTGTGAGAAAAATTGGGGCATGGTGACTGCCTGTGGCCATTTTTCGCGAAGTTGACTCTGCAAACCATAAAGCCCCGTCGAGCTAGAGCGTGAACCTAGCATCAGGCTAAATCTTGAGGGCGCACAAACAGCCTGATTGCAGTAGGCTCGATCAAAGCGCAATCCACGGCTGGCCAGTTTATCCAAGTTCGGCGTCTTTGCACAGACATCGCCGTAACAGCCTAGGGCAGGCTTCAGGTCATCCACCATGATCAGCAGCACATTTGGCACATCCCCCCAACTGAGTGTGGTAAAAACAAGAAGGAGATGAAAGTACGATAATCTCATGCAGAAGCTGCCGTCTAAAACGTGGCATCAAGCTCTATCCTGCGAAGTTGACTCCCCCAGAGGCTATCCAACATGCACAGGCAAAAGCACTCATCTTAATACTGAAAAGTTTTCAGGTTTCCTAGGGGAGTTTGAGCCAAACGGGTTGCGAAATCAGGACTGGCGTGCTCCATAGCCACACCCCTCATGAGCACTTCCACATCCCACTGGCCGCGTTTTCAGAAATTTTACACACGCTATCCTTCACTGGGCTTCAGCATTGACATCAGTCGCATGAATTTCGAGGAAAGTCTGTTTGAGTCGATGCAGCCATTGATCACTAAAGCCTTCGAAGACATGAGGGCCTTGGAGCGAGGAGCCATTGCCAATCCTGACGAAAATCGAATGGTGGGTCATTATTGGCTGCGGAATCCCGATCTAGCTCCTGCTGACCTACGAGATGAAATCACAAAAACACTGGGTGCGACCTTGCAGTTTGCGGAAGATGTCCACCAAGGCGTGATCAAAGCTGCGAATGGAAAAAAATTCACCCGTGTACTGATCGTCGGCATTGGCGGCTCTGCTCTAGGACCACAGCTAGTCGCTCATGCGATTACTCCAGCCAAGCCGCCGCTTGCCATTGATTTCTTTGATAACACCGACCCCGACGGCATTGACCGCATCATAGAACAGATTGGTGATGAACTAGCCACCACCTTAACCCTCGTGATCTCTAAATCAGGAGGCACAAAGGAGACCCGAAATGGCATGCTGGAAGCAGAAGCCGCTTATCGCCTCAAAGGCCTCGACTTTACCAAGCACGTGGTAGCGATTACAGGCTTCGGCAGCGAGCTGGATAAGCACGCGATTGCTAAGGGCTGGCTAGCTCGATTCCCGATGTGGGACTGGGTCGGCGGCCGCACTAGCGTCATGAGTGCAGTAGGCACGATCGCAGCGGCCCTACAAGGGGTCGATGTGCGCTCATTTCTCGCAGGTGCAGCTGCTATGGATGAAGAAACACGGAGCCGCTCGCCCCATGAAAATGCGGCCATGCTTCTCGCCTTGATGTGGCACAGTGCTGGACGCGGCCAAGGGCTAAAGGACATGGTGGTGTTGCCTTACAAAGACAGACTGGTACTGTTCTCGAAATACCTTCAACAGCTTGTCATGGAGTCTTTGGGTAAAGAGCATGACCTGAGTGGAGCTGTCGTCAATCAAGGCATCGCCGTATATGGCAACAAAGGCTCCACTGATCAGCACGCGTATGTTCAGCAACTGCGCGATGGAGTAAACAACTTCTTCGTCACCTTCATTGAAGTATCCAAGTCACGCGATGGTTCAGGCATCGAAGTCGAGCCAGGCTTTACCAGCGGCGATTATTTGCAAGGATTTCTCCGTGGCACGCGCAAAGCTCTTGCAGACAAGGGACGCGAATCCATCACGCTCACGATCCCCGAAGTCAGCGCGTACACCTTGGGAATGCTCATCGGATTGTTCGAGCGCGCAGTGGGTTTTTATGCTTCTTTGGTCAACATCAATGCCTACCACCAACCCGGCGTAGAAGCTGGCAAAAAAGCAGCCGGAGAATTTTTGGCAGAGATGAACAAGGTCGCCCAAGCCTTAACGAGCCAAGCCGTCCGCGCTGAAGATCTCTCCTCTACGACAGGAATCGATGCAGAAGACACCTGGCACATGCTCAATCATTTGGCAGGCAACGGCAAAGCGAAAGTCCAGCGCGGCGCTACCCCTGCCGAAGATCTCTTTTCCGTCTAAGCTCCTGACTTCACAAGCAACACAAACCCAAGTCTAGAGCCGGTTGGGGCGACTTTCATCAATGAAAGTTATCCTAAAAAAGGTGTAATTGCCTGGCATTTCTTGTTAGAATCAAGAGGTGGCAGCAGCGTCAGCTCAAGACTATAAGGTTACAAATGTCATGTGCATATACTGACACCGTACAGATTCATGCTCAGGCAACTAGTCATCCTATAGGCCCTGAATCAGGTCTGCTCCTGCGAGTGTAAGATCATAGGCGAGTTCGTCAGTCTCGATGCTAAGCCCGCGCAAGCTCTTTCAATAGAGCTTGATTGAGACGAATTCCGGCCTCGAAACTGGCCACGGGGAAGTTTTCGTTAGGCGCATGAGCTTGGCAGTCAGGCAAGGCTAAGCCCAAAAGAAGAGTATCTGCCCTTAAGACATCTTTAAAAGCCTGAACAATAGGAATGCTACCCCCTTCGCGGATAAGGGCAATTTGACCACCAAAGGTGCTCTGAAGGGCTCTTTGTGCAGCCAAACCCAACGGAGAATGTGGATTCATGAGGTATGCCATGCCTGTATGACCAGGTTTGAATTCGAGCCGAACAGCAGCGGGAGCTTGAGAGCGTAGATAGTCCTCCGCTAACCGAAGAATGCGTGCCGGATCTTGGTCTGGGACCAGCCGAAAGCTTAGCTTTAAAAAAGCCTCCCTCGCGATCACCGTCTTGGAGCCTTCCCCCTGGTAGCCACCGCCCATGCCATTTACTTCTGCGGTGGGCCTTGCCCAGCGACGCTCTCTTTCAGAATAGCCAGGCTCACCGAAAAGTTCAGGCGCACCGGTCAGATTGAGCGTCTCAGGCTCACCGTCACCCAGAGAGGCCCAAGCCTCTCTCTCCCAGCCCTGGAGTTCTCGCACATCGTCATAGAATCCAGGAATCATGACTCTGCCTTCTGCGTCGTGAAGAGAGGCAATCAAGCGGGCGGCCATGGTCACAGGATTGGCCACTGCACCGCCGAAAATCCCGGAGTGTAGGTCGATCGAAGGTCCTTTGACCTTCACTTCCATGCAGGCAATACCGCGGAGGCCATAAGTGAACGTCCCAACCCCTTCACTCACCATCCCGGTGTCAGAAATAGCAACCACATCACAGGCCAATTCTTCACGATGAGCTTCGAGGAAGGGTTTGAGATTGGG
>JBIKYV010000103.1:0-13521 GCA_044355075.1 Prosthecobacter sp.
GTTACTGAACCAGCAAAAGGCCATCGCTCAGCCTGACTCTCTGCCGCCCATGACCCTCGTTGCTCGAACCTTGCTGAATCTGGATGAGACGATCACAAAGGAGTGATAACGGTCCGTAATCTTTCAGCTTCTTACCGTCTACTTCATAAGGCACGGGAATAGTGATGCTAGATAGCTGAACCTGCCGCCCAAGATCGAGCATATGGGTTAGGTTGATGCCATTCTTGATCGCCAAATTAACAATCGCTCCTCCTCGATTCAGATCATTTATATCTACGAAGTAAACCAAGTCACACTCCCCAAGGCAAAACCACAGATTCCCCAAAGCCATGTGAGTAGAAAAATTCTCTCATGAATGCTTCTTCAAAAGGTCGCGAATTTCAGTAAGCAGTATGATGTCCGCAGCAGGTGGCACCGGTGCTGAGGCTTCTTCTTTTTTGATGAGTGAGATCAGCTTATTGGCAGGCTTCACGATTACGAAAAAAATCACAGCTGCTGTTATCAGAAAGCCGATGATGGCTCCTATGACGGCGCCTAGGTCTAACTGGAGGAATGGCACAGTTTGTTGAATCTTTTCTTTCATCCCCCCCGCTGTCTTCTGCATGACTTCAACGGTTTTGGTGCCGATTTTAATTTTCAGATCGGGATTGGGTCCACCTGCAAAGACTCCCAAAATGGGCTCGATGATACCTTTGGTAAAAGCAGTCACTATGTTGCCAAAGGCAGCACCGATGATGACACCAGTAGAAAGATCCACGACGTTGCCTTTGAGGATAAACTTTTTGAATTCTTCGAGCATAAATAGAGGTTTGAAAGTTGATGGATAAACTGGGATTTCCACCTAAACCCAACGCAGTGGAATCGATCTTTCCATTCCAGCCAGATCTTTGCCAAGCGCGGCGGGATTTGTTTCCAAGCGCATTCGGCGCATCACGGTCAGGGGGTAAAGATCGAGTTGGGTTCTGATGACTTGGACACCTGAGGAGATTATGGGTGTTTGCTGTTCGCGTGTTCGATTTTGAAAGGCGGCTTGGGAAGGGCAATACATGGCTGCTTGGCCGATGTTTTCATCGATTAACTCGGATTCTGTCTGCCCGGTCAGATGACTCACCGCGACGTAGCACCCAAGCTCGACAGCTCGGGCTGAAGCGCAGCGATTGACACGTTCAACGCCGAGAATGGTCTCGGTGGCACTCGGACAGAGCACCAAATCAAGCTCTGCGTCACGTAGCCGTGCAGATAGCTCAGGCACCTCAATATCGAGGCAAATGATGACGATGCAGCGTAACTCACGAAACGACCAAAGGAGGATCTCTTGTCCTGGTGCAAAAGCAGATTCCCAGGGGGTCAGATGAAGCTTCTCTTGAAAGAACCAGCGTCCTTCAGACATGATCCAGGAACGATTGCGGATCTCGCCTGAAGTATGGAGTGCGGGTGTGGTGCCTAACACCACCGCCTTGTCAGATCGAGTCAGCTTTTCTTGAATAAGAGGCAAGCACTGCTCTTCGAACATCTGGGCTACCTTCCGTAGGTGTGGATCGAGTGGCTCTTTCTTCTCGAGAAAAACTTCCAGCCCCATCCAGGTGAATTCAGGCAAGAGCACAATGTCGGCCCCGCTTGCCCACGCCATCTCGACCACGGAGATCACCTTCAGAGCAAAGCCTGGGGCGTCCGGGACAGAAAGACTAGGATCAAAGGTTCGAACTTCGATGACAGGGACGTGTGCTGTGTTGACTGACTTCATGTAGGATTCGACGAAAGTTCTCTAAGCCAAAAGGTTAAGGTTTTGGGCGACTCAATGGTTTCCCCAATTTCTTTCCACACAAAGGTTGCTTGGAGTTCTGGATGTTTTTGAAATCCCTGAGCTTTCCAGAAACTGTCGAGTGGGCGGTATTCCGGCGGGCGGCTGGGGTGGTCAATTGGCCGATCGACGGCGCAAAATGCAGCCCATTTCGCGCCGAGTTGAGTGGCATGGGCGAGCCGTTCCTGACAGAATACTTTCCCTGCGCCTTGTCCGCGATACTGGGGTAAGAGTACAGATTCTCCAAAGTAGCAGATTTGCCCTAGATCCCAGCCTTTATTTTCAAAGCAGGTTCGAAACGAAAGGTCTCCCTCCGTCATTGCCAAGCAAGTTGTTGCGCCAACGACTTTGCCGCTATCTAAAGCTAACACAACGAGGCTGCTTTCAGCATTGGCGTATGTTCGCAAGTAGTTATGCTCTTCCTCCATGGTGCCCTGGTAAAGATAGGGATACTCATGAAAAACACTCAGCCGTAAAGCGCCGACAGGCTCAAGGTAAGGCAGGAAGGCGGAGCCTCGAAGTGCGAGAAAGGAAAGTGAACACATGATGTTTTCCTTGCCGTAAAGGCTGCCTTTTCGCAAGTCAGTGCGATGCGGAAGGCGAGAGCTAAATCGGATTTGATCAAATGTCTTCGTTAGGCCAGCAAATCGGGCCGCACACGTCGAGTCCGTTGCAAGGCCTTCTCTGCACGCCATTGGGCGATTTTGGCGTGATTTCCGCTCATCAGTACCTCTGGTACGGATAGTCCCTGAAAGTCTGCGGGTTTGGTGTATTGCGGTGGCTCCAACAGTCCTGATGGCCCAAAGGACTCATCCACAGCGCTCAATTCATCACCCAATACTCCAGGCAACAGGCGGATGATGGCATCCATGACGACAACCGCCGCGATGGAGCCATTGGTGAGCACGTAATCGCCAATGCTGAGTTCTTCATCGACCCAATGATCAATTACCCTTTGATCTACGCCCTCGTAATGACCCGAGATAAAAATAAGGTGGCTTTCACGGCTAAGACGCTGGGCCGCAGCTTGATCAAAGCGCTGACCAGCAGGAGACATTAGTATCACACGACTGCTCGCGGTATGTATCTTTTCCAGAGCCGCAAAGAGGGGTTCTGGCCTCAGCAACATGCCTTGACCACCTCCACAGGGCGTATCATCTACTTGTCGGTGTTTTCCTAGACCGAATTCTCGAAGGTCAGTAACGCCTAACTGAAACGCAGCCTTTTCCTGGGCTCTGCGCATGATGCTAGTGCCCATCGGCACTGTCACGAGCTCAGGAAAAAGCGTGATAACGTCGATAAGCACAGGGAATCAGCGTTCTTCAATCGGGACGAATTTCTGGCCGTAGGCACGCCCCACGTATTCGCTCAAGGGACGGAACAAGCGATTTTCACTCCATTGCTCAAGCACATGAGCGGTCCAGCCACTCATGCGGGCGATGGCAAAAATAGGTGTAAATAAGTCCGTCGGGATGCCAAGGCTGTAATAAACCGTAGCGCTGTAGAAATCGACATTGGCGTTCAGATTCTTTCTCTCACGCATGATCTGGGCAATACGCTCAGACATATCGATCCATTTTGTCTCCCCGAGTTGGCTGGTCAGCGTGATGGCCATCTCACGAAGATGTGGGGCTCGTGGGTCGAGCACTTTGTAAACGCGGTGACCGATACCCATGATCTTTTTCTTTTGTGCCAAGGCATCTTCCACCCAGCTATCGACTTGGTCTAAGCTTCCGATTTCTTGTAGCATGTGGATTACGCCTTCATTGGCTCCACCATGCAAAGGTCCTTTGAGTGCACCGATAGCGGCAGAGATCGCGGAGAACATGTCGCTCAGGGTGGAAGCAACGACACGTGCTGTGAAGGTAGAGGCATTGAAGCCGTGTTCAGCATGAAGAACATAGGCGACATCCAGCGTCTTTTCAGCTTCTACGGAGGGAACCTCTCCATTCATTAGATAGAGGAAGTGAGCTGCCTCGCTGAGATCTTTGCGCACTGGAGGAAGTTCAAGTCCTTGACGTGCGCGATGAAAATAAGCGGCGATGACACCGATTTGGGACACCAAGCGGATTGCTGTCGCCAGATTCTCACTAACGTCGATGTCATGACGCTTTTGGTCATAGCAGCCCAGCATCGAAACAGCCGTGCGCATGACATCAATCGGACGTGCATCTTTGGGAGCTAACTTTAAAAACTCGATTACCCCCTGGGGTAACTCACGCTCAGCACGAAGCGCCGTCGTTAGTTTATCAAGTTCGGCGCGGTTGGGCAGATGATTATAAAAAAGCAGGTGCACGACTTCCTCATAGGTCGCTTTCCCTGCCAGTTCATTGATGTCGTAGCCGCAGTAGAACAAGACGCCCTCCGCTCCACGGACTTCCCCGAGGCGGGTTTCTGCAGCGACGATTCCTTCAAGACCTTTGGAGACAACAGACATGGCGTGGGAGGTGGCGTTTTGGGTTGGGGGATGAGATATACTCTAATTCAGCGGTAAAGCGTGAGTCGTGCCGGAACACGTGCTTCTTTCTGTCGTTTAGCGTGCAATCGGAAGAGAACAAGTGCCGGAGCGTGGGAAAATCGAACTCCCCCCTTTCCATCCCTCTTTATGGATGTGGCCAGAGATTGACGAAGTTCGTATTTACTGGCTATGGCGTAGGATCATGACTGCGGATTATTTGCAACGTTTTGGTGGCATCGCCCGACTCTACGGTCAGGCTGCTCTACCGATTTTCGAAAAAACGAAGATCGCGGTTATCGGCGTAGGTGGTGTTGGTTCTTGGGCTACTGAGGCACTCGCCCGAACAGGCATTGGTTCCCTAAGCCTGATTGATATGGATGATATTTGCATCACCAACACCAACAGGCAGCTCCCTGCCATGTCTGGGACGTTTGGGCACCCCAAAGTCTCTGTCCTGGCTGATCGTGTGCGCTTGATCGCGCCTGAGTGCGACATCAAGGCCGTGCCTGAGTTTTTGGTCGCCAGCAATGCGGATCGATTGCTCTGCGATGCTGGATTCGACCTGATCGTAGACGCTGTCGATGACACTCGCGTCAAAGCTCTGCTCATCGCCAAGGCGAAAGCGCTGGGACTTCCCATCGTGGTCTCAGGTAGCGCCGGAGGCCGACGTGATCCGACTCAAATTCAAGTCGCAGATCTTGGTCTTGCAGGTGCTGACCCCCTTTTGCAGCAAGTTCGGCGAGTGCTTCGAGAGACATTTAACTTTCCCAAAAGTCCCGAAGGTCGCCCCATGCACTGGGGGGTCTCCTGCGTTTTTTCCAGAGAAAAAGCGGTTTATCCCCTGCCCGATGGCAGCTGCGGCTATACCCGACCTGAAGCTGGAGACACGGGATACAAACTTGACTGCTCAGCAGGTTTTGGCGCTGCCACTCAAGTTACGGGCGTTTTTGGTTTCACCCTAGCTGCGGAGGCGATTCGCAGGCTGCTTCTCCGTGATCAAGATAGAGAAATCACGGGTTCTTCATCTCGATCGTTGCCGATTGGCTGAAGGCTGCGTAGCATTTGCCTATTCTTTGGCTGTTTTTTGCGTCTCATCCCCTTTCTTCACACATGTCTTGGCTTTCCTCTCTCGGTCCCGTCGGCGAAGTCCTTCGCGTCATTATTCTCGTCATCGAGGTGCTTCTTGTGTTCAATCTGATGATTCTCGTCCATGAGTGGGGACACTTTTTGGCCGCACGTTGGCGTGGACTACGCGTGGAAGCCTTTTACATCTGGTTTGGAAAGCCCCTTTGGAAAAAAACCATCAATGGTGTGGAATATGGCCTCGGTAGTATCCCCGCCGGTGGTTTTGTGAAGCTGCCACAGATGGCGCCAATGGATGCTATTGAAGGTGAAAGCAGGAGCATTGAGCCGCTGCCACCCATCAGCCCTTTGGATAAGATCATCGTCGCTTTCGCAGGACCGCTTTTTAGTTTCATGCTCGCCTGCGCTTTCGCTTTTCTCGTTAGCTGGCTAGGTAAGCCACAGACGGAATCTTTTGTCACCACGACCATCGGTTACGTAGTCAAAGACAGCCCTGCGGAGAAAGCTGGCCTGCGGGCTGGCGATCAAATTGTGCGCATCGATGGCCAGGAAATTCATCGTTTTGAAGGCATGACCACCGACACAGTGCGCTGGAATATCATCGCAAGTGAGGGCAAAACCATTGAGGTCGAGGTAAAGCGTGCGGGACAAAATCTACCTCTTTTTGCGGTCGCATCAGAGTGGCCTGAAACGGCTGAGGAGAGCTCTCGAAGCTGGTTTGGCAAAACACTGGATGCTGTGTTCAAACGACCTCCACTGCGTGAGATTGGCATAATGGGTAAAGAGACGCCTATGGTGGGAGCAGTCCAGCCTCACAGCCCTGCAGCGGATGCTGGACTGTTGTCCGGAGATCAGCTTTTGAAAGTGGATGACACCCCGATCTTCCATCGCCTCCAGCTATCAGAATACATCAAGACGAGGAGCAATCAGGCAATCCAATTGCACCTCCTGCGTGAAGGCAAAGATAGGACTGTAACGCTGACCCCAAGATTACCAGACAAGCACCCGGCAGATTGGAATCAGCCCATGGTGGGCATCGTCTGGCACGCCACGGGTGAACGCAAGCTGTCCCATCCCGGCGTCTGGGAACAAGTCTCCGGGGCTGCGAAATCATTGGTCAGCATGATTCAGAAGCTTGTCGCCTCGAACTCAGACATCAGCCCTGCCCACATGAGTGGCCCAGTTGGCATCGGACGTGTTTATTATAATTTGCTGCAAGACCCTGCTGCATTGCTTCAAGTTCTATGGTTCAGCGTCGTGCTGAATGTGAACCTCGCCATGATGAACCTCCTACCCTTCCCCGTGCTGGATGGTGGCCACATTGTCATGGCAATTGGCGAGGCGATCCGTCGGCGCCCACTTCAGGGGCGATTCCTAGAGATCGTGCAGACCGCCTGTGTGCTCTTGCTTTTTGGATTCATCATCTTCGTCACCTTGAAAGATACTGGAGATATCTTCCTCGGCGGCGGCAGTAAAAAAGGCGGTGGAACCCTTGAGTTCGAATGGTTGCCCAAAGAGCAGAGGACGAGCATGCCAGCGGCGGGGCATTGATCCTGTAGTGCGAGTTGAAAAGAAAATCCTGACTCTGCTGCAAGACGTGTCTTGCTGACGACGAATCCTTGCAGCGGAGAGCCTGGGCAGGACTTACTTCCCGTAGAATACAGGTGGTTGGAGAAGTCCCAGTCTCTCGTTGTTGCCCCATTTATAATGCAAGCATGATCGCCGATGTCCTAGAATCACCCCAAGCGCACCAACGCGTGTCACCCGCCTTCCGCCTAGAGCGGGCAGATTTGGCCGCATGACATTTCTCAATACCATCCTTCTCGCGGGGGGGCTCGCCTTTCTCATCCCGTTGCTCATCCATCTGCTGAATAAGCGGAAGGTCGTCACTGTGCGCTGGGGGGCGATGCATCTGTTGCAGGAAGTCATCAAGCAACGGAAGAGAAAGTGGAAGATCGAGCAATGGATACTCTTGGCCGTACGCATTGCCATTCCCATAGTTCTGGCTCTGTGCTTAGCACGTCCTGTGCTGACCGCATTGCGAGCTTTTGGATTGGGTAAAACTTCACTAGTTATGCTGCTGGACGATTCCTTCTCTATGCGTGCACCCGCCGCAGGCGGTTCCCCTGCGGAGCGGGTAAGGCAAGATGTCTCTCGCATACTCGAAGCTCAGCCCAAAGGCAGTGATGCACAGGTGATTCTGGCAGGTGGTAGCTCCCGCAGGCTTTTGGATCAAGCCACGACTACGCTTGATGTGCTACCGAAGCAGCTCGCAGACACGCCAACACAGGCCGGGCCAGTTAAAGCGAATGACGCGATCCAAACTGCGGCAGCCGCTCTTTCCAAAGCCTCAAACGGGGCTCGTGAACTAGCTATTCTTTCCGATTTCCAAGCGAGCGATTGGAAAAGCATTGCTGAAGGAGGTGCACTGCCTGCTTTGGAAAGTCTGCTCAAGCAGGAACCGAAGCCACAGGTGACGTTTTATCGACTTGCCAGTGATCTCACCGAAAACCTTAGCATAGCCAGCGCAGATCTGTCTGCGTTGGTAGTGGCAGAAAAGCAGCCCGTCGGGCTACGTGTGCGCATTCAAAACCATGGCAAACGTCCATGGCAGGATGTTGCTGTCCATCTAGAAGCCGATGGCGCTCGACTGAGGACTTCTCGGGTCAGTTTGCCTTCTGAAGGTGTATCGGTTATTTCCTTCACACACGCGTTTGAGACTGTTGGAGATCACTCCCTTGCTGTGCGTATTGAGGGAGATAGTTTCCCCGATGACAACGCATTCTACACTGTCGTGCAGGTGCGAAATCAGCTGAATGTCTTGCTGGTCGATGGTGATCCGAGTGATCAACCTTTGGGAGGTGCAGCGGATTTTTTGGAGCTGGCGCTCACGCCCTATCAGGCCGTAGCAAACCCGAGTCTCAAGGACTTGATTCGCATCACCAAAATCGAGGCACGTCGGCTTCGTGATGATGACTTCAAAGACAAGGAAGTCGTCATCTTGGCTGATGTGGAGCGCTTCCGTGGCAACATGATTACGCTGGAAAAGTTTGTTAAGGCCGGGGGTGGTCTCATCATCTTTGCCGGTCCTCATGCGGAGTTGGACTGGTATAACCGCGACTTCTTCCGCAAAGGTGAAGGTTTGTTTCCTACCAGCATTAAGGGCCTGCAACGCGCCACAAGCACCGCCCCAGCACGTTTACTTCAGCAGCGACTGACTCACCCGGCCACCCTCTATTTCAACGATGCTCGTGGCGGACGCCTGCAAGATGCTGAATTCCAGAGCTGGTGGGAGTTTGAAAGCAGTGACAAGGCCAAACCTATCCTCCAGCTCGATCGCGGCTCACCGCTCTTCATCGAAAAGACCATCGAACGCGGGCGCGTGATCGCAGCGGCCACCACGGCTGATGCGGAGTGGTCCAACTTGCCACTCCAGCCTTTTTTTGTCCCGCTCATGCAGCGCTTGGTCACCTACCTCGCTACGCAAAGCACGCTCAGCGCTTGGGATCAGGTCGGCGCTCCGCTGCGCCTCACTTTGGGCAAAGAACGTATCGGCGGCGAATACATCCTGCGTGATCCCACGGGTCAAACGGACACATTAAGAGTTCGTGCTGAAGCAGACAAAGCCATGCTTGAATCTAAGCCGATCGCCGCGCCAGGCATTTACAAACTCACCCAAGGCACGGAAACGCGACTGCTCGCCTACAATATCGACCCGACTGAGTCAAATCTCACCTCCCTACCTGCGGATCAAGTCAAAGCCATCGCTGACCGCCACGAAGCCAGCTTTGTGGAAAGTATTGAATCCTGGCAAAAGCTAGACCGAACCCGCCGTCACGGCAGCGAACTTTGGCAGCCCTTCCTTATAATCCTACTCGCCTTACTGTTTTTGGAAGTGCTGCTTCAACAGCGCGTCGCTAAAGGCTGACCGCATTCCTCTCCGTCCTTTTTGATCCTGCTTCCCAAGAATCTCCCGCATGTCCCCTACCACTGAAACCACCCTCCGCTTTGCCGGTGACTATCCTGTCATCGGTGTGTGGGTGATGGCGTTTGGCTTAGCGGTTCTCATGGCGTGGCTTTATCGTCGTGAGATACGGTTCCAGAGCGGTTTTTTGGGGTGGGTGCCTGCCGCCTGCCGAACTTTGGCCGTTTTCATCCTCGTGCTTGCACTTTCCGGCCCTGTCTTGAGGCGGGAGACCACGCAGCGTCAGCTCGGACGTGTGGTGCTTGCCGTGGACACTTCTGCCAGCATGAAGCTAGAAGACGATGTCGAAGGTGCTTCAAAGGTTATTCCTGGTTCAATAGCCGTTAATTCAACAGGGACAAGCTTGGGCGTTAGATCAACAGGCTCGCGCCTCAGCCGAGCGGAAAAACTGCTACTGTCTGGCACCACACCTCTTTTGAAAAAACTCACAGAAACTCAGGATGTGGAACTCATGCTACTGCGTGGGCAGCAGACGCAACGTGCATGGTGGCATCGGCAGCAGGGAAAAGACAGCTCAGGCGACCTTCCGACTTCGCTTCAAGCTCAAGCGGACGCGCCGATCACCAACCTGGATAGCGCGCTGCGTGAAGCATTGGGAAGCTCGATGCCTGGGACAGCTCTCGTGGTGTTAAGTGATGGCCAGCACAACGCCTCAGGCTCTCCCGAAGAGTTTGCCACGGCCATGAAGGAATCGGGTGTTCCCGTGTTCACCGTGGGTTTTGGTGCAGAAGTACCGCCGCCAGACCTTAGCGTGCTCAACGTGATCACTGCCGAGTCGGTTTTTGCTCAGGAGAACCTGCAAGGCCGGGTGATTGTGCAGGATTCCCTACCTTCAGGAACTCCTGCTCAAGTGCGAGTCAGCAGTGCGGGCAAGATGCTTTGGGAGCAAAGTTTTACCGGTGAAGGAAAGGGTGAGCGTCGCTTTGACTTCAGCTTTCCGGTTAAAGCACTGCCACCAGCTCCCACGACTGAGCGTGATCAAACCCTGAGGCTGCTGAATGTGAATGTGGCCGTGCAAGGTGAGCGCTCAAATCTGGAAAAAACGCGCGCCAACAACAGCCGTGAAGTCGCGCTCCATCTACTGACCAAGAAACGTAAAGTTCTCATCCTGGATGGAAGGCCACGCTGGGAGACTCGCTACATTCATAATCATTTTGACCGTGATGATCGCTGGGAGGCGAAGGTCATTTTTGATGATTACTCCACCCCAGCTGAAGCCGGAGCCCTGCAAAAAAACTTCCCGAAAACACGGGAAGAACTTCTGACCTATGACCTTGTGCTTATCGGCGATGTGGCCCCAGATCGTTTGAGCGCGACTCAGACCGATTGGCTGATCGAATTTGTCGAAAAGCGCGGTGGTGGCCTCATCCTCATTGATGGGATTCGTGGTGCCCTGCAAGGGTGGCAAAAGGGAAAAACAGCCGCCTTAATCCCCATCACATGGAGTGCCAAAACTCCAAGCGCTCAATCCTACACCTGGCAGCTCACCATGGATGGTGAACGGCAGGCCGGGCTGCGTCTCAGTGATAGCCCAAGCGCCAATGCCTCCCTTTGGCCCACACTTCCAGAAATGCGCTGGATAGCCAGTGTCGAAGCCCTACCTGGATCGCAGGTTTTAGCGAAATTGAAGGCCGAAAAAAGCGAAAGTCTATCTCCCGCCTTTGTCTTCCGCCAAGTGGGTGCAGGGGCAGTCCTCTACCTTGCCACAGACGATCTTTGGCGCTGGCGTTATCAGGTCGCAGATCTTTATCATCAACGACTATGGATGCAAATTGCAGCCTGGATTGCTGCCCCACCTTTTCAGGCAGAAAATGGCACACTGGCGATTGGAACAGACCGTCTGCGCTATACGCCAGGAGAGCAGAGCGAAATTCGCGTTCGTGTCCGTAATGCCAAAGGTGAGCTGGTCAGTGTCGGCGATCCGCGTGCTTTTGTGCTTCTGGATGGCAAAGAGATCGCAACCCTACCGCTCGAAGCTGATCCCACCCACTTTGGTATCTTTCGGGCCCAGACGCCGCCGCTAAAATCTGGATCTTATGAGATAGCTGTCGCAGAAAGCGCCACAGCACCACGTAACAATCTTCACCTGAGCTTGCGTGTCGCTGATGCTGGTAATCCCGAATGGGCAACACTGACCATGAATCGTCCTTTGCTAGAGTCGATGGCGAATGCCAGTGGTGGCCGCTTCCTCCGCGAAGAACAAGCTGCTACAGAGCTGCCGAATCTCCTGCAATCCATCGACCGCAAGCAAGTAACCGTGAAGGAAACTCTACTCTGGTCAAGTTGGTGGTGGTTCGGTGCCGTGATCGCACTGCTGACCCTTGAATGGCTTATGCGGAAGCGCTTGAAGTTGGTTTGAGTGTTCTGGGCACCTCATGCCAATACCTTTCGCAAAAACGGAGCCGTGACGCTGGTCTTGTGCTTAGCCACTTCTTCCGGTGTTCCACAGGCGACGAGTTGCCCGCCTTCCGGCCCGGCTTCAGGGCCGATGTCGAGCAGGTAATCGGCTTCAGCAAAAACATCTGGGTGATGCTCGATAACAACGACGGTATGACCTTCGTCAACGAGTCGGTGCAGCACATCAATAAGTCGCGCCACATCGCTCATGTGCAGGCCAATGGTCGGCTCTTCAATGAGATAAAGGTTCCGCTTTTCGGTCTTTAGACCTCGCAGTTTTTGCGTGATGGTTTTCCCCTGCCCCACGCTGAGCTCGGTGACTAATTTCATGCGCTGAGCTTCACCACCGCTTAAGGTAGGGCTAGGCTGGCCGAGCTGGAGATAACCAACGCCGGTGTCAGCGAGCAGTTGCAGAGGTCTTGCGATGCGTGGCTGGCTTGCGAAGAATTCCCCTGCTTCAGTAATGCTCATTCGCAGCACCTCTCCGATGTTTCTGCCGTTGTATTCGATCTCCAGCGTCGCGGCATTAAAGCGCAATCCATGGCAGGATTCACAAGGCACACGTGTGGTGGGCAGGAAATTCATCTCCACTTTAATTTCCCCATTGCCCTGACAGGTCTCGCAGCGGCCGCCATCAGTATTGAAGGAAAAACGTCCGGCATCAAAGCCACGCGCACGCGCAGCAGGCACCTGGGCAAAGAGCTTCCGAATGTCATCCAGCACTCCAACGTAGGTGGCCGGGCAAGAACGGGAGGTTTTGCCAATCGGGGACTGATCCACCTCATGCACGGCCATCAGCTGATCAAAGCCGATAGCCTTCTTCCAGGGCTTATCGATGATCTTGGCACTCTTGCTGGTGGCAAGTTTCGCCGCTGGACAGAGAACGCTGTGCAGGAAGGTGCTCTTACCACTGCCGCTGACTCCCGTGATGACGGTAAGGCGACCGACGGGAATGCGTATGTTGATGTCTCGTAGGTTATTCGCATGTGCGCTTTCGATGACAAGCCAGCCTTCTTTCTTTTTACTATTGGGTAAAGCGCGTCGCCCGCCTCGAAGCGGATGCTTCAATGGAGCACGCAGCTCTTTTCCCGTGACGCTATTTTTGTCCTTCAGGATATGAGCAAGGCTGCCCTGGCTGACTATCTCACCGCCGAAGCGACCGGCTCCAGGCCCAAGGTCGATGATGGTATCAGCACGGCGCATGGTTTCGTCATCATGCTCCACGACGAGCAGCGAATTCCCCTTGTCACGCAAAGCGGAAAGCGTGTTCAGCAGGCGCTCATTGTCCCGTGGATGCAGGCCTATCGTAGGCTCATCCAGCACATAGAGCACACCGCGCAGATTCGAGCCAAGCTGCGCAGCTAGACGGATGCGCTGAGCTTCACCGCCGCTCAGCGTGTCTGCACTGCGGTTAAGCTGAAGATAGCCAAGCCCAACTTCCTTCATGAAGTGCAGGCGCTGCCGGATTTCGGCCAAAATATCACGTGAGATCTCGGCCTCAGTGCCAGCAAAGCTGAGCGTCATGATTTGCTTGGCGGCCTCTTCAGCTGACAAAGCATTCAGATCTTGAATGCGCAAAGGTTGCATCGCACCCGCACTCTTCTTGGAACTTGGTTTTGTGGGCTGAGCCAGCTTCACAAACATCGCGGTCAAATTCAGTCGGCTACCTTGGCAGTGCTGGCAAGGCACGCGGACTTTGCTGTCATCATCATCATCCTCACGCCGAGTGAGCCGCTGTTCTTCTTCCAGCTCTGCTTCGAGCTGGGAAACATCATCGCGATAGGGAATCGCTCCGTT
>JBIKYV010000244.1:0-3796 GCA_044355075.1 Prosthecobacter sp.
CAGGCTTCGCCAGCGCTTGCTGGCGGACGGACAGGCGCTGGAGGTGCCTTCGAACGAATAGTGATGGAGCTTCTGGCCCTGCCAGACCTGTCGCATTCCGCCCAGTCTTTGTCGTGTCATCCCATCGGCAAACTCCGTTATGCTTCTGCCATGCATGCGCCCGCACACCCAATCCGTCGCGCCTTCCTGCAATCTGCTGTCGGTGCCGTGCCAGTTCTGGTGCAGGCTGCGCCTGATGAATGCGCGACAGCCGAAGCCCCGTTTTGATCTGGAGAACGAGGCCCCCTTCTTTGGTTACAAGCCTGACATTCACGCATGAACACGACCACCCGCCGCACCTTCATCCAAACCGCCGCCATCGCCTCCGCTGCGCCAACGATCATCGCCGCTGAACCCAAAAGCAGCGCCAAAGAACGCCGTGTCATCGAGACAGACGTGCTTGTGTGCGGCGGTGGTTGTGCGGGCAGCGCGGCGGCACTCGCAGCCGCACGATCAGGCGCAAAAACGCTGCTGGTCGAGAAAGCTCCTTTTGCTGGCGGTATCATCACCAGCGTGGGGCTGCCGTATTTCGATGGCATCGCTCACATCGACACAAAGCGCATTGTGGTGCGCGGCATCGCGCTCGAAATGCTCTCAAAGTCCGGCGGATGCGCTCCAGACGCTCAAACGGTGACGAAGCACAATCCGACCATTCCGAACACCTTCGAGTTCAAGCTCCTGCTCGACCGCCTTTTCCAGGGGCAGAAGGATAACCTCAGCCTGCTCTTCAACAGCTTCGTTTGTGACGCCCACAGCAACGACGGGCGGATCGAGTCGGTGACGGTCGCCAACAAGGACGGCCTCGTCACCGTGAAGCCCCAAGTCGTCATTGATTGCTCCGGCGATGCCGATGTGGCCGCCTGGTCCGGTGTGCCTTTTGAGCAAAACAGCGAAGTGCAGCCGCTCACGCTGCATTTCCGCATCGGCAATGTGAAGCCCATCTCGCCCGCCGAAAAACAAGCCTGCAAAGACGCCCTAAAGGCCGCTCAAGCCGCAGGCGAGCTGCCGCACTACTACGGCCCCGGCATCATGTTCCTCTTTCACGGCAGCGAGGTCTATATCCACGGCGTCCGCGTGCCCGCGAACCCCACCGATGCCGCCGATCTCTCCCGCGCCGAGATGCAGGGCCGCGCGGATGCCCACGCGATGTTCCGTGCTTGGAAACAAAACGTGCCTGCCTTCAAAGACGCCTACTTCATCGAAGCTTACCCGTGGATCGGCGTGCGTGAATCCCGCCGCATTCTCGGCCAGCACATCCTCACGGAGGACGATCTCATGAAGTCCCGCCGCTTCGATGACGCCATCGCCACCGGCTGCTGGTATCTCGACATTCACCCGAACAAAACCGTCGTCGGCAGCGCCAACGACTTTGATCCCAAGAAAGTGCAGCCCGAGCCCTACGACATCCCGTATCGCTCCCTCGTGGCGCAAAAAGCCAGCAATCTCCTGGTGGCCGGACGCTGCCACAGCGCCACCCGCGGTGCCCATGCCTCCACCCGCGTGACCGTCACCGCCATGGCCATGGGCGAAGCCGCCGGCGTCGCCGCCGCGATGAGCTTGAAAGCGAAGGTCGAAGTCGCCTCCTTGGACGGCGTGAAAGTCCGCGAGCAGCTCACGAAGCGAGGCGGCGGGCCATTTACGGATGCCTGAACACCAGCAGCAGAATCCATCACCATGAAACTCAAGCAAATTCACTTCACCATTTTCCTCCTGACAGCATCGATCATGCTCGGCGCCGCAGAACCCTCCGACCACTCGCACTGGAAAGATGATTTCTCGGACTCCGCCGACTTTGCGAAGCATTGGTCGAGCTATGGATTTCTCGTGGCGGGCATCGATGCGAAGAATCCGCTCGGCAAACCGGTTGGCGGGAAGGATTCGCGGCCGGAGTGGTGGCAGATTGTGGATGGCGCATTGCGCGGGCAAAACTTCCCGGAGGAGAAGCATGGCTCGGGCATCTCACGCAATGCCACGGGCAAGGACGTTCGTCTGAGCTGTCGCTTCAAGATCCCGCCGGGCGGCATGGCGGCCATCGGCATTCGCGGGCCGAACCCCATCCTGGAACGCGTGTTCAGCGTGGTGAGCCTGCACATCCGGACGGACAGCGTTGCAGCCATGGACAATGACGTCCTGCATCCCAAGGGATCGCCCGAGGCGGCGGAACTGAAGAAGAAGGGCGTATGGAACCGCAAGATGTTCCGGGCGAAGGCGGCAATGGTCGAGATCGCGCCCGATGTGTGGCACGATCTCGCCGTGGAGGTTCGCAGCAAGGAACTGACTGTTTTTATCGATGCCAAACCGGTCCTGCAACATACCACCCTGTCGGGCGATGCGCCGAAGACGAGCATTGGCTTCGGGGTCGGTGGCAATGGAAAGACAGTGCTGGCGACTTGGTATGACGATGTGAACTTTGAACCGTTGGAGGCAGGAAAGTGAGCGAGGCGGCGTATCCCCCCATCCTATCATGAAAGTTCTCCATCTAATTCTCACCCTCGCCATAGCATCAGGGCTGACTCATGCCGCCGAGGACTATCCCGACCTCTCCCACTGGAAGGAAGATTTCTCTGATGAGGCGGCGTTTCTCAAGAACTGGTCGTCCTATGGATGGCTGCCGGATGGGAAGGTGGTTTCGGGTGCGGAAAACATGCACCGCTGGTGGCAGATCCACGGCGGCGAGCTGCGCGGTCAGACCTTTGGGAAGCTGCATCCCTCGGGACTCACGAGAAAGGTCAGCGGAACGGACGTGCGCCTCAGCCTGCGCTTCAAGCTGGAGGAGGGCGGCATGGCGGCGGTGGGCTTCAACGGGCCCAATCCGATCCTGGAGGCGAATTTTCATCTCGCGGGCGTTCACATCCGGCCAAGCAGCATCACCGCCTGGGACGAGGAAAACCTGCATCCGAAAGGTTCGCCGGAGGCGGAGGCGCTGAAGAAGCAAAAGAAGATGAACCGCAAGTTCATCCCCGCCGCGAAGGTGGAGAAGATCACCCTCGCGCTCGGTGTCTGGCACGATTTGGTCATCGAGCTGCACGGCAGGACGATCACGGCCGTCATCGATGGGAAACCCGTGCTGACCTACCAGACCAACGCGGGCGACGCGCCGAAACAGACGGTGCAACTGGCCGTGGGTGGTGGCAGCAAGGACGTGGTGAACGGTTGGTATGACGATGTGAGCTTTGAACCGCTGGAGGAGAAGAAATGAAGCCGTGGCTGCTTTTGCTTCTCGTCTGCGGAATCGATGCATACGCCCTCGACCCCGAATGGGTCACGGTGGGCGATGCGGGCAATGCGCCGGACAAGACGGGCCATGGCGCGGTGGCGTACCAGTTCCAGATCACCAAGCATGAGATCACCGTGTTCCAGTATGCGGAATTTCTCAACGCGGTAGCGGCGAAGGCCGATCCTCGTGCCGTCTGGAATGCCGCGCAGAAAATCGTTCGCACCGGCAACCCGGGTGCCTTCAAGTATGCCGCCAGTCCGAAACGCGAAAGGGAGCCGGTGATGCAGGTGAGCTTTCTCGACGCGATGCGCTTTGCCAACTGGCTGCATCATGGGGGCGGATCAGGCGACACCGAAACCGGAGCCTACCTGATTTCCAAAGACGGTGGACTCGCCAGCCGGGAAGCCGGTGCCAGGATCTGGATTCCAAACGAGAACGAATGGTATAAGGCCGCCTATTACCAGCCCCAGGCTACTGGCGGTCCTCCGGGAAACTACTGGCGCTACCCGACGCGGAGCAATTTGGCTCCCAAGCTCGCCA
>JBIKYV010000104.1:0-13487 GCA_044355075.1 Prosthecobacter sp.
CTGTGAGCACGGCACCGAGATATCGCTCGGCTTGGCTTTCTGTCCGAACGATGTCGTTGATACTAAAGTTCACGCCGACATGGGGCCCTGGCTTTAGTCCTTTCATCTGCATGGCGAAGTGAGCGGCCTCGGTGAGTCCTTTAAACTCATCGGGGCTCTGTGACATGGTGGCCATGAGCGTCGCCATCCTCCCTGAAAGGGCGGGATCAAGGGCCAGTTCGCGCAATGTCTTGCCTGGATGCTGGGCCATGTGCTCATCTACGGCCTTGCGTGCATTGGAAAGCTTGTCGGTATCTTTTCCAAAGAGCTGCTCAAAAATCTCTTCATCGCTAAACTTGGGCATGGATTGCTTTGGGGATGGCTTGGGCTTGACCGCCTCAACAACGGGGGCGGGGGCAGATGGGATGGGCTGGCGCAGCAGGAAGTAGGAGCCAGCGGCGATAACGGCGCTGCCAAGGAGGATTTTCGTTGTTGAGGTCATGGTGATAAGGGTGGTCGTGAGAAGAGTGGACGATGAAACGGTAGCCGCTGCGGGCAGGCCCACACCGCTGACAGACAGCTTGCCCAGGCTGGCAGTAAGTGCGGCAGGCATCGCCTGCGCTGGCTGGGTGGCGAACAAGGCCGCGAGACCCGCGCCCGCGATCACGCCACGCGTTCGCAAGGCCTCCCGCATGGCCGAAATGCCGCGCTCGATGGCCCGCGACACCGTGGCTTGGTTCATGCCCAGGCGTCGCGCGATCTCCACCTGCCTGCGACCTTCCAAAAAGTAGAGCACAAGCACCTCACGCAGCTCTTGCGCCAGCTCATTGAGAGCTTCATCCACATGTGGCTCGATCTCTGGCCACGTCGCCTCGCGATCGGTGTGCCACGCCTCCGCCATGGCATCTTCGACACGCTTTCGGGTAGTTTCGCGACGCACTGCATCGCAGGCCCGGTTCCATGCCACCCGATGCAACCACGCCGCGACGGATTGCGTGATGCCGCCCGCCTTTCGTGCCAGTTCCAGGAAAGTCTCCTGCGCGACATCCTCTGCCACGGTGGCGTTCTGTGTCACGCGCAACGCCGTGGCATGAACCATCGGGCCATGCGCCTGCACCAGCTCACGAAAGGCGTGAGCATCGCCCGTGGTGGCATAGCGCTGGAGGTGCTGGAAATCGGAAAGCATCGCTTTTCATGAAGGTCGCACGAGCGGCGGGATTTATGCGCGAAGGTTGAAAAATGAGTTTCGCGTTCTTCGAATGTACTCTGCTCCACACAAAGACCGGCATGATCCAAATCCTCACACGGCAAACGGCATCATTCACGTCTAGGGCTTGGCCGGTTTCGCCCTCTCCCTTGACCGCATGAAATCGAGATTGCGCCGAGCGGAATCAATGTCTGCCCGGTCGGCTCGATTGGTTCCCCAATACTCCATCAACACATACCACTCGGTGCCACCGGCGTCCTCACACGCGGCAAACACCTCACTCCATGGCGTCCTGCCCTCGCCCCAGGGAATGTGCGTCTCTGCCCCTGGCGACATCACCGGGCCATTCCACTCGCGCAGATGAACGACTCGCGCGCGCCCTGCGATTCCGCGGATCGCTTTCGCCGGATCACCGCCACCACCGTTCATCACGTGAAACGTGTCGATCTGCGGCAGAATCTCTGGATCAAGAGCCGTGGTAAAAGCCTCCCAGGCTGTGCCGCCCTCGTCCAAAGGGATGAAGTCGCTGTCCTCACTGTGATAACCGATCCGCACATCACGGGCGGCAGCCACGGCAGCGAGGCGATTGAATTTCTCCGCCGCAGCCAACCAGGCGGTTTTGCTGCGTGAGTTCTCCTTCCCTACGGCGCTGGTGACTTGCACCACGTATTTCGCGCCAACGGCGTTCGCGGCATCCAACGTGGCCGCGAGCGAGTTTTGAGCCAAGGCGGTGTCAGGCACATGCCAGCCAACACACTCCAAACCCTCGCCAGCAAGCAGCCGACGCATCTCGTCTGGCTTTTTCCCAAAGAACCCGCCGAAGCGACTGCTGAAGACGACACCTTCATACCCCATCGCGGCCAACTCTTTGAGTGTGCCGTCGCAGTCGCGTTGGCAACTAGAGACCAGTCCAACGAGTTGAATACCGACCTTCGGCCGCTTTACCGTCGGGTTGGCGGCCAAACCTTTGGGGTTCAATGTCAGCGACAGGGAGGCCAGTCCGGCCATGCTTATGAAGTCACGCCGATGTAGGACAGGTTGGTTCATTCGGTTCATGGTTTTTTCTGCGGCCAGCGCTCCTCACATTCGGCGTGAAACCGCCTGCGTGGGTACTGGCATTCATGAGCGAGAAGAGGGGGGTTTTATGTGATTTCAAATTGGCTGCGGCTTTAGCCGCATCAAGAGGCGAATGATTCGGCTAAAGCCGAAGCCACTTTATCTGACGAAACTCGATGCCAGCACCAGCATGTCGGCCCTGGAAGCCGATGCGGCCTTTCGTTGGCATTTCGTACCACGGCTTGCCTTGCAGCCATTTTGGCATCTCGGAGCCATCGGGATTGAGTTTGCCATCCTTCCATCGCGTGAGGTCGATTTCGTTCACGACTTCGCCGTTGAGCACGACGATGATTTTTGGCCCCATCGCCGTGATGGTCATGCGGTTCCATTCGCCGGCGGGTTTCACGGTGCTCTTCGTCGCGGGTTGATGGCCGAAGAAGGCACCGCAGCGCCAGTTCTCGGGCTTTTCCTGCCACTGCTTCGCCGCGTCATCGCAGATCTGGATTTCGATGCTGGCGGGCATCCAGTTTGTTTCGTCGCTGTTGTAGAAGAAGACGCCGCTGTTGGCTCCGGGCTCGAACTTGAACTCGAAATCGAGCACGCAGTCGCCGTGCGTGGCCTTGGTCCAGATGTTTTGATCCTCGGTGGCGGTGAGGAGGCCGTCGCGATAGCTCCAGATGGCTCCGGGGACCTTCATGTTGGTCAAATCGTGCACGAGAAGGTCATTCCACGCGCTGGAGTCGGGATGAGTGCGCAGTGGCAGCGTAAGTTTCACGGCGGCGGCCTTTTCACTCGCGGTGATGTCCTCCAAAGGTTCGCCACGGGCGAACTGCCGCACGTTGCGCATGTATTCCGGCGGCACGTCGTGACCGTAGCCGCGCATGATCACGCTCTTGAAGTCTGCCTTCATGAGCCTGGCCTGACGTTCGAGCAGCGACGTCTGATCGAGCATCAACTGCCGGAACTCCGAGCCGCCCGTCATCGCCTCGTCGGCCACGAGCAGCAGGAAGCGGCTGTCTTTGATCGGCATGGCCGCAGGCATGAGCTGAAAGCCGCCCTCATGCAGCCAAAAGGCATGAAAGTGCTGCGTGATGAACTCATCACGACCCGCCAACAGCACGCTGAGCGTGTGCGCGCCATTCGAGTGCCCGCCTATGACGCTGCGATCCCAATCAAGGTTCGGCACCTCGGCGGCGAGCTTTTCCAGCATCGTCCGATACGCCGCGCTGACGATGGCGAGGTCTTCCATCATCACGGGCAGCGTTTTGCCCTTCGGCTGGTTGTTTTTGAAAAGCGGCACCTGCACTGCGATGAAGTCATCAGCACCGACGATGTCGCGAGCCATCGCCCCGCCATCCTCCGGTCCACCGCTGCCGCCTTTGATGTAAACGAAGAGCGGATGCTTCGATGCTGCGGAGTAGTTCGACGGCAAGATCGCCCCCAGCCGCGCCACCTTCGTCGTGCCCGAAACCATGCCCGCGAGCGTGTTCGGCAGTTCGGGGAAATCGAAGGTGAGTGCGGCGTTCGGTTTGAGATCGGCCGCGAGCGCGCTGGCGCTGATCAGAGTGAGAAGAAGTGTTTTCATGTGATTTGAAAGTGGCTGCGGCTTCAGCCGCATTCAATGCCCCTGATTCGGCTAAAGCCGAAGCCACTTGGTTTATAGCCCATGCGGAACAATCGCCGTGTTTTCGTAGAGGATGACACCGCCGCGTTTCACGATCTCGCGTTGCACGGACTTCACATCCACAGCACGAACGGTGGTGCCGCTGCTTTGCGCTTTCATCGCGGCGATGCCGCAGGCTTCTCCGAGCGCCATGAAGACGGGCTCCATGCGCAGGGTTTGATAGGCTACATGGCTGGCGCTGCACGCGACGGGCACCAGCAGTCCATCCACGCACTTCGGCACCAGGATGCGATACGGGAGCTGGAAAGGATCGTGGGAGATGAAGAAGTAACCGGGGCGCAGCAGCGGATAGGCGGGGTCGTATTTGCGCACGGCGTGGGAGTCGAACTCAAACTCGGTGACGGCGATGCCATCGGCGAAACGGGCGGGCAGGCCGGTCTCGAAAATCGGTTTGGCGTCGTTTTGCGTCAGCGTGTATTCGCCCCAGATGCGGCGCCCCTGGCGGACATAGATGTGGTGCGGACGGTGGCGATGATCGGTGAACTCATCCTTGGGAAAGCCCCACTGACTGGCTTCGTCGCGGATGGCTTGGGGCACGGCGGGATCGTTTTGCAGCAGCCACACGAGGCCTTCGTTGTGACTCCAGTAGCGGGCAAAGATGCGCTCGCGCTCGGCGTGACCGGCCTCGGGCCAACGCCAGTTTTCCTCGGCCAGATCGAGCGACTCGGCAGGAACGCCGGTGTCGTGATGCGGATGATCGCTATTCACTTCAAACTTCCCATTCGGCATCTCGTAAAGCTGGATGACTTGATTGAATCGCGTGATCTTCCCCTCGGCGATTTGCGCCAGGACGTGCTTGTAGTCGTCGCGATGGAAAGCGACAGGTTTCTCGACGGGCACGGCGTTCGCCTTGTCCTTCGTCAGGTGAAAACGGAAGCAAAACGCCTGGATGCCATTGTCCGCCTCGCCAGTGGAGCCGGGCAGCGGGTTGTAGTCCTTGAAGCGCACATAGATGTGCCCCGCATGAGGTTCGCCAAAGGTCGCACGGCTCTCGCGCCCGACGCGATACGGCACGCCCGCGAGTGCCGCGAGGTCGCCCTCATAGGAGCAGTCGATGAAGGTCGTGGCGCTAAACTCGGTCTTCGTGCCCGGCTTGCTCAAATCCTCCGCCGTGATGCTGACGAGCTTCAGCGTGGGTCCGAAATCCTTCGGCGCAGCTCCGTCGATGCGCTTGCCGGGAGTCGCGACCTTTTCCACGCCATCGCTGCCCACGACACTCACGGAGACCACGCGATGCCGCTGGAGGAGTGTGATGTTCTTCTCCGCCGCGAGCATGTCGCGGAAGGTTTTCTCAGCAATGTGCGGCTCAAACATGTTGCCGCCTTTGCACACCTTCACTTGCTTCGAGTCCGCTCCGTAAGTCGTCGTGTAATGCTCGAGGATGCGACGCTTGAACTCGGTGTAGAGTCCACCTACCGCGCCGTGCTTGCGGATATCCGTGTTCGTCAATCCACCTGCGATGATGCCGCCCACGTGCGCGGATTCTTCGAGCACGATGACCTTCGAGCCGCTCTTCGCAGCGGCTACGGCTGCGGCGACTCCCGCAGGATTGGCCGTGACGACAACGACATCGGCTTGCTCAGCGGCGAGGGCTGTCGAAAGGCTGAGAAAGAGAGCGAAGAAGGTTTTCATGGAGTGGAAAGTGGTTGCGGCTTCAGCCGCATCATCACTGAAGAGATTCGGCTAAAGCCGAAGCCACTTTTACGGCACGCGCCGCAGATGTGTGACGACAAAGGCTGTGTGAAATACGACGGGCGCTTCCCGCCGCCACGTTGCTCACTTCTCGACACGAGCCCCGATGACGCTCAGCGGCGCGAGGCGGTCCAGCGGTTGCTTCGCGGTCCACATGAGGCCGCGAAGAATCAGGATTCGATAGAGCGGGTCGTCGTGGGTCCAGGTGTAGTGGCCGGGGATGCTCACGAAGACGCGACCGGGGCCGACTTCACGGGTCCACATTTGTGGCGTGGGCGCGTTCTCTTCGAGGCTGGTCGCGAGGATGTTTGCTTTGGCGGCGGCGAGGTCGCCGGTGAGGTGCCAGTAGCTTTCGTCGGGAATTTGGAAGGTGTCGAAGCCAGCAGCGAGCGGGTGATTTTTGTCGAGCACCCAATCGCTCGCGCCATGGCGATATTTCGCGGGCGGGATTTTCCACGCGGCGCCAAGTCGTGAGGCGAGCGCTTCGACATTGGCTCCGGCATTCATCGCGTAGTGGATGAAGGTGAGGCCGCCGCCGCGGGCGAGGAAGGAGTCGATGTCCGCGCCTTGCTTCGCGATTTTCGCGGAGTCAGTCACGCCGGCCCACGCGGGGTTGTAGCTGTTGATGGCGATGACGTCGGCCTTTGCCCATTGCTCGGCGGTGGGCCAGTCGTTGGCTTGCTCGACCTGGATGCCTGGCGCGAGGCTGAGCAGTCGCGTCCAACGGCTGCGCCACAGCGGGTAGTCATGAGAGCCAGGCTTGATGTGCGCCTTGTCTTTGTCAGAGGCGCAAAGGACGACGCGCAGCGGCTTGGCGTTCGCGTCGATGGGCGTGGTGAGTTTGTCGCCGAGGATGGCCTGCACGTCGCTGAGTTTGCGCGGGGCGGGTGCGCCGGGAATCAGGAGCGGCGCTGGCTCGAAGGGCGGGATGAGCAGGTAGCTCATGAGGTCGCGCAGTTGCCCGGCATTGAGCGCCTTGTCGAATCCGGCGGGCATGAGCGACGTGGCGAGCTGCTTTTGCTCCACGATGTCGGCGCGAGGAATCTCGACGAGCTGACCCGAGAGCTGGCCGAAGGTGACGGTCGTCGCGTTCTCGGAAATCCACACAGCGGTGAGTTCGCTGCCGTCCTTCTTTTTGATGCTGTAGCCGACGTGCTCGGGATTGATCGCAGCGCTCGGCTCGCGGATGTCGCGCAGCACGCTGTCGTAGTCGCGGTAGATGAGGTTGGTCAAATCGGGGCCGACTTTGCCGCCCTCGCCGCGCATCGTGTGGCACACGGCGCAGATGGCTTTGAAGAGCGTCTGGCCGTTGTTCCAATTTGCGCCTGCCAGCTGCGGGAGGTCTTCATTGCGCGGCATCGGCGCGATTTCCTGCGCTTGCGCATACGGTAGCAACACGCGACGCAACGCGAGCGGACGCGGCGTTTCGCTGCGGTCGGTGAACCAGCTTGTTTTCAAGTCGGGGTCGCCGCTGGCCGCTGCAAAAGCCACGGTGAGCCCGAGCCAGCTTCCGGCTTTGGTGCTGACTTGCTGCCGCGCTTCGTGACGCGCGCCGACGGGCTGCGAGACGATGCTATCCTTGCCGAGCGTGAGTTTGAAAGGCCGCGCGGCATTGAGCACGAGCGTCACCTTTTCCTCGGGATACTCCCAGTCGAGCTTCGAGCCCTCCTGAATCACCGGGTAGAGCATGAGGCCGAGGTCGACCTGGCCTTTGATCGTGATGGTGCCGGGTTGGTCGAGCTTTGACCAAACGGGCGATTGCGGGAAAAGGGCACGCGCCACTTTGAACTCAGGATGCGGCAGCCAATGGCTCGAACCATCGGCGAGCGTGATGTCGAGACCGGTGAGGTCCGCGAGCACATCGAGCTGGCCGGCATACGCGCCGTCGGTCTTTGTTTGGAAAAGGTCGGTCGCGATGGTGATGCCGTAGTTCGCTGCGGCGTTGCGGTCCGGCGTGGTGATGAGCAGCGTGCGCCGGTCCTCGCTCAGCGCAAGCTTTTGCACCGCGACGGGATAACGCGGTGCGGCGAGCTGATTCTTCACGACTTGATAGCCGGGCCGCATCGTTTCAAAGCGGTCGCCCGCCTGCACGTAACGGCCTTGGGTGACACTGACCTTGCCTTGGATGGCCGCGAGCACGGCGGCGTCGAGCGGCTGGTCAAAGACGACGCGCAGTTCGTTCGGCGATGCGCTGTAGGCGATAACGGGCTGTGGCGTAGCCTGCGCGATGGGCGCGATTTGCCAAAGCTCGCCCGTTCCGCTCGGCCCCGTGCCCCAGTCGGGTGCGCCGCTGTGAATCGAGACCGTCAGCGCCCCGCGCGGCGTGACGGCCTGGTCGATGACGATGTTCTGCAACTGTGCGAACGTTTCGTTCTTCGCGACATAGCCCGCATCGGTCTTCACGAGTTTCGTGCGATAGATTTTCCCGCGCGACATCGCGCTCACCAGCGCATCGCCACGCCACCACGCGGGGCCAAAGCCGGTGTTAAACGCCAAGCCCACCGTGCTCTGATGCTGCGGGCCGTAATCGAACGTGCTCGGCTCATCCACGACCTCCGGCAGGTGCTGCGGATGCTTTGGCGGGAAGCCGTAGTAGCGCTTCGGCTGGATGTGCAGCAGCTCGTCGAACGGATTGCCATTTGCGAGCCACGTCGCGCCTTCCTGCTCGGTCGCGAAAAGGTCGCCCTCGCGATTGAAAGCCAACCCGACGAGGAAACGCAGCCCACTCGCCAGCGTCGTGCGCGTTTTGAAATCGGCGGACACTTCCTGCACCGTCCCACGCTCACCATCGGCGCGGAAGGCCGGTTTGCCCGTCGCGGCATTGAGCAAATACGCGTTGGTGAAATCGCTCGTGCCGAGATTGAAAAACACGCGGCCATCCGCTGCCACCGCGATGCCCAGCGCATCCGATACGCCGCCACCCATGCGCTGCGGCAACTCCCAACCGCTCGCCACCGTGACGACCTCATCGCCCTTCCCATCGCCGTCCTTGTCGAGGATGAGCAGCACTTTCCCGCGCGTGGTGACGAAGACGCCCTCGCCCCGCGCATAGCCCGACGGCGTGAGCGCAAGACCCATCACGACCTTCAAGTCCTCGCTCTCATAAAACACCTCCGCCTTGTCCTCCAAGCCATCGCCATCCGTGTCGCGGAGCAGCCAGATTTTTCCATCGTAAGCCCCCGCGAACAGCCGCCCATCCTCGCGATAACGCAATACGTTGATGTTGCTGAGTTGAACCGGGAGTTTCCGCGCTGTGAAGCCCGGAACGAGCGGCTGAATGACCGGCGGATTCTTCATCGCGACGAGCGACGCACCGCCCACCGGCTTCTCGCTCTTCGATGGCGCGACATAGACAACGGCGGAATACTTGCTGGCGAAGTAAGTGCGCAGCGCCCGCACTTCGTCGCTGGTCAGAACGCGGTCGTAAATGAGCACTTCAAAGACATCACCGTGGAAAAAGCCGCGCGGCGTCGGCGTGCCGCCATGGTTGTCATAGCTTCGCGCCCCGATGAGGATTTGGTCCGCGCGAATCGTTTTGCCGCCCGTGCCTGGCCGCGACGGATTCTGCATGGTGCTGAGCGAGACCGCCACCTTGTCCGCTGCGATGCGCGACAGCAGGGTGAAGGTCGCACCAAACGCCAGCGGCTCCTTCAGCAAATTCTGCTCACCACCAAAACCCGCTCCTTCGACATTCAGCGAGCCGAGTCCATCGTCGGAAGCCTTGCTGCCGAGGTCGATGTTGAAGCCGCTCTGGTAATCATTCGCGCCCTTCTCGCTCCCTGAAATCAGCGCACGATACCCGCCCGCATTTGACTTCACCCGCGCAAACACCACCACCGTCGCCTCCTTGAGTTCCAGGCCATCCGCCTTCACCACGAAATGCTGCGCCTTGCCATCGAAGGCAAAGATCTTCGCCGGATACGCCGTCCCGAGTTTTGGCTGCGCCGCTGCGTTGTCCTGCCGCGCATCACGCTTGTTCCCCGAACCATCATGCCACACGCCCGCCGGGACATTGTCCTTCTCAAATTTCGCCCCCGTTGCCTTCGCCGCTGCCACCTCCGCCCCCGCGTCCAGCCATAGCGCGAGCCCATCTTTCACCGGCAAAGCTTTATCCGCCCACGGCTCGATGGCGTGTGCGGAGCTGGCAATGATTAACGGGAAAAGGAGGAAGAGCGTTTTCATGATTGGGGGACAGCGGTTGCGAAAGTCATCGGCGGAACTCGATCCATTTCACATCAAGGATGCGACCCGATGCGGGCGGCGGGAAGGGTTTGTTGAAGAGCGGTTTCTCGGCGACGCGGGCGAGAAAAACGATGTCGTGAACGCCTTCGGTGGTAACGATTGGGAAGGTGATTTCGCCGAACTTGCCCGTGTCCTTCTCATGCAGACAGGCGATGAGCTCGGAGCCGATGAGCGGGCCGTCAGGCGTGTCGAGGTGGGCTTCGAGCAAGTAGGAGCCGCTGGCGAGCGGCGCGACGCGGGCGGTGAGATGCGTGATGCCCGCGAGATTCAACGTCTGAAAATGAAAGGAACCGTCGGCTTTCACACGCAACACATTGGCCTCGCCGCCTTCGAAGACATCGACCACCTCGGCGTCGTGCACGGCGTCAGCGAGCGCGGCTTTTTTCCTGTGCGGATGCAGCGCGATGGTCGTCTCGCTGCGCAAGGGCGGCACGCCGGTCGCGCCGTGGTCGGTGGTGCTGGCGGTGAGTTGCAGGACGGGCAGCGTCAGCGTGCGCCAGCCTTTCGCGGGCACGGTGGGCGCGGTGACTTCACCGGTCAGGCCGGTTTGCGCATGGGTGAGTTCGTCGTTGAGCGAGAGCACCCAATCCACCATCTGCCGCGTCTGCTCCAGCGTGTGCTGCGGATGCGGCGGCATTGGCACTTCCTTGCCCCACACGCCGACGCCGCCCGTGATGATTTTCTGTGCGAGCAGTTCGCGCGCGCCTTCGTCGCCACGATATTTTTTCGCCACGTCGAGATAGGAGGGGCCGATGGATTTCGCGTTAGCGAGGTGACAGGCAAAGCACGTCGTGCCGCGCATCAGCGCGAGGCCTGACGGCACTGCGGACTCGTCTTTGGCAAGGCGGTCCGTGGTCTTCGTGGTCAAAGCCACACGCTCGCCAAGGATGCTGCCGTCTTCTTCATCGCTGGCCGTCAACCGATAGGCGATGCGCTGGCCGGGCTCGTAGAAGGAGCCATTCGTAGGTTCGGTAAACGTGAGCTGCGGTGGCGCATTGCCCGCACGCACTTCGAGCGAGGTCGTGTTGCTGGCTCCGTGCGTGTCCGTGACCGTGAGCGTCACGGGATGCACGCCGGGCAAGATAAACTCAAACGCGGGCGAGGCTTCCTTCGCGCTGCCGAGCGCACCGGCGAGGCCAAACTTCCACTCGTAACTCAGCGCATCACTGTCCTTGTCCGCTGAGCCGCTGGCATCGAAGCGCACCTTGAGCGGCACTTTGCCGGCGTTGACATCGGCGCTGGCCACGGCACTCGGCGCACGATTGCCACGACGATAAACGAGGCGCGAAATCTGCGAGTCGGTATTACCCGACCATTTGTCGCCGGTCTCGATGAGGTAGAGCGTGTGGTCAGGCGCGAGCTTCAGCTCGATGGGCTTGCGGAATCGCCAAGCGGGCACAAACGGCTCAATCCTCGCGATGCGCTCATCGGCATCGAGATGCACGGCCATTAGCCAGTTGCGCATCCAGTCGTAAATGAAGAGCGCGTGGTCGAAGTGCTCGGGCAGTTTCAGGTCGTTCGTCACCGCCGCATCGTGATGATACACGGGGCCGGTCATCGCCGAACGACCGCCGCTGCCGAGTAGGGGAAACTCGCGCGACTCCGTGCTCGGATACCAGATGAGGGCTGGCTGCGGCAGCGGCAAGTCCTTCGCACCCGTGTTGTTGCGGGACTCATTGCGCGGCGCATTGACATCGTAAAGCGCACCAGCCTTACCGGTCTCAAAATCGAAGTGCCGATACGGTTCATTGGCCCCGCCGAAGTATGGCCAGCCAAAATTGCCTGCCGCACGTGCCTGGTTGATTTCATCATAGCCGTTCGGCCCGACCTGAATGCTCGGCTCGATGTTTTGACCCACATCGCCCCAGTAGATGAAGCCCGTCTTCGGATCGACCGATTGGCGAAAGCCATTCCGCACGCCCATTGCAAAGATTTCCGCCCGGCCAGCTTTCCCATCCGGGAAGAGATTGTCTGGCGGAGTGGTGTAACCGCCATCGGGCGTCGGATGGATGCGGAGGATCTTGCCGCGCAGCTCCATCGAGTTCGCCGAAGTGCGTTGGGCATCGTGAGTCTCTTTTCCCGGACGATCATCGAGCTGGATGAGCGCCTTCGTCGTCGAGTTATCGCCCGTGCCGATGATGAGGTCACCATTTGCCGCCATGAACAAGCCGCCGCCCTGATGCTGAAGTCCCGGCTGCTCCAGCCTGTAATCGAAGAGCATCCGCTCACTGTGGAGGTCCAGCTTCCCGTCCTTCAAAACAAAGCGCGAGAGCCGCAGCGTGCCCTCCTTTTCCTTCGGCGAGAAGAAGAGGAACAGTGCCTGCGACTTCGCAAAGTCACGGTCTAACGCCAGCCCGAGCAACCCAATCTCGCCCGTGAGGTGCACCGCCCGCTGCCCGAGCAAAACGACGCGCTTCGACTGCGGCTCCACGAGTTTCAGCGAGCCATTGCGCTCGATGAAAAACACGCGCCCATCCGCCAGCACCTCGAGTTGCATCGGGTCGCTGCACGCCGGGACGATGATTTCCTTCTCGAAACGGGATGGGTCGAAGGCGGCGGCGAGTGCCGAACAGGCGAGGGTGATGTAGATGGCAATGGTGATAACCTTCATTTCGGTGAGCTTTAGTGGAGCTTATCAAGCGGAGCGACCATGCATGATTCCACGAAGGCCATCTTGGTGATGGTCCAGTCGAGTTCGACGGGTGGGGTCTCTTCGTGGGAAAACCACTCAGTAACCCACCGCTTCGCGGTAGGCACTGTTGAAGGAGATACCAAGCACGGCATCTTCACTTCCAATGTTCGTAGCGTTGTGCAAGACGCCTTGCGGGATGCTTACCGTGTCACCGGCATTCATCTCTACGGTCACCTCGTTCATCGTGTGGCTAATTTTGCCGCTGATAACGTGGAGGATCTCGTCACAGTTCGGGTGAAAATGGCGCGGATTGCTCTTGCCGGGCTTGATGATGGCCTGGCCGGTGGTCATGGTGCGGCTGTTCTTCAACTCGGCGCTGGTGAACCAGCGAAGCTGACCCCAAGGCATCTCAGTGACCTTGTTGTCCGCTTTCTTCACCACAGTGGACTTGCCGACGATGGGCTCAGGCAGTGCGATGCCGTCCTTTGGCACGTCGATCTTCGCGGTCCAAGCGATGGCGTTGACGATCAACTGCCGCAGCGCGGGCACATTCAAACCTTCGACGTAATGCGCACCCGTGAAGCCGAAGCCGCGACCGTTCTCACGCTCGTAGGCCCAGGCCAGTGTGTGCTCGCCTTTGGCAGGAGGATTGGCCGCCTGCTTCTTCGCATCGCCAAACTTTGGCGTGACTTCTCCGCGCAGGATCGGCGTGATGCTTTTCTCATCTTGTGTGAAAACGAGCGTCGGGTAAAACTCATCCTCATAAGTGAACTCGCCCACACCGGCACTGATTGGATGCTCCGGCGTGAAGGGTTTTAGCGTCACCTTTTCCGTGGTGCGGTCCCACATGCCATTGCGGCGCGCGCCGAGCCAGTTGTTGAGGGGGATGGTTTCGTTGTTCGCAGGAACGGTGGAGGCCTGATGCAGCGTGACCAGACCGGTGCCCGCATCCATGAGCTTTTGCAGGTAGGCATTGCGCTCTGGATTGTTAAAGG
>JBIKYV010000295.1:0-3757 GCA_044355075.1 Prosthecobacter sp.
GGGCGGGCACGGGTGGACATGCATGCTTCCTGCAAGCAGACTTCACGATCAGGCCCACCTTCCCTGCCTTAGTTGGATTGGGTCTCGGGCGCTGGGGTGGTCGCTTCCATGGCGGCTTTTTCCGCAGCCAAGGCGGCGAGAGCGGCGGCGCGGCGAGCGCGCTCCCTGGCTTCCTGCTCGGCACGCGCCTTAGCTTGGGCGGCTTCACGACGAGCACGGGCTTCTTCTTCGGCTTTGCGGGCAGCTTCGCGTTCGGTTTCTTGCTTGGCTTTTAAGGCGGCGGCGGCCTGTTTCATGGCTTCGAGTTCACGGCGAACGGCTTCACGCTCCGCTTCACGGGCGGCTTCGCGCTCGGCTTCCGCACGGGCTTTGGCCTCAGCGGCGGCTTGGCGAGCGGCTTCTTTTTCGGCCTGGATGCGTGCGCGTTCGGCGGCTTTTTCCGCAGCGGCTTGTTCTTTGGCGAGGCGGGCAGCTTCTTTTTCCTCCATGGCTTTGATGCGTGCCTCAGCAGCTGCGAGCTTGGCGGCTTCTTTTTCAGCGAGCAGACGGGCTTTCTCGGCAGCTTTTTCCGCAGCGGCTTGTTCGCGAGCGAGGATGGCTGCTTCTTTTTCGGCAAGATCGGCGTCGAGCTTGGCCTCCTGCGCCTCGGTGAGCTGGGCACTGTAGCCGCGCAGTTGTCGTGCCAGCTCGGCGGCGGTCTCCAGGAGCACCGGGGCGGCGTCAGCATGAACGCGCGATGCGACTTCAAGCGTTTCTAGCTTCACTGCCGTGTCTTGAAGAGCTTGGAGAAACTTGGGATCGAGCTTGGTGGTCATCGGTGAATGGGGGAAAACGGGGGCATCATGAAAGGATGCCTGAGCGCGCTGTAAAGGAAATTGGGCAGGGATGCGTAAAGCTGTGCAAGGGACGCTGAATGGGCACGGCGATAAGCAAAGGCGCTACCTTGGGGAAGGCCTGACCTGAGGAGGTGAACCGGGGCGAGCTGAGCCCTGAGAAAAAGGGGCGCGGCTTGGCGCTGGGCGCTTACTTGTTCTTGGGTTTCTCGGGCAGGCCTTGGCCTGGCTTCAAGTCGAGATTGGCCAGCATGTCAGCTTCGGTCACATTGGAAGGGACGCCTTCGGCAGGCACCTCGGCATGCGCAGTCCAGAGGATGGCGTTCAGGACGAGTTTACGCTGGTCGTTGTTGGCCCAACCACGATGGAAGTGTCCACCTGTGAAGCCGAAACCGCGACCGCCACCGGGGTTTTCGGAGGCCCAGGCGACGTGCTGCTTGTCTTGGTTTTTGACGGATTCGCGGACGGCGGGGTTGCCGCTGTGGTGGCCATCGGGACGGCTCATGGTGGCGTCGGGAGCTACGTCGCTGAGAATGGGGGTCACGCCGGCCATGCCTGGGCGGAAGCGCATGTAGAAGTACCATTCGTCATTGGTGCCAAAGGGCTTTACGCCAGAACTGATGGGGTGAGCAGGCAGTTGCTTAAAGTTGGCATCCCAGTGCGGGTTGACGCTCCAGTTGATCTCAAAGCAGCCACCCATCCAGTCGATGAACTCCTTGTTGCCCTTTTCGATCGTGGGCTCGACGGCGTAGTGCAGGGTCAGGAAGCCGCAGCCGCGCTTCATTTCCTTGTCGAGCTGCTGCAGTCGATCTCCCTGAAGTGCAGGGTGACCGCCACCGCCATCGGAGTAGATGACGACCGTCGCCGCCTGGGCGAGTTCTTCCGCTGCTGGCCATCCACCATGGAGATGGGCGCGCACCTCGACCTGGGAGTTTGCGCCTGATTCGAGGCATTTTTTGAGCAAGAGGATGCCCGCTTTGTGCTCGTGCTGACCAGGGCCGTGGGAGGGCCGACCTGCGATCATGACGATGAGCTTTTTGTCAGCAGCCTGGGCGATGGTGAGTCCGAGGCAAAGCAGCGAGAGGGCGAGTGTGGTCCATTTCATGAGATGAGCGGGGGGCGAAACCAACGCGCCGGGGAAGGTGAGCTTTCACTCAGTTATGACCCGGCGCGGGATCGATTGGCGTGATGAATGGCGAAAGGGCGGTGAAACTTAGGCTGCGAGACCTGCTGAGGCGAGTTTTCCCTCGTCCGTGACGATGGCTCCGGTGAGCTCGGGTTTGCAATCGCCCTTGAGCTCATCGCGGAATTTTTTGATGAAGCTCTGCGTGGGCCAAGAGGCGGCCTCGCCGAAAGCACAGATGGTTTTGCCTTCGATCTGGTTGGCAACGGTTTCGAGCTGATCGACGTCATCGGGGCTGGCTTGTCCTTCCACGATACGGTCACTGATTTTCTTCATCCACAGGCTGCCCTCGCGGCAAGGGGTGCACTGACCGCAGCTCTCGTGGGCGTAGAAGTTGTTCAGGTTATTGATGACCCAGGTCATGCTGCGGCTATCGTCCATGATGATGACGCCGCCGGAACCCGCCATGGTGCCACACTGGGCCATGGTGTCGAAGTCCATAGGGATGTCCCAGATGCTAAGTTCGCGACCGTCCTTGAGCTTGTAGGTTTCATCGGCGCGTAGGACCTTGGAGGAGCTGCCGCCAGGGATGATGGCCTTGAGCTTGCGACCGGGCTTGAGCCCACCACAGAGGTCGTTGATGACCTCCCCCATGGTGACTTTGCCCACCTCGACCTCGTAGTAGCCAGGCTTTTGCACATCACCGGAGACGCAGAGGATACGAGTACCGGTGTTGTTGGGTGTGCCGAGCTTGGCGTATTCAGCGCCGCCCATTTGGATGATGTGCTTCACGTGGCACAGGGACTCCACATTGTTCACGATCGTGGGACACATGTAGAGACCCAGGGCTGCGGGGAAATAAGGGGGCTTGATGCGTGGGTAGGGGCGCTTGCCTTCGAGGGACTCGATGAGACCGGTCTCTTCACCGCAGATGTAGGCTCCGGCTCCACGATGCACATAGAGCTCGCAGTCAAAGCCGCTACCGAGGATATTTTTGCCCAGAAAGCCCTTGGCATGAGCTTCTGCGATAGCTTTCTCCACGATGATGGCAGCCTGGGGAAATTCCTCGCGGATGTAGATGTAGCCAAGCTTTGCTCCGACGGCGAAGCAGGCGATGATCATGCCCTCCAGGAGTTGGTGAGGGTCTTGGTGCAGGATGTAGCGGTCCTTGAAGGTGCCTGGCTCGGATTCATCCGCATTGCAGATGAGATAGACGGGCTTGGTATTGGTAGGCGGAATGAAGCCCCACTTCACGCCAGTGGGGAAGCCTGCACCGCCGCGACCGCGTAGGCCGCTGGCCTTCACTTCATTGATGATGGCGCTCTTCTCCATGGTGAGCGCTTTTTTCAGCTGCTCGTAGCCTCCGTCTTGCAGGAAGGTTTCGATGCTGGGCGTATAGCCTGTGCGGTCCACGTTTTTGAAGATGAGCCGCTTTTCGCGAGCGTGGGGCTCTTTGCCGGGGAGGTATGAAATCGCCATGAGGGAGGGGGTCGCTAGGTTCAGTATTCAGCTACGGCAGGGGGCAGCAAGCGGGTTTGTGAAAAATTTCACAAGCCACAATCTCCGGCACGAGTGCCCGATAACTGGCTAAGCGAGGCGGGAAAACCGGGATCAACTCGCGGCCTCCCGAGTGAAGGCTACCGCTTCTTCATTTGCACGTAGGCCACTCCGCGTCATCGTGGCCCTTCCATTCCCCCCCCATGGCAAGCATCACGAACGAAAAACTCATCGCCCACATTCAGTGGCTGGAGAGCGAAGGCAAAACAGGCAGGAAGCTCGACGAAACTGGCATGAATCTCGC
>JBIKYV010000245.1:0-3753 GCA_044355075.1 Prosthecobacter sp.
CACTCCTTGTCACCGTCTTTGCCAGCTTGGCCGTTGGTGACGTATTTTTCCAAGTCGAAAACACGCTGCTCAATGGAAGGAGCGGCGGGTTCAGCAGGGGCGGCCGCTGCAGGCACTGTTTCAACAGCAGCGGTAGGCGCGGCATCTTGAGCATAAGCCGGAGGCGCCACGGAGAGCCCCCATAGGGTTAGTGCCGCAGAAGCAGCAACTAGACATCCAGTCCATTTCTGTGTGGTCAGCATAATCTTGGCTAATGTTGTGTTATGGTTTGTGTTGGCGGCTCAATGAACCGGCTTCATCAGTCCAAAGCAGGGGGCGTGCCAATTTAACTACCCTCACCGCCTCCTTGAGGTTAATCTTTTTCAGCATTATCAACTTTGGAAACAACCACCTCGGACTGAGCCACGTATGCAGCCGCTCAACAGACAACCACAAGATCTACTTCAGTTGCTGAACAACTGCCTTTGCTGCACGAGAATATGCTCCAGGCTGACCTAGCATGGTAGTCACGGAGGCCAACTCATGTTCGAGCCACTGGCGGCGCTCATGATCGCTAAGCAGACTTTGCATCTCCTGAGCAAGACTTTCCGGGTCCAACGCACTCTGTACCAGTTCCTTCACGACATCGCGCCCGGCCAGGATATTCACCATACCGATGCGTTCGATCCGAACGACAATCTTTGCAGCGAGATAAGTCAACGGATTGACGTGATAGACCAAAGCGTAAGGCAGGCCAAGACAGGCGGCCTCCAGCGTCGCAGTTCCGCTGGCCACGGCTCCGGTTTGGCAACGCTGCATCAAGTCATAGACAGTACCGACCTCGATCCACGCTTTTGCCTCGGGCACCCCTACCTGTTCAGCAATATCGCGCATTGTTTCTGCGAGCATCTCGTTGGCCGCTGACACGACAAAGCGCACACCAGGCACTTCTTTGCGAATGCGCTGTGATGCTTGCAGCATAGTTGGGAAGAGCTTTTTCACCTCGTTACGCCGACTACCTGGAAACCATCCTACTAAGCCAGGCTCACGTGCTAAATTGCGGCGCAGGGTCAAAACGCGATCCACCATCGGGTGCCCGCCAAAGACCGTAGGCAGACCACTTTTTTCATAGAAGTCCTTTTCAAATGGAAAAATGCAAATCATCAGATCGAGCACCTTCGCCATGATCTTGACCCGGCCCTTTTTCCAGGCCCAGACCTGCGGGCTGATGTAATAAATGAGCTTCCCTGAATAGCCAGCTTCCCGCAGGGCCTTGGCCAGCCGAAGATTGAATCCAGGATAATCTACCAGCACAACCCCCTCAGGTTTTTCAGTCAAAATCTGACTGACACTTTGATTCATCTTTTCCTTAAAGAAGCCATACATTTTCAGGACTTCCCAAAGCCCAACCACACCCGCTTTCTGAACCCAATCGAAAATACCATTCCCAACAACTTGTTGCATTTTGGGCCCGCCCAGGCCTGTGATATGGAGGTTAGGCTGAAGAATAAGCAACTCCCGAATCAAGCCGGCAGCATGCGTATCTCCGCTGATCTCACCGGCGATAAAGTGAAGATGCATGAAAAGAAAAAATTGAGGAGATTGGCAACGGCATTGGAGCAAATTCAAGGCTCCCCAGAGTTCAATTGCGCTTCACGGGAATGATACTGAGAGGAAACTGCATGCTCAGATAGCGAGCTTCGCATTCTTTTCGATCTGATCCGTGATTTCTAAAGCAATACGGACTGCTTCGGCTCCCTCTTGCCCGGTCACGATGGGACGTTTCCCCAGACGCGCGCACTCGACAAAAGCAGCGATCTCTAGCTTCAGTGGCTCATCTTTTTCTACATCCACCGCTTCACGAACAATAGCCATGCCATCTTTGCGATAAATCCATCCACTCTGCTCCTGATAATCGAGGCTCAGGTAGCTATCCTGCTGAAAAACTCTGATCTTTCTCATCTTCTCCGGGCTGATTCGGCTCGCCGTGATGTTCGCGATGCATCCATTGGCAAATTTGAGCCGCGCATTCGCAATGTCCTCGCGATGGGTCAGCACCTGAATGCCGACAGCATCGATCTGCGTGAGCGGACTCTTCACTAGATGCAGCACAATTTCGATATCATGGATCATGACGTCCAGCACTACACCAATGTCCATGCTGCGGTTCGGGAAAGGAGAGAGCCGATGCGCCTCAATAAACCGCGGCTGATTCATCCGCTCTTCCAACTGACGCAGCACAGGGTTAAATCGCTCAATGTGGCCGACTTGAAGGATGACATTCTTCTCCTGAGCCAGTGCGATCATCGCCTGTGCTTCGACATAACTCTCAGAGATCGGTTTCTCCACTAGGACGTGAATACCAGCGTTCATCAACGGCTCTGCGATCGGTCGATGGAAAATGGTCGGCACAGCCACCGTCGCCGCATCGACATGACTAGCGAAATCCGCCAAATCCGTTGCCGCATAAGTGCCATACTGGCTCGCAAACTCAGCCGCACGGACTGGATCAGCATCATAAACAGCGGCGAAATGAATACGACCACCACTCTTTGCCGCAATCTCGGCCATGATGCGTGCGTGATTTTTGCCAATAGCACCAACACCGGCCACGCCGATGCGGAAAGGAGATGTCTGGGATTCCATGAGAGTTCCTTGTTTAGAGAAGTCCGCCTGCTGAGGCAAAGGGAAAAACCCATTCGCGACCCCCTAGATGCTTTCTCTCATTGCATGAAGCAGGACGATGCAGAAACATTGCCGTTGAGGCTTTCGTGCGCCCCAGCCTGGGCCAGCCACGTTCAAGCCCATGCTGTCCATCCCCATGCGCTCCCCTACCCCGCTTCCTCCTTTCTCCATGCGTCAGCATGGGATCATGGTCCTTGGATTGCTTTCGCTCGCATCATGCACCGTGGGTCCAGCCTTTGAGACACCTGAGGCACCCACCAGCAAGCGATGGCGTCATGCAGTAACCACGCCAGCGGCTGAATTACCCGACGAATGGTGGACCCTGTATCAAAATCCCACGCTAAACCGGCTGATCAATCAGGCGCTGGAAAACAACCAAGATCTTGCCGCTACCCTGGCCCGTGTCGAAATGGCACGCGCCATGACTCGTATAGAGACCTCATCCTGGCTCCCCCAGCTTGGCATGCAAAATTCAGCGAACTTGGAGCGCATTTCGAGTAGCATTTTCGGAGCGAACCTCCCCCCAGGCATCCCTTTGCCACCTCTAGAGCGTGATCGTTACCAAGGCTTTCTGACTCTGAATTACGAACTCGATCTCTGGGGCAAAGTCAGACGCACTGTAGAGGCAGCCCGCGCCCAAGAAAATGCAGCTATGGAAGAGGTCGCTGCTCAACGTCTCATCGTCGCAGCCGAAGTGGCTCGCACCTGCTTCCTTGTGGCATCACTGGATGCCCAGCGATCTATCCTACGCGACACCATTTCGCTGCGCCAAGAAGCCCTCAAGCTTCAGCAAAGTCGCTTTCAGGGCGGACTCGCCAATGAAATGGATGTCGCCCGTGCCCGCACCGAGCTCTCCCTGGCTGAAAACGACCTGACGGGCATCGAGCGCCAGCGCGGCAATGCCTTCAATGCACTAGCAAACCTCTGCGGCACCACCCCGTCCGCGCTTGATTTACCGAGTTCGCTTTCCTTACCCCGAGCCCCACGCATCGCCACAGGCCTGCCCGCGACCCTGCTCCGACGCCGTCCAGATCTGCGCATCGCAGAGCAGCAATTGCGTGAGGCGAATGCCCGAGTCGGCATCGCCAC
>JBIKYV010000246.1:0-3734 GCA_044355075.1 Prosthecobacter sp.
TGCACTTCGGCCAATCGACGACGACATCACTGCCGGGTTTGTGGACTTTGCTGTTGTTGAAAAGGCCCTGCGCCATCCAGATCCAGCCGCCGGGTGCCCGCGTGAACTGATGCGGAAAGAGATGCGAGTCCTGCACGCCGAAGCCGGTGAGGATGACATCAAAAGTGTCCGCCTTGCCGTCGCCATTCGTGTCTTTGTAGAGCTTCAAATCATGACCGTGCTGAACGTAGCAGGTATCGCCCGCGCCCCAGGGCAGAATGCCGAGCGGAATAGCAAGGCCATCGGCAAAGACGGTGGGATTTGTGAGACCTTCCGCAGGTATCTTTGCGTTTACAGACTCCCGTGAATAGACCAGCACTTTGTCCTTGCCCTTGCCCGCATACACGGCCTCGGCGGCAGCGGGGTTTTCATTCGAATCGACAGGATACTCCAGCGCGGTCTGCGTCCACATCCGGCCGCGTTGATCAAAATAGACACTGACGAATTTGCCGAGACCTTCGCTTTCCTGCACGACGAGCTCGATTTCGTAGCCTTCGGGCAATTTGAACTTCTTGAGCTGCTCCTGCGCAGACAAAGAGGTCCCCTCGACGTTGTTGTAGCTGATGTCCCGTTTGGGCTTGGCCGCATCCGCCTGCGGTTTCGATGGCAGTTTGGCCTTCATGCCTTCGATGCCGCCGATGCTCTGCCAAGTCGGCGCACCGGGCGTGGCGGGCAGTTCTTCGACGGTGACCTCTTTGACCTGCACGAGGCAAACGCCGCCGCTGTGCACCTGCGGAGCGATGTGGCCATCGAGCGCAATAGTCGGATCAGTCTCGGTATAGTCCATGCAGTGCACGCCGTTGATCCAGGTCTGGATGCGCGGGCCTTCGGCGCGGATGCGGTATTCGTTCCAGCCGAAGACGTCGATAGCCTTGTCGAGCGCGTCCTGCTGCTCGGGCGTAGGTGCCCAGATGACCTTGTTGCGGCGGTGCTCGTCGTAGATTTTACCAAACCAACCCGCGCCGCAATCGACCTGGTAGCCACTCATCGCTCCGCCGTCGCGAATGGAACGAATCTGGATGCCGCTATTGATCAAACCGGTCTTGGGATCGCCGCTGACCTTGATCTTGAGCTTCAGTTCGAAGTTTTGGTAGCTCTTCTTCGTGCTGATGAAGTCGTTCTTTTTGATCTTGTCCGTTGTAGAACCGCCGGTGATCACGCCGTCCTCGACACGCCACATCGCTGGATCAAAGTCCCAGCCGTCGAGCGTTTTGCCATCAAAAAGAGACACTGGCTCTGCTAGGCAGACAGCAGAGAACTGAAAACAGAGGGCCAGAAGAAAGAGAGAACGGCGCATGAGCTTAGCTAAACGCAGCCACGAGCCGAGGACTAACATTCGCCAGTCCACTCATTCATGCCTGAAATGCAAACTCAGTGGTCAGCAAGAACAGGAACGCTTTCGACAAGAGCATAAACTTCGACAGGCTCAGGCTGACCTTTCACCGGATGAATACCGACATTTTTGTAGTCCAGCATTCCTTCTGGCCAACCTTCAAGGAAAGCAGAGCCAGCGAGCACGGGCACCTGAAGCTTTCGAGTTAGACTCTCAATGCGGAAGGTCACGTTCACGGCTTCACCAACAGCCGTGTTGACACCACGCCCCATGGCACCCAGGGCCACACTGCCGACGTTCAACCCGATGTGGCAATGCACTTCGAGCCCCCTCTCCTCTTTCAATTGCTTGCGCACAGGTGAATCGCTGGCTTCAGGACCACTCAGGATTCGCGCAGCCTCTGTCGCTTTCACACGCACTTCCGTGCTATCCCCCGCCCAATAGGCAAAAACACCGTCGCCAATGAACTTATCAATGATCGCACCGCGAGATTTCAGAACCTTTTCACACTGAGCATACCATTCGCGCAGCATTCCTGCGACCTCTTCAGCACTGAGCTGTGCACTGAGGTTCGTGAAGTTACGAAGATCACCGACCAGCAAAGTTGCCTTCACGCTTTTGATAGGCAAAGCAACGGTATGAAAGGTGGTGGAACCACTTGTCGAATGCACGTCCGCATCGCCATCATCCGTCTCAAAAGTAAAGAGGCAGGTGCCCAGCTGAATACGATCTCCGTGACGCAAAGCACGAGCTGTGGTGATGGCCACATCATTGACAAAGCTACCATTGGCACTGCCAAGATCAGAGACCCAAAAAAGATTGCCATCGCGACGAATGGTCGCGTGCTGACGTGACACACCCGTGTCTTGCAGACGAATCGTCGCGTCGGGACTGCGGCCCAGGACGTTAAAATCCGCCAAAGCGAATTCAACGCCTCGATCATGCTGTCTTAGAAATGCCGCCATCGTGATAAAATTTGATGCTTTGAAGCAACTGTGAGCCAGGAAGTCAAGCCCACGGAAAAAGACAATGAAAAGATCTTCTTCATAAGCAGTGCTTAATGATTCCCAGAAGTTTTGCTTTTCGACTTCTGAAGCGGTTTTTGGACCAGCTTTAGGCTGAAACAAAATGGCGGAGCGGACGGGGCTCGAACCCGCGACCTCCAACGTGACAGGCTGGCGTTCTAACCGACTGAACTACCGCTCCTCACCAATTTTGTTGGGACGGAGATCATAGCGGAGTGAATGGATCTGGCAAATGGAAACTTCATTTTGCAGACAGTTTTTGGGACTAGTCTCAGCCCCACATGCCAGATTGCCCCCTCAAGATCTGGCCGATTGAGATCATGCTTTTCAACAGACTCCTTAGTTCAGAGAAATGCATCGGCTCGATCGGTCTTGAGCCTTGAACCAGCTTCACCCGATGCAGAAAGCGGGCTTCGTGGTTGAACCATGCAAGGATTGATCAGCCGTGAGTCTGTGACGATTTTGACATTTCCTTGCCACCATCTTGCCTGCTTGATGGGTGAGTCTATAAGCTTTCGCTTCTCATGCTGCCAGCCTCCACCTCGTCCTCGTCCCCCGCTGCCAACCTCCTCGGCACCATCAACTCATTGGTACAGGACACCCAAGTGGACGTGACGCGGTTGATCTACATGCTTTATCAAGACGTCGAGCAGCAAATCAACCGTGCAGATTTGAAGGCGCAGCTAACGCTGAGCACCTCCGCACTTCTGATGGCCATGATTCTGAAGATGGGGCCGGGGTTGCGTCTGCAGGACTGGGCGGGCATGCAGATCTTTGAACAGATCGTGCTCGTCTTCTATGCCCTGTTTCTTGTGTCGATGAGCTTCGCTTTCGGCTGTGGCATCGCTGCCGCCTTTCCTCGCGCCGTCAAAAAAACATCTGACAGCAACCTTCATCCCAACCTCTACTTCTCAGGCCAGATCATTCAAATGAATGGCGATGAGTATGCTGATCTGTTCTGCAAGCAGTCCAATGATGGGGTCAAACGCTCGGTGCTAGGACAGATTCATTCGAAATGCATCGTGCTTGAGGCCAAGCTACACAATGTGCGCAAAGGCATGTTCGGCCTAGTGCTGTCCCTCATCTTCTGGATTGCCGCGCGCCTGGTACTTTTGATGGGCAACGGCTTCCATGCATAGGATTCAAGCGCGTACTCCCCATCAGCTTCAGCCGCCCAAGGACCTGACAGGAAAAAAGTTCTTTACGGCGGGGGCTCGGCCTGGTGTGGAGCGAGGACAACCTAGTCAAAAAAGTGCCCCCGCGATCCAGGCACAGAGCTCGCCCCGAATTCGGGCAGCGGACGCTGATACCAGCGATGATAAAGACAGGCTCGCAAA
>JBIKYV010000247.1:0-3702 GCA_044355075.1 Prosthecobacter sp.
CCCACAGCTGCACTAGGCTGATTAAGTGCCATTTTTTCAAAGCCGCTCCCCCAAAAGGTCGAGCGGCTTTTTTGTGCTCGAATCACGATCAACGAAGGTGAAATAATGCCATCGTCGATAAGCTAACCGCTCGGTTCTTCATTCCAGTCAGAACATTTGGGGAGACCTTACTTTCTGAAGATAAAAAAGCTCCACAGAAGCACTATTCCACCCAAAGAATATCCCACTTGAAGGGCTGCTTCATGCAAACCAGCAGAAAGGGCACGAAAACGGTTAGCGTGATGACTTCCTGCAGTATCTTCAGCTGTGGCAGAGTCAGCGCTGTGCTACCGATGCGATTGGTTGGCACCTGCAAAAGGTATTCAAACAATGCGATGCCCCAGCTCAAAATGGCAGCGATCCACCAGGACTTGGCCTTTATGTCTCGCAGATGCGCATACCAAGCAAAGGTCATAAAGACATTCGACGCGCTAAGAAGTAAGATTGCTTGAATGATTGGCCAGTTGGCGATCAGGCGAGGAGGATCTACTCGTTGGCATCGGGTCGAGGCGCTACGGTGACCGTAATTTCAATGACCTGTCCTTCACGAAGGACCGTCAAAATGGCCTCAGAACCTGGAGCTAGCAGACGAATCTGGGCAAGGAGCTCACGCGGTGAATTAAATGGCTTGCGATTCAGCGCCGTGATCACATCACCCGCTGAAATACCTGCTATCAGGGCCGGAGAATTAGGGTCCAAATCGGTGACAAAAGCTCCGACTCGTGAAGTGCCTATCGACTGATCGATATTTACAGGTTCCGCGTTCAGCTCGAGTCCTAGATAACCGCCCTCCGTCGCTGCGCCTGGGCGGGCTTGATTGCGCACGGCATCGATGACTGCACGTGCATCATTGGCAGGCACAGCCAAACCGACACCTTGCCATGCTCGAACATTTTCATCCCCACGATAAATCGCCACATTGATGCCGATAATCTCACCACGAATATTCACCAGCGGCCCTCCTGAGTTTCCTGGGTTAATCACCGTATCGGTTTGCAGATAATCCATCTGACTATCGCTCAGATGCCGGTCACGAGCGCTAATAATGCCTTGGGTGACAGTTCCGCTCAGGCCAAAAGGATTGCCCACCGCAAAAACAATCTGTCCCACTTTGGCTTCATCACTGTTGGCAAAAGTAAGCGCAGGAAAGCTTTTGCCTGGAGAGTCTATTTTCAGCAGAGCAATATCCCGCTCGCGATGAGCACCCAAGATGCGTGCTGGATATTTTTTATTGTCATTGGTGGTGATGATGACCTCACTGACATCTGCGATAACATGATAGTTAGTAATCACATGGCCTTCTTTTGAGATGAAAGCCCCAGAGCCCAAGCCTGGAATCACTTGGGGCCGGCCTGCAACAAGCCCGAAGAAGGGATGCCACGCGGTCTGACCACGTCGCACTGTTTTCGTGGTAATGCTGACCACACTCGGCAGCACGCTAGCGCTAAGGCGGGCAAACTCGTCATTCATCGCAGCCAACACCTTCACGTCCTCTAACTTCAACTTTGCCTGCGCAGGTGCGGTAAATGAATCCTGAGCAGGCTTTTCACCGTTCAAAAAGTTAAGAAGACCATATCCCGATTGGCTTCCGCGAAACAAGCCGAACAAAAAGGAGGCGACCAAAAAGACCGCAATGGCAGTGATGAGGCGTCGGAGGGTATCCATAGCAAAATGAGGAAAGCTAGAGAGAGTCAGATCCGCGGCACGCGTCAACCCGAAGCTAGGACGCAACTGGCCCAGCAAGAGAGCTTAGCGGAAAAATTTCTTCGCTTTCTCGAAGAAACTTTCCTCCATCGTGCTGGTATGTGTTTCACCGACGGATTTCGAAAACGCTTCCAAGTGTGATCGCTGCTCAGCAGTTAACTTCGTTGGCACAGCGATCTGTACATGCACATAAAGATCTCCGTGGCGATCTTCACCCAGCGTCTTGATACCCTTACCGCGGAGACGGAAGGTCGTGTCATTCTGCGTGCCAGCGGGAATCTTCAACATAGCCTTACCTTCCAAAGTTGGCACGGTCGTTTCGCCACCCAAGGCTGCTGTAGCAAAACTGAGCGGCATGCGGCAGTGCAGATCATCACCTTCGCGCTCGAAGATGTCGTGAGACTTGATGCTGACGACAATGTACAAATCACCAGCTGGGCCACCATTCAAGCCATAGTCGCCATTACCACCGGAACGCAGGCGTGAGCCATCTTCAATACCTGCCGGGATTTTGACCCGTAGTTTGGTATGCTCTCGGCTACGTCCCGTGCCTGAACAGGCTTTGCAAGGATCGCTGATGACCTCACCCGCACCTTGGCAGTCTGGACAGGTTTGCTGGATTTGGAAGAAGCCACGTGAGGCGATGACCTGACCTGCACCTCCGCAGGTGCGGCATGTTTTCCGTCCGCTACCGCTGGCAGAGCCACTGCTAGAGCAGACTTTGCATTGGTTGAGACGGTCATACTCGATCTCGCGCTCGGTGCCATTAGCAGCTTCTTCCAGACTGATCTCGATACTGTAACGCAGGTCACTGCCACGTTGCGGGCCATCTTTGCGGCGTCCACCACGGCCACCACCACCACTATTTCCGCCAAAGAAGGATTCAAAAATGCCACCTCCTTGGCCGCCAAAGACCTCACGGAAGATATCGAAGGGATCATGGAAGCCTCCCGCACCGCCGCCGCCCGCGGGTCCCCCCATGCCCCCTGCAAAGGCGGCATGGCCATAACGATCATAGGCAGCGCGCTTCTGATCATCATTGAGAATGTCATAGGCTTCGCTGACTTCTTTGAATTTGTCTTCAGCTGATTTATCGCCAGGATTTTTGTCCGGGTGATACTTCACCGCGAGCTTACGGTAAGCTTTTTTCAGATCTTCCGTCGAGGCGTCTCGGGAGACACCCAAAACTTCGTAATAGTCGCGTTTTTCAGCCATGGGGGATATTCAAAAAGAGGAGCGGGATGCCATTAAACAGAAGCTTCAACCGAAGGTGATGAATCAGAACTATTCATCTCCTGAGTTGTAGCAGACTGAAGGGGCGGTGCTGTAGAAACAACGACGCTGGCAGCGCGCAGGAGACGATCTTTCAAGCGATAACCGCGACGCGTGACACGCAAAACGGTGCCTTCAGCCACATCTGACGTGACTTCTTGAGCCACGGCATCATGCAGGTTCGGGTCAAAGGCTTTTCCCTGCGCATCAACCTCGATGACACCACTATCACGCAGGAAGTCAGCAATCTGACGTTGCACCATGCTCATGCCCATGAAGATCATGGACTTTTCAGACTCTGCCCGCGCAGCTTCCAGTCCCATTTCGAAGTTATCCAAGATGGGGATGATGGAGCGCAAAAGATCCGCATTGGCGTAAGCACGTGTTTCCTGGGCCTCTCGAGCAGCCCTCTTGCGAAAGTTATCCAGCTCAGCGGCATGCCGGTAGGCTTGATCTTTCCATTGGCTTACCTCAGTCAACGCTTGGGCCAGCGCGTCGACAGGCGTGGCGCTTTCGGCGCTTTGGCCATGGGTTTCAGGCACTGGTTGAGTCGCGTCAGCGATAGGAGATTCAGCCTCGGGCTGGGTCTCAGGGGTGGGACTCGGCTCGTTCATGGTCGTGGGGGGATTTTTCTTTTTGAAGAACAAGGGGTAAGATAAGGGGGCGCAGTATGGATAGCTACAACAT
>JBIKYV010000105.1:0-13123 GCA_044355075.1 Prosthecobacter sp.
GTGAAAATGATCACTGGCGATCATGCAGTTACCGCACAGGCTATCGCTAAACAGATCGGCATCGCCGGAGCGGACACTGTACCTGCCATCAGCGGTCGTGAACTGGCGGAAATCAGCGACGCTGACCTACCGGAGATCGCGGATCGAACCGCTATCTTCGCCCGCGTGGCACCGGAGCAGAAACTGCGACTCGTGCGGGCCTTGCAAAGTCGCGGTCACATTCTCGCCATGACCGGCGATGGCGTGAATGACGGCCCCGCTTTGAAACAAGCTGACATTGGCATCGCCATGGGCATCACCGGTACGGATGTGGCCAAAGGCGCAGCCAGCATGGTACTCACGGATGACAACTTTGCCACCATCGCCGCTGCGGTCGAGGAAGGGCGCGGCGTGTATGATAACCTCATCAAGTTCCTCGTGTGGACGCTGCCGGTGAGCGTGGGTTTTGCACTCATCCTGCTCACTAGCGTCGTTTTCGGTCTCACGCTACCGACGCTGCCCGTGCATCTGCTTTGGGTCAATCTGACCACCGCGATCCTACTCGGCCTCATGCTCGTGTTTGAGCCGCCGGAGGCCGACATCATGAAAAGGCCACCACGCGACCAAAAGACACCGATTTTTGACTTCGCTATGTTCATGCGCACCGGCCTAGTTTCGATGGTCATGCTGGGCGGGAGCTACTGGGTATTCTTTTATGAGGAAAACGCTGGCTCCACCATTGCTGTGTGCCGAACTGCCGTGGTGAATACTGTCGTGGCCGTGGCCAGCGCCTACCTCATCAACTGCCGCAGCCTTCGGAGAAGCATCTTCAGCATCGGCTGGTTTAGCAATCCACGTCTGTGGCTTGGCATCGGGCTCACAGGTGTGCTGCAGTTGATCTTCACCTATGCGCCGCTAATGAATCGCTACCTTCATACTGCCCCACTCGATGCCACGGTCTGGCTACGCATTCTCGGGATAGCGATGGGGGCGCTCATTGTAGTGGAGTTGGAGAAAAAGCTACGACGGTCGTGAGGCGTATCCCAGCGCTTGCCTCCTAGAACACTCTTGTCACGCGGCGCTTTATCATCAGCGAGCCCTTGGCACCATCTCTACCACCGCTGCGAGCTGATGAGGTTGAGCTCCCAGCTTTACATGAGTGCCGTCGGTGCATTTGTTTATGATCACGGCACTCATGTCACGACCGGCTTTTTGCAGCCGCGCATCGTCAGGATATTGTTTGGCGAGGGCTTGTAGCTCGAGCAAGGCCTCGACGGTAATGCCCATGGCGTCGAATTCATCGAGCAAGGCACGAATCGCAGGCAACGCGACCGCATCCACCTCGGCGGAGCGTCCTAGATCAGCCAATGCACGCAAAATGATCACATGATAGACCGTGCGCGCATTGTGCGCATCGAGCCAGCGACCGTTCTTCGCCTGACCGGGTGCAATACCGATACGAAACTTTTCCAACGCGGCCTCTTTCATGCCTGCACGCGCTAACAAGGATACAGAAAAGGCATTGTAGTTAAAGTTCGTGCAGCATTTCTGCTTCGCAGCCCACTCCGCCGCACGACGACCGGCGGCGAGATAACTTTCATCCTTAAAGAGCTCACTTGCGCGCAACAAAGCCACGCCGCACAGGCCGGTGTCAAATTGCGAGCCGCCATCTGGATCAGATGTGATGATCCAGCCGTCTTCAATTTTGATGGAGCCGTTCTGGAGCTGCTTATCCGTCATGTCACCAAAACGGATGTTTTTGCCGCGAAGGTCGGGAAACGGAAAATGCCCTTGCGGCTGCTGAAGTTTCAAAAGCACGCCGGCAGTGCCTCTTAGAAGCTTTTCGAGGTCTGCAATACGTTCCGGCGCATGCTGTGCAACATGTGGATGCACCGTCACGCAAGCATCAAGCACATAGGCATAGACGCGGGCCATCTGATCCGGCAAAAGCTCGCCTTTCATTAAGGTGCGCATCGCACGGCCCTGCGTCTCCAGCGCATCGAGAAAGAGCTTCACTGCCTCAGCGCGCACTAGTTTTAATTCACCTGCCTTTTGCCCCATGCGGCGGCCATCCGGCACACCAGCTTGATCACCGAGGACTCTTTCCATCGCCTGAGTGATCTCGCGCACTGTCGCAGCATTACCGGAAGCCATCGCGGCAATCAGTTTCGGCGCACTGGCCTTCAGTGCGGTCTGCATCTCCGGCGTCGGATGAAACAAAGGCTGCCCTGCCATGCTCCAGCCGCCCGGATCAATGCCCACTGCCCTCTCCGCCTCGCGCAGTTGCTCTTCCGCATCGGCAGGCAGGCCGCTCTTGAAGTCACGGGCCAGTTTTTCGACTCCGCGCACGAGCTTTTCATGGTTCCGCTCCCGAGCGATCTGCCGTGCCATGCGCAGCCGTGCCTCCGCTTCTTCAGGCATCAAGGCTATTGCCGTTTGGGCGAGGATGAAGATTAGCAGGAAACACAGCAAATTCATGCCCCTGAGTGTCAGGCGGTGGCTTTAGATATGACATCCAGCTTGTGCTGAGCTCTTAAGCTTCGCATCTGCGCTAGCGCATGAGCAGCCATTTTTGCCATGACTTTACAATGCCTTGGCCTTGGCTTTGGCCCGCAGCTTAGAGTGGCGACGGCCATACAGAAAGTAAATCACCAATCCGATGCCTAACCAGATGATGAGACGCTCCCAGGTTTCGCGATCCAGTGCCACCATCATGCCCAAGCAGACCAGGGCTCCGAGAATCGGCACCAGAGGAACTGCAGGACAGCGGAAAGCACGCTTCAGCTCTGGCCTTGTCTTGCGAAGGATCACCACGCCAATGCACACCAAAACAAACGCCAATAGCGTACCAATGCTCGTCATGTGACCAACGACGCTCCCCGGCACTAAGGCGGCAAAGAGTCCGGTGAACACCATAAACAACAGATTGCTTGCGACTAATGTATGCGTTTTTGGGTTCACTTTGGCAAAAACCTCTGGCACCAATCCATCCTTGGCCATGGTAAAGAACACACGGGATTGTCCCATGAGTAGAACGAGGATTACCGAGGCATAACCCGCCAGGATGGCGCAAATGATCGCTGTTTTCATGAAGCCATAGGGCGTTTTAGCAATCGCGATCGCCACCGGAGCAATACCGTCGTGCCCACGGAAGTCTTTGTAGTTCGCTACTCCAGTCAGGACGTGGGAGAACAGGATGTAAAGCACCGTACAGATCGCCAGCGAGCCAAGGATGCCGAGCGGGAGATCGCGTTTCGGATTCTTCGCATCCTGCGCTGCTGTGGAAACCGCATCGAAACCAATGTAAGCAAAGAAAATCACACCTGCTGCGCGCAGGACACCGCTCCAGCCATACTCGCCGAAATGGCCAGTCAAGTTAGGCGGAATGTAGGGCACATGGTTTGCCGAATTGATGAAGCCCCAGCCCAACGCAATGAAACAAATGACCACTAGAACCTTTAGTGCGACGATGAAATTATTGACTGTAGCCGACTCTCGCGTGCCTTTGATGAGCAGTGCCGACATCATCACGATGATAAACACGGCTGGCAGATTCACGAACCCCTGCACCATGGTGCCATCAGCCAGCTTAGCCTCTGAGAAAGGTGAGAGCATCCACGGCAGCCACGCATCAGCCGTACTTTGCCCTGCCATGATACCGATGAGCTTGTTCAGGTAGCCCGACCAACTGATCGCCACCGTCGCCGCCGCGACCGCATACTCTAGCACCAAATCCCAGCCAATAATCCACGCCATCAACTCTCCCATCGTGGCGTATGAATAAGTGTAGGCACTGCCTGCCACCGGGATCATTGAAGCAAACTCAGCGTAACAGAGTCCTGCAAGAGCACAGCCAACGCCTGCGATGATAAAAGAAAAGGTTACCCCAGGCCCTGCGAACTCGCCTGCAGCCTGCCCGGTCAGGGAAAAGATACCCGCACCAATAATCGCACCGATGCCTAACGTGATTAGGTTCATCAAGCCCAATGATCGCTTCAGCGTGACGTGCGCATCCCCCTCACCGTGTTCGGCTTCGTGAATAATCGTGGGGATGTCCTTGGTGGCGAGCAGTGGGTTTTTCATCTGTTGGAGAGATAGAGATATCCTTAGCAAGAGTCAAACCAAGCCGTCCATCCCCAAAACTAGGGATTCTGCATTCACCCATATCTCCCTCCGATGAATCAAGCTTTGCCTCAAACGAGCCCCGCCAAAAGCAGGCCACTCGGTGAATGTGCAGCGAATACGCAAGCTACGCTTTGCAAAGAACAGAATAACAATCACCGACTCCTACTCCCCAACCACCGGCGGACGATGGCGTTCGATCATGGAATGAAAATCGCCTAGGTTGTAGGGGCCGTAGTAGGGCTGGCTCAAATCGACCTCAGTGACGACGACAGTATCCCATGTTTCGCCCCTGGCGAGGGGGCGGCCACCTTGGTCGTAGATGGCAGAATGCATCCAGCCATCCTCGGGTTTCATGAAGGTGCTACTGACGACGAAGACATGGTTCTCACAGGCGCGGGCCTGAGCGAGTAATGGATTGCAGCCCCACACGGGCCAGGCAATGACCTCAGCGCCGTTCTTGGTGAGCTCGCGCGCGACTTCAGGAAAAAAGCCGTCGTAGCAGACCATGAGGCCGACCTTACCAAAAGTGGTATCGAAGACGGGATAGTCCTTGCCGGGCGCGATACCTTTCGCAGCCTCTCCTGGCGGGAGGGAGACTTTACGATACTTGCCAATCAATATGCCATCGGGACCAAGGAGAACAGCTGTGTTGTAGATGAGATGCGCGTCGCGCTCGTAAAGACTGAGCACGAGGTGGAGGCGGTGCTGCTTCGCGAGACTGGCGAAGTAGGTGGTCGAGGGGCCGGGAATGGTCTCAGCAATGTCTTCGGGCTTTGCCTTCACATTTGCGCTGGGCACAGTCTCACCGAGCACCACAAGGTCGGCGTGTTTATGCGCGGCCTCAGCGAGCAAAGGAGCGAATTCAGCGCAGTTTTCGCGAGGTGACTTACCAGCAGGTTTGTGGTGCACCGTGGCGAGGCGCACCTTCCGTGGCGCAGGTGCCTCGGTGGGGGCGAGCAAGGCACCGCGCCACTCGACGCGGCCGCCGGGCGCCCATTGCAGGTGAAGCTCAACAATAGCCTTCGCAGCCTTTGAGGGTACGCGATACACACCACTAACCCTAGTCCAGCCCTCGGCATCCGATTGGCCATCAATCGGATACTCCGGCTCGGCGCTAGGCATGGGCAAACCAGCAGTGAGATACTCCGGCGCGGCATCAAGCTTCACGGTGCCGCCCTTTGCATCCTGCCAGACGATGCGGACGAGGCAACTCTGGCGCAGATTCTTGATACCGAGAGTCTTGCGCCTCACTTCAAAACGATAAAAGGAGCCGCCTTTTACCTCGAAGCTCTTTTGGAACCATCCATCAAGACCTTCGCGCTCGTCATGGGCGATGATGAGTGTATTTTCGCCTGCACTGCGAAACTGAGGGCGGATTTCATCGCGCGGACTCTCGCAGGTCCAGCCGTGAAAATCGGCGGCAGGAAGGGAAGCCGCGAGCAAACCCAGGGTTAGAAAGCGAAAGAGGGCGAAAAGCATACCCCTTACTAACGCCACGGATGATCGAGCTTTGCCAAAGGCTGCTCGGGAAAGCTAAGCTAGCCGGAAAAATCTGACTTGGGTGGGCCTGCAAAGACTGAGTGCCTCCTTGCTAGTCGGGAAACACAGCCTAGAGAACGTCAGTGCCTGATCCTGACACCATCCATTCCCCCCACTCTACCGCGCCCTTGCGGGAGTCGAGCGGTGGTTTCACCCTTCGTGATCTACTCGCTTTGACGAAGTTCCGCCTGAGCGCGCTGGTGATTGTGACCACACTGGTAGCCTTTTGGCTTCGGGCGGGCGCGGGCATGGATCTCTGGTTACTGTTTCATACCATCCTTGGCAGCACGCTGGCGGCATTTGGTTCCGCAGTGTTCAATCAGCTGATGGAGATCGAACCAGACTCGCGCATGACGCGCACGGCTGATCGTCCGCTGCCTGCAGGTCGCATCAGCCCAAGCAGCGCGTTTGGCATCGGGTGGCTGCTCAGTGCGCTGGGGCTGATTCATTTGGTCCATCGGGTGAATGTAGAGGCCGCGGCGCTGACAGCGCTGACCCTAGCCACTTACCTTTTCATCTACACGCCGCTGAAGCGTCAATCCACGCTGAACACACTTGTCGGCGCTGTATCAGGTGCGCTGCCACCCCTGATCGGCTGGGTTGGCGCGGCTGGCTCAGCGACATCAGGAGATGCCTATATCCGCTGGCAGCTCATGCTGGAGCCGGGAGCGCTCTACCTCTTTGCCCTGCTCTTCCTCTGGCAGCTGCCGCACTTCCTTGCGATCAACTGGATGTATCGCGATGAGTATGTGCGCGGCGGATTTGTCATGCTGGCAAATGACGATGCGCTAGGCGCGCGCACATCAAAGCACGCGCTAGCTTGGTCCTTGGGGATGCTGCTGCTCATGTTCCAACCTGTCCTCCTCGGGCTGGTCAAAACCTGGCTATTCCTACCCCCTGCTCTTTTCCTCAATTTGTGGCTCTGCCAGCGCGCCCTACGCTTCCAAAAACAGCCAGAACGCGCTACCGCGCGCCGCCTCTTCTTTGGCACACTGATTTACTTACCGGTCATCCTGATCGTGAGTGTGATGTCCTGGAAGTGATCCCAGCCGTATCTGCTAAGCCCTGCCCACCATGCCAGAAGACCCTTTACCCCTACCCGAGAAGCGCCCGATCAACCCCTGGACTCTGTGGATTCCGATCATCATGATCGTCCTCGGGGTAGTAGTGCTCTACAATTACCTGATCTTCAACTCCATGCAGGCCAAGGAAGATAAGATCACTCTGGCAGATGGCAGCGTCATCAAGCGTCCACCGTTCCTCGGGCGACTCGAAAAGGATATGACCTTCACCGAGCGCAGCGGCAAGACCGTGAACCTCTCCGAACTAAAGGGAAAAATTCTGATCGCCTCCTGGGTCTTCACCCGTTGCCCCCGAGGCTGTGCTGGAGTCCTGGCTAAGCTGAAGAAGCTGCATGACGAATTCGGCGCGAACCCTGGTATCCAATTTCTCTCCTTCACCCTCGACCCTGAAGATACGCCAGAAATGATGCGTAAGTTCGCAGACGGCATCGGCATCAAAGAAACCGACTCCTGGTGGTTCCTCAATGGCGACAAAAAAATCGTGCGAAATTTCATGACTTTCTCGATGAAATTCCGCCCCGTGCAGGACTTACCAGAAGCCGATCGAATGACGCCAGATGACAAATACATTCACGACCTGCGCGTCGCCATTGTCGACCATCGCGGCCATCTGCGCGGTCTATATGATGTCATGAATGCTGATGCCGACACGCAGACCTTTTATGACAAAATGCTACGCGATGAGCTGCGCTACTTTCTCGATGAACAAAAGAAAGACACCCCTTAACTGCACGACCGAGAGCCGCCATGACCACTGCTGAACTGCCAAGCCTCTACACCCTCTTCAATGCCTGCGCCCTCATACACATCATCCTTGGGCTAATCATGATCAAGCGTGGGCATAAAGAGGCGCATATCGTCAGCATGGCCATCGCCCTGCTGTTCTCCGCTGCGTTCCTGGGCTGCTATCTCTATTATCACTTTACCATTGGCCACGTGAGATTTGCTGGGCAGGGCTGGACACGTCCCGTTTATTTCACCCTCCTGCTCACTCACATCCCTCTAGCAGTGCTGAACTTACCCATGATCATCATGACGGTTATGCCAGCATTGAAGCACCGCTTTGATAAACACAAGCGCATGGCACGCTGGACAGTGCCGATCTGGCTCTACGTCAGCGTGACGGGTATTATCGTTTATTTCATGTGCTATGTCTGGTTCGGCCCCCCGATTCGGGCATGACGGAGTGAAGCACTGATGCAGAGCAAACGAACGCGCAAGGCATCGATGATGGGACGTGCTCCGTGAATCACTAGGCCCGCCCCAAAGCTGCCAACCGCTCGACCAATGGAGGATGGCTATAATGCAGCCAAATCGTGAGCGGATGAGGCTGGGGGTGTGAGAAATGATCCACGCATAGCTTCTTGAGCGCCTGCTGCAGAGGTGCTGCACTGCCAACAGCCTGCACCGCATAGGCGTCGGCCTGGAACTCATGCTGGCGACTCATCGCTAGACCTGCCACGCCCGTCAGCATACCCACGGGGCGATAAAGAATACCAAAGAGCACCAAGCCCATGCCTGTCGGCGTGTCGGCCACGCCAAACGCTGCAAAAAAGGCAGGCTCACTTAGCATCCAGCCCAATAGCCCCATCATCAGCCCCAGTTCGACGAGGCCTAGGGTGAGATGTTTGCCGACATGGCGCAGCTTATTGTGGCCGATCTCATGGGCGAGCACAGCCAGCAGTTCCTCATCAGTATGTTTCTCCAAAAGGGTATCAGAAAGAGCGATTCGTCGGGTCCGGCCAAAGCCCGCAAAGAAGGCGTTCGCCTTGCTGGAACGCCGTGACCCATCCACCACACTGACCTCGCCAACAGGAAACTCCAGCCGTAGAGCAAGGTCCAGCACTGCTTGGCGCAGGCGACCATCGGGCAGAGGGGTAAACTTTAAAAAAAGCGGCATGATGAGGCGAGGAGCCAGGAAAGTCATCAGCAAGCTAAACACAGCGATGAAGAGCCAAGCCCAGAGTGGAGCGAGGCGCTGATGCTCAAAAAACGCAATCAGCAGGCCCAAGACCGGCAGACCGAGGCATACCAACAGCAGCAAAGCCTTTGCTTTATCGGCCACAAAAACCACCCAGGTCATGCGATTGAATCCATGCCGAGCCTCGACCCCAAAGGTGTCCCAAGCCTCAAAGGGCAAAGATACCAATGTCTGAGCAAGGCCTACACAGGCCACAACGAGTATGCCATTGGCGACTGGCCCAGACGTTTGCTGCTCTGCCCAGACCTGTAGAGCACCGAGGCCACCGCTCCACCAAAGCCCAGTCAGCATGGCCAAACCCGCCGCATCCTGAGCCACGGTCACACGCGCACCTTCCGCGAGGTAATCGCGCAGCTTTTGCAGTGTCTCCTCGGGGTAAAGATCGGCAAGGGAGGCAGGCAAAGCTCTGCCCAGACGGGCCATATTCATTAGCAGCGAGATCAGCTCGACGTGAAAAACACCGAGCACTGCAAATAAAGCAGCCACAAACCAGGGATTGGAAATCGTCATGAGAAAAGCATTGAGATAAAGGCACAAAAAAGCAGGCGGTCGCCCGCCTGCTTGAGATTTGGAGTGAATGAAGCGCGAAGGATTATTCCGCGTTTTCTTCGATGTAACGAACGACATCACCCACGGAAAGAAGCTTCTCAGCCTCTTCATCAGGAACGTCGATGCCGAATTCTTCTTCGAAGGCCATGACGAGCTCAACGGTGTCCAGGGAGTCCGCGCCGAGATCTTCGATGAACTTGGCTTCTGTCGTCACCTGCTCAGGGTTTACGCCGAGCTGTTCGACGATGATATCACGGACTTTGTCTTGGATGTTGTCTGCCATAGTGTGGGTGGGGGATGTGCGGCGGAGAGGTAGCGGCTCGTTTTTTTTTGGCAAGGGCGAATTTGGTGATTTTCTTCAAGTGGGAAGGCAGGCTTTTTTAAGCTTCACGCAGCACTTCGCCAGACTAAGGCTTTGGCGGAGTCTCTGCCGCGGGCGATACCTTTTCCAGAAACTCCCCACGGAACGAGGCCATCAGGTCATTGAGCACACGCACCGCGCCTTCGTATTTGAGATCATCAATCACGGCACGCCGCTCAGCCCCCTGCCCTCCAGACCTATACCAGACATAGGCTAAACCCTTCGTATCCCAGGGGCGTTTATCCACTCGAAAGACATCTCCATACTTCACGGCGATGCCCTCGGGAGAGAGAAACCCATCAGCATCACCGCGAAGGACTTTGCTGCGATTCATGAGAATCATGACTCCGACTGCCAAAGCGCCTAACAAAGAAGCTCCACCCCACCAAAATTGTTCATGGATCTCTTTAGGAGTGTAGCGGTGCGGCTTCTCAGGCCAACCCTGTTGCGCAGCATAAGAGATCCAGCGTGGCGGCTCACCATCACGGCCAGTAGGCCAGCCTTGGTTGCGTGCATTTTCCACCCAGACATCTAGCTTTCCTGCCACACGTGCTTCATCAAAGCTCTTTAAAACCACCTCCTCGAACCACACCTGCTTGTCAGCGATACGGTTTGCCTGTGGGTAACCCACCTGCCCATCATACAAGAAATACAGACCAAAGCCCGCCAGCATCGCCGCCATCATGCCCATGCGGCGAAAATACCATGGCGTGACATGACAAAGGATAGGGTAACCAGACTTCTGCGAAAGATTAGCATCTGACATGAATCTCATTTCACCCCTACCCTAGCCTGAACGCAACTCAGGAATTCATCAGAGGCCTTGTTGGCCATGAGCATATCTCGCACGAAACTGCTAAGCATTTGCAGAGTTCAAGACAAGCACTGGAAACCGATGGGCTGGCCTGAGTTCTATGATTGATGCTTCGGCCTTTCGCTTTCTGCCTTCTTTCCGGCTGTCATACAGCTTCGCGCTAACCATCACTCATGTTCTGCCTTATGAAAAAATGGATCTTCTTGAGCCTTTTGGCACTTATTGCCGGGACTGCCTACTGGCTGCATGCGCAGACCGAAGGACTGCGTGGTAAGTTTGATGGCTTCGATACCAACAAGGACGGCATCATCTCTGGCTCAGAGTTGGACGCATCCCCGGTGCTACGCCAACTGGATCTCAATCGCGATGACAGCCTAACCCTACTAGAGGCTGGCCTCGCCTTGCGCCAGCTAAAGAAAAGCCAAAGCAACGCTGACGCAGGGGCTACAGCAGCGAGCGATCGTAAAGTCTTTGATTTCCTCGACAAAGATCATGACGGCCAGATCAGCGCGGCAGAATTGCCTAAAAAAGAGTGGCTCAAGCGATTGGATCAAAATGGCGATGACCAGGTATCGTTCGAGGAAGCCAATGCTGCAGTCTCTGCCATGCGCGCACGCGGCGAGCCGCTGCCACGCATCCCCGGAGCTCCAACGTCCAGCCCTGCTCCTAGCCAAGCTACTGCGGCGATGATTGAAGACCTGACCGAAGCACCGCGCGTGCTCAAAGCCTCTGAGCACGGCGTGGGACATCGCCTTCCTGCATTGCTGCTAGGCTCCCATTCTCTAGATGCCACACTGCAAGGCAAAAAAGGACTGATCATCGCCTTCTTTGGGGCGACTTGTCCCATAAGCGGCAAGCTCGGTCCTGAGCTCGCTAGGCTAGAAAAAGATGCCACGGCTCAGGGTATCGGCATGGTGCTGATCTGTCCCACCGCCTCCGAAAGCGAAGCCGAGCTCAGCCAATTCATCCAAAACCACGGGCTTACCTCGCTAGTCGTGCACGATCAGGATCAAACCATCACCACAGGGCTTAAGGCGACCACCACAACGGAAGTCTTCTTAGTGGATACCAGCCGCACACTCCTCTATCGCGGAGCCATTCACGATCAGTATGGCCTCGGCTATAGCAAAGAGAAACCCACCCGCCACTACCTACGCGAGGCTCTTGCAGCGCTCATGACCAAGCAGCGGCCTGCCATCGAGGCCACCAGCGCCCCCGGTTGCACGCTGGATTTAAAACAAGCAAACCCGGCAAAGGCCATCGTGGCGCAGAACATCACCTATCATCACCAAATCTCACGCATCCTTCAATCCAGCTGCCTGGAATGTCATCGCCAAGACGGCGTCGGCCCCTTCAGCCTCGAAACCTACGAAGACGTCATCAAGCACGCAGGCATGATCCGCAAACAGGTACAGCGCGGTGCCATGCCACCCTGGTTTGCAGCCCCACAGGCTAAGGACGAACCCAGCCCATGGGCGAATGACGTCTCCCTTTCCGCTCAGGACAAGGCCGACCTGCTTGCTTGGCTCAATAGTCCAGATCGGCCACGAGGCAATCCCGCCGATGCGCCTAACGCCTGGCATTACCCGAAAGAATGGGCTTTGGGCGAGCCTGAAGCCATCTTTCAACTCCCCGCCCCCGTCAGGATCAAAGCTGAAGGCACCATGCCTTATCAATTCGTCACCGTGGAGACAAACTTTAGCGAAGATCGTTGGGTCAATGGCTATGAAATCCTACCTACCGATGCTTCCGTCGTTCACCACGTCATCGTCAACATCCATGAAAAAGGCAGTCGCATTCAGGACCGAGGCGAAGGCACGGGAGGCTACTGGGCCGCCTACGTTCCAGGGAACACCCACCATCGCTGGCCATTGGGTTTCGCCAAAAAACTCCCCGCAGGTGCTACTCTAAGCTTTCAGATTCATTACACACCGAATGGCCGAGAAACACAGGATCAAATGCGCATCGGCCTGCATTTTGCCCAAGAAGAGCCACGCTTCATCGTGCACACTGCCTCAGTCGCCCACCTTCGCCTCGCGATCCCTCCCGGAGCGGCAAACCATGTCGAAACCAAAGAACAACCAGTGCCCTTTGATATGCACATTATGGCCTACATGGCTCACATGCATGTGCGCGGAAAAGCCTTTAAGTATGAGATCACTCACCCTGATGGGAAACGCGACATACTGCTCGATATCCCACGCTACGACTTCAATTGGCAGCTTCGCTACGATTACACGACGCCCCGCATGATCCCCCGCGACAGCCGCATCAAAATCACCGCCATCTACGACAACAGCGCTGATAACCCAGCCAATCCTGATCCAGCCAAAAAAGTCCGCTGGGGCCCTCAAACTCAAGATGAAATGATGATCGGCTACGTCGAATACTTCACCCCGCATACTCGCTAAATCTCAGCACACTAACGGCAAATTTTCTCCTCAAAGAAAACCATGCCTGCAAGGCCACGCGGGCGGTGATGATGCGAACTCTCCTCACCCGTGCCCTGCGTAGAACGAACACAAAGGTTCGTTCTACGTTCAGCTTCTCGCGATTAAGGCAATCATGGCGCACCCAGTGTCGCGCGACCGCTTTCAGGGTCGGTGTCCGTCGTGCGATTGCTCAGGAAGAAGCCATAACCACCTCGGCTTGCACCTTTTTGCAGCACTATCCCGCGGAAGTTAGGTCGCGTC
>JBIKYV010000248.1:0-3692 GCA_044355075.1 Prosthecobacter sp.
CCGCAGCAGTGGCAACGCGCAGAATCATTGCATGACGTGCGTGCCCATCAGGTGAACCATCTCCTCATCACTCACGAGCATGGGGATCACCTGAAAGGCTTGTCTTGGTGGCTTCAGGAGATGGCGCTCAAAAACATCCGGATTTGGGGGGGCAGCCGAGATCCAACCCTACCTGAAACTGCCTGTAGCCCTGAGTTATCGGTTCACCCCCATTCCCGCCGAAGGCACTTTTTCATTAGGCGATTTTCGTGTCCAGGCCATTCCTGTGATCCACGATGCCGTCGCACCTCTGGCCTACCAAATGCACCATGGGGGTTCCACTGGGCTCATCGCCACGGATTGCGGCAGGGTGACTCAGCTCATGAAGAGGCACTGGGGAAAAGCGATCAGGCCTTCCTGTCGCCGTATTACGCGGATGCCATGCTGCCTGATCCAGACCGATCCGATGACGCGCGTCGAGTGGTAAGCCTGCATGGCCACCCGTCCAAACAGGCCTTGGCCGATTGGCTCCGAGAATCCGGCGGACGGCTGGAGAGGCTTCTTCTTGGTCATCGTCACCCCCAATGGAGCAAGCGAGCGAAAATCATGAGCGATCTTTTGCCCGTTCTTCGTGAAAAGGTCGTTGTTGAATTGCGCGGATGAAACGACAACATCAGTCACTCGATGGAAAGTTCTGAAACGAAAGGTTCTTTTTAGCCATGGAAGCCGCCCTGCCATCTGCTGCTGTCGAAGTGCCCTTTAAGAGCCGCGCCCGCCGCCTGCGTTGTGCGCTCCTCGACCACTTCCAAGACTCGGCCTTCATCCAAGTCCGCCAGCAAGGTGCCATAGCGATGTCCCTTGCGAAAACTCTTCTCGTCAATCCCAAGCGTTTCCACCCGCTCCAGCCCGCGTTGCACCGCGCGCTCCATTATGCGCTGGGCTGCACGCCAATCGATCCGCAGCAGTTTGCTGGCCTCATTGATGCTGCCGCACGCCTGCATCACTCGGATGGCCAACGCTTCAAAAGCCACGGTCCAGCGCGAACGTGGCGTCTCCGAAGGCAGACTCACCATCTCGGTGCGGCCGTCAGGATACCTGACCCTGGGCACCCGCGCCCGCAGCACCGCCTCAAGCTGCATCGTGTCCAGGTGACGCCACGTGCGCTCTTGGTAGCCATCAATGGGCAGCATCAGCCCGTCCTGACCCCACGCGGTCCCGGCTTTGACACCTATCTCCATTTCAACTCGCCTGCTGCAAAGGTCCAGCCGCACATCCTTGACCTGCCAAGGCTCGCTCAGCCCCAGCTTTTTGTAGAAAAAGTCCCGGTCCGTCATCCCGCAACCCTTCCAAACCCTCTCATTCCTTCAACTCAAAACCGCGCGATTTGCCAAAGACCCACTTTTCTTTTACTTTTTCCTTCCACTTCCGTTAATCTGGAAACCAATAATGGTTCCAAAAGGGGCTGCATCATCAACCACTAGCAATTATGACAACTTATATCTATCCCACCGAAGACGGCGATTACCCAACCGGGCCAAGAAGTTATCTGAAAGTGTGTGAAACACCAAAGAGACCTGGATGTCGCAACAAAGGTGTGATCGCTGAAGGCGTGCTAAGTCTTAAACCGAAGCTCACGCAGCAGTTGCTGAGTCGCGGCTGTGTTGAGCAGTTCCCCCCCCTAACCAAACAAGCAAGAACGCTCTTCGAGTCTCACAACAGGGCTGGAACTGGATATGAGTGTTTCAGACAGTTTACTTCCGACAGCGAGGCCATTCAATTCCTTCGCAAATATCTCGGGCGCAAAGGCGATACATTTGAAGTTGCACTTTGATATAAAGTTTATGGATGCATGCAAAATCTGTGGCGCTTCGCGCGACCCCTTGAATACTAACTGCAAATTTTGCGGCACGGCTTATCAAATAAGCACCCTGACTGGCGACACATATATCAATGCGCTTAGGTCGATATTAAATAACATTGATGAAGAGGAGTTAAATTCCAAATCAGCAGCATCGCAGATCATATCACAGCTGACCGGAAAAAAGTTCGCTAGATTAGATGCAAAAATCTCTGCGATCTCAACTTTCGCAATGCCTACAGATATTGAGAATATGATTCAATTTTTTTCTTTTTGTCATGGTAATGCACAGATGGCAGTTGCGATTGATGACGATGTTGGAGAGCGCTTAAAGGGAGCTTGGTTCGGCAAAGCCAAGATGGCTTTCTTGCAGCTTCAGATAAAATCATATGGGAACCACTCACTGGCACAATTCATTAAAGAATACGACCTCCTCTATGGCTCCAAGGCAAAAAAACCATTATCCTTTAAGACGTTAAAAGCTTACATAAAAGTAACTTTTATTGTCGCGATCATATCATTTTTTCCAGCAGCTTTAGTTATAGAGCCACTAATATATGAGTCTCGAGAGAAATCAGAGAAGAGTCGCCTAACGCAAGAAATAGAGACCGTTAAAAGATTTATCGAATTGGGTCAATTGGATGCGGCTGAAATCGGTTGTGAAAAGGTTCGGTGGAATCGCACAATTCCTGGTCGCTCTGATGCTTTGGAAAAGCAGTATGAAAATATTCGTGATTTATTATTGACTCAAATCATGGAAAGAAAAAAGAGACAAAATTAATTATGGCTTTAATTGATATTGTAAAGTTCGACGGTAACTCCGAAGAGTTCGTTTGGAAATTTCCGTCGGAGAACCTGCGTCTTGGTACGCAGTTGGTGGTTAAGTCAGGCCAAGTTGCCATTTTTGTGAAAGGCGGCAAAATTTTGGATGAGTTCAAGGAAGGCACTGTCACTTTAAAATCTGGCAACATTCCGCTTCTCACCAACCTTTTGAGTCTTCCCTTCGGTGGCGATACGCCATTTCAGGCTGAAGTCTGGTTCGTCAATATCCTCAGTAAGCTCGATGTTCCTTGGGGCACCGTACGTCCGATTCAGTTGGAAGATCCAAAATACGGTGTGGTGGTGCCAGTGCGGGCATTTGGGCAGTTTGGTTTTCACGTGACCAAACCTCGTCAATTCTTGGAGAAGGTCGTCGGTACTGCAAAAGTTTTCACGGCAACGCAAATCACGGATTATTTCAAGGGTGCGATGTTGTCGTCGGTGAACTCCAATATCGGCAAGGCGGTAGTGAAGCAAAATGTCAGCCTGCTACAAATCTCAGCGTTTCTGGATGAGATTGGCAGTTTCTGCAAAGAGAAAATTGCTGCAGATTTCCAGCAGTTCGGCTTGGAGATCGTCAACTTCTATTTTCAATCCATCAACATTCCCGAAGAAGATCCTAGCTTCATCAAGCTCAAGGAAATCAAAACAAAGGCTACAGAATTGAATATTGTAGGCAGAGACATTTACCAGCTCGACAAGAGCATGGACGTGCTCAAGACCGCTGCTGGCAATGAGGGCTTGGCAGGATTGCTAATGCAGTCTGGGATGGGTGCGGGAATGGGTATGATCATGGGTGCCCAGCTGGGCGGGCAAGCAGGCCAACTGATGACATCTCTTCCACCCGGCGGTTATGCTGTTCCACCTCCCATGCAAGGCACTGCATCAGTGATGTATTATGTGGCTATGAACGGACAGCAATCAGGGCCGTATCCACTTCAGGTATTGCAGCAAATGATTCAGGGGGGGGCATTCAACGCAGCATCGCTTGTCTGGTTCCAAGGCATGCCAAATTGGCGGGCTGCTTCCTCGGTGC
>JBIKYV010000249.1:0-3675 GCA_044355075.1 Prosthecobacter sp.
ATCAACTGGCTCGGCCACGGCTACCTCGCCACCACCGCCCAGTTCTTCGAGCTCGACGAGCAAAAGCAAATCGTCCGCCAGTTCACCGACCACGCCCGCTTCACTAGCATCAACAAAGTGCAGCTCCTCGATGTCCCCGGCGACCCCGCGAAGGACGAGGTTTGGCGCTGAGAAAGTAGCTTCGGCTTTGGCCGAATCATTCGCCTCTTGATGCGGCTAAAGCCTCAGCCACTTTTATTTTTTGTCACCTGGATGCCAGTTCGAGCCACTCATCAGAAACGATGAACTCGATGATAACGATAACAAGTCACCCAAACGAAACCGACGACGTCACTTTGGTCGGCAACGCTCTGGAAGGCGATGTCACGGCTTATGGCCAACTGGTGGAGCGGCATCAGTCCCTCGCTTGCTCCGTGGCTTTGGGGATCTGTGGTGATCTTCATCGGAGTGAAGACATTGCCCAAGAGGCGTTTGTGGCAGCGTGGAAGCAGCTTCGGGACTTGCGAGAACCGGACAAGTTCAAGCCATGGCTTTGTGGCATCGTGCGAAATCTGTCGCACAGCTCCTTGCGGAAGGACGAGCGAGTGCCGGTGGCTGAAACGGATGCGCCGAGCGATGAAAGAGGCGAGGCAGATGATGGACCCAGCCCAGCAGAGCAAACGATCGACAGCGAGGAACGTGCGATCCTCTTGCGACAATTGCAGGAGCTGCCGCCGCTGTATCGCGAGCCGATGGTGCTATTCTATCGCCAAAACGAATCCGTGGCTTCGGTGGCGGAGGCGCTGGGCCTTTCGGAGGATGCGGTGAAGCAGCGCCTCTCCCGTGGTCGGGCGATGCTGGCGGTGCGGATCGAGCGCACGCTAGGCAGCGTGCTGCGCAAGACCGCGCCGACAGCAGTCTTCACGTTGGCTGTGATGGGGGCATTGGGCGCGAGCACGGCTATGGCCTCTGCGGCTGCCGTCACCGGCGCAGGTGCCAAGATGGCCAAAGGCACGGCTTTGAGCGGGACCCTTGCGGCACCCATCCTGGTCGGGGCAGCAGGCATGTGGAGTTTGTTTCGTTCGCAGACTGAATCGGCACGCACACCACGCGAACGGCGGTTCGCTGTCTGGACGCTCGCTGGTTTCACCGCGCTCGGTTTCGTCGTTTCGCTGGCGTTTGGGATGCGAGGGATTCGAATGATGGCGGATTCGTCTTGGTTGGTGATTTTGTCCTTTCTGATAGGAGTGCTGGTGCAGTCCGCCGGGTTTGCCTTTGGATTTTGGTTTTATCGTCGTCGGCAGCGCATCAGGCTCGAAGATGGCATGAGTGCCGACGCGGCGCGTTCCGTTTGGCGCATGGAGCCGGAGGACAAGGGCTTCTGGCCGGGCGTGATTGGGGTTGCTCTGGTTTTGAGTTCGGCCTGCAATCTCCCGCATATCCTCGTGGTCCTAGACTGGGTAAGGACGCTGGTGATCGCTCTACCGCTCGTGCTGGCAGGCTTTGCCGTCGCAGCCATGGTGCGCTGGCCGCGAGAGTGGCGGCGGGTCTTGATGACCTTGATTAGTGTCTTGCTCGTCCAGTATGCCGGGCTGACGGCTTACATGTGGCAGCAGTGGAGCCAGTCGAAGGAAGCCTGGCAGCATTCCATCGCGATCATTGCCATCCAATCATGCTACCTCGGCATCTGGGTCGTCACCGCCATCGGCTGCTACCTTTACTGGCGCTCGGAAAAATGGGGACAATCCTTCGACCTGCCATGCGATCCCACAAAGGACGAGATGTGAGAAGAAAAAATGGTTTCGGGTTCGCTTCGCGGCTTCGCAGTAGCCGAATCAGGGGCATTGAATGCGGCTAAAGTCGCAGCCACTTTGCTCAAGCATCCAGAAACGAACGAATGTGTCGGATGTAGGACTCGGGTGCCGAGAGTTGTTCGGCGCATACCGCCAACTCCCGCACATAGCCAGGATCAGGCGGCGCATCGGGAATATCGAAAGACAGATAGCAAAGAGCGGGCTGGAAGCTGCCATTCGCGAGCTGGGCCAGCACCGGAAAGGGATGGTAGTTGATCCCAAAGGTTGTCCGCAGGCCATCGTAGAGGCTGGCAAGCTCGGCATGAGTCACCTCTGCCAGCCCGCCATAAACAGCCTGATCTGGCTGTGGATGAAGATTCACTCGCGGGCGGATTCTCAGCCTGTATCCACTGAGCTTGGCTGGCAGGGTGAGGTCGCACGCGATGCCGTGTTCCTTGAGAACACGGCTGCTCATGAAGGTGCCATAAAAGAAGACGGCGGTTCGCTGCATGGGATTGAGGTAGAGAGAAAGAGATGAGACTTACACGCAAAAAATGCATCAGCAACGCAGCCCATGAAATAGCGAAAAGCCAGGAAAGTGGCTTCGGCTTTAGCCGAATCAGGGGCATTGAAGGCGGTTAAAGCCGCAGCCACTTTTTTCACCAGCCGCGCATAAATCCCGCTCCTGGTGCGACCTTCAGGAAAAGCGATGCTATCCGATCTCCAGCACCTCCAGCGATATGCCACCACGGGCGATGCCCACGCCTTTCGTGAACTGGTGCAGGCACATGGGCCGATGATTCATGCCACGGCTTTGCGGGTGACGCGCGATGCTGCCGCAGCCCAGGATGTGGCGCAGGAGACTTTTCTTGAGCTTGCGCGCAAAGCGAGTGGCATCACGCAATCCGTCGCGGCGTGGCTGCATCGCGTGGCATGGAACCGGGCCTGCGATGTGGTGCGTCGCGAAACCACCCGAAAGCGTGCCGAAGACGCCATGGCGGAGTCGTGGTGCACGGATCGCGAAGCCACATGGCCGGACATCGAGCCGCATGTGGATGAAGCGCTCAACGAGCTGCCTCAGGAGCTGCGTGAGGTCCTCGTGCTCTACTTTTTGGAAGGTCGCACGCAGGCGGAGATCGCGCAACATCTGGATCGGAATCAAGCCACGGTGTCGCGGGTCATCGAGCGCGGCATTTCGGCCATGCGCGAGGCGCTGCGCTCTCGTGGTGTGATCGCGGGCGTGGGTCTCGCGGCCTTGTTTGCCAATCAATCAGCCCATGCCATGCCCGCTGCGTTGCAGACCTCGCTCGGCAAACTGTCGCTAACCAGCATCGGCTCTTCTTCAGCCGCCATTCCGACAGCCACCGTGGCCGACTCCATTCTGATTGCCATGACAACGACCACAAAAACCCTGCTCATCACTGGAAGCCTCGCCACAGCATCGCTGCCATTCCTGCTCTCTCGCCCGGAGGGCAAGCCCGTTGCCATTCAGCCGAAAAACGAGACTACGACGCCTCCACGCAACTCGATTGCCAAGGCCGACTCCTCCGAGTTGACCGACCAGCAAGTATTCGACCTGCTTTTTGGAGAGCGGTCGCACAACGCGCAGTCGTTGGTGGATGAGTATCGAGCCGCTCATCCTGGCGTGAGCTTGATGGAACTGGCCAAGGACCCGGCGCTCACGCCCAAGCTTCAAGCGCTGATGCAGAAGATGATGACGGCTCCTGGAGAGCAGGGAAAGGCTTTTGGAGATGCCATGGAGCTGGCCATGAAGGTCAAGGGCATCAAGCCATCACCGAATACCAACATCTCCCTCAATCTTGGAGAGAGCATCATGACCACGGAAAGCCGAGCCGAGCGCTATCTAGGTGCCATCCTCTCCGATGACGCCAAAGCGCTGGCG
>JBIKYV010000250.1:0-3662 GCA_044355075.1 Prosthecobacter sp.
TTGTTGACAACCTGATAGGCTTTTGGCTAAAGTTTTCATTGTCCAAGGTTATCTTAGTCAGGATAGCTCCATCTTTACCGAAATAGTTGTAGTGAAAGATCACGCCTTTGTTCGCGAGCCTCATCATACTTGTGTCATTTCGGATACTAGAAACTAGGGTTGCATATAAATCCTCATGCAATTTACCGACATCTACTTCACTCGATGTTATAGTGGTTACTGTGTAATTATATGTAAGTTGGGAACCTGGCCCTGACATGGCACTATCGATTCTCGTAATTTGATCGATCATCCGGGGACATTGTCTATTGATAGTGGTGGCGCTCCTGTCTAACTCGTGAATTAGACTCTTCTCCTGATTGATAGTAATTAAAAAGTACCAAGTGCAAATTGGAATGGCGAAGCCTATCAACGCAGCAAGACGAGGCTTGGAAAGGCCCTTCCACTTTGAATTCATGACTACCTTGCGACCAGCGAAGAATCCGAGTGCGTTGAGGCAAGCGGCACCTGAAGAAGTCTTCGAGGACTTTTGAGCATACGGAAGGGCCTCTGCGGCAATGGCTGCGGCAACATCAGGCATTCCTGAATTGTGAAAATATAGGGCCTGCTTGGTCAGCACAAGTGCATTCGCCTCGGCATCTTTCTTGCCACCGATAATATTGTAAACAAGAGCATTAATAAAATACGCAGGACCCCATGGAAAGCCAATCCAGCCGATAGCACCCGTGATCAGGCTGGACCAAAATAATCTTTTGGCGGCACAACTTGGACAGTAGATCCCCGAGCACTCACGACGATATGTAAAAATAATGAAGCTCGTTACCCAGTAAAAAGAGATGAAGCGCGGTTGGGCAGATATCTGCTCACAACTTGTGCAGGGAAAGGGGTCAAAGTCGGCCTCGGTCGCTTTTGTCTCTGGGCTTCTTGCTGCCTCTTCATTGCCCTCATCGTATAATTTTCTTCTCTCAGGGCTTCCTAGGACGGAGTACGCTTCCTGTAGTTCCTGAAATTCGCGTGTGGTGTCACGAGTCTTGTTGACGTCCGGATGCAGGGCTTTTGCCTTAAGTCTGTAAGCGCGTTTAATTTCTTCGTGAGTAGCGCCATCTTGGACCCCAAGTATTTCGTAAAAAGCCTTTGCCATGCCGAAACAGGAGATACGTCATCCATGAATAATCACCACTAAAAAACTATATAGAGATATTCTGCCGATCTGCTTCATGCGAAGAACTAGATAATTGACTTACTTCAAGCAAATTGACGGCTACCCAGATTCGCACAGAAAGGTGGTTTTTACGCACCATTAAGCATCCAGCGCCACTTGACACATTTCCTTACAAACGGAGTTTTCTAGCAGACATAGATGAAGAACATTACTGCCGCCCTACTCATTGCTAGCTTATTGACTATTCTACCAGCGTGCCGAACTTGGAAGCCAAGCAGCGTCTCGATGGTGAAATTAGATTCTATCGAAAGATCACCCGTATCGAGTGTGGACATCTACTTGGACAGATCGCAGGTGAAGCGGAAATTCAAGGAGGTGGCTTTGATCATCGCCAAGGAAGGCGAGAAGGAGGCTTATTATGGAACGGGCGATGAGGCAAAGCTGATCGACATGATCAAGGCCAAGGCCATGTCTATCGGAGCAAATGGAATCATCCTGCTTGGCAACGAGCAGAAGATGAGACCGGGAGGGACTGTTGGATACGCAACACCCAATCTTTCCCAAGGTGGCTATATGGTTGGCGTATCAGGTTACGGTGAAACAAACACAAGGGCTTCTGCCATCATCTATGCCGAATAGAGGGGTCGGGGTATTTTTTTGGTGGCGAAGGTAAATCTTGCGCCACCGGACAGCAATAAACAGCAGCCGACCATCCAGCGTCAAATGGCAGTAGCAGCTGACCGAATATCTTGAATGGATCAGACGATTCTCACCTCTCTGAAGTGTTGCGAATTGGCTTCAGTAAAACTTAATAAACCAGCACAAGAACCGCAGCCTGCTCCACATCCTTGATGGTGGCCTCAAAGTCCCGCTGCGTTGTGTTTGGCTCTTTCAGCTTGGCCGCCACTTCAGGGACAGATTCAAGAAAGCTCAATAGATAGCTGCTCTTGATGGCATAATTCACATTTTCCGCCAGTGTGCCACTCGTCGCGAGAGCGGCTTTCTGACTCAGTTTGGCCACCACGACACCGATGACATTCCCGCGCTCATCCACAAGTGCACCACCTGAGTTGCCAGGCTGAACAGGAACGCTGATCTGAAAGTGCCGCGCATCATCCTGGATACCCGCAAGGCTAGCAATTTCTCCTTTAGCCAGTTTGGGAGAGAATCCTTGAAGACCGATGTTTGGAAAGCCCACAGTGGCAACTGTGGCCCCTAGTTGCACACTTCGACTAAGGGCAACTGGCAGTTCGGCAAACTTTCCTTCCGCCTTTAGCAGTGTCAGATCATTCAGCTCATCCACTTTGATCACTTTGGCTGGAATGACCCCCGATGCGGTGAGGACACGCGCAGTTGCTCCACGACCAGCGACATGTTGATTGGTGATCAAATAGCCGTCATTGGTGATGAAGAACCCGCTACCCGTGGCTTCTGGACGTGATTCTTGAAGATTCTCACGCGTAACGTCCCTAGCTTCAGACTTATCCCGTGGCTTAACATCACGCGTCATAGCCTCTTTTTTTGCCTTAACCTTCGCTGCTTCGAGAGCTAATTTTGTTTCTTCCAATGCGAGCTTGGCCTGTTCTAGCTGAACCCGCTGCAATTCCGTTTCAAGTGAAGGAGGCGGGCCATAGAGCATCTCTACATCTTTAACCGCTTTTTGGCGCACTTGATCGTAGATGCCAGTATCAATCAATTCTTGTTCACCTCCAGCAGCTTGAGCAAGTTGGTTGAACCGCTGCTCAATAAGTGCGTTGTATTGCATGCGGCCTTCTGATGGCTGCATTCCAGAATACTGCTGAACGGCTTGTGGTGGCGACTGCGCTTGCCTAGCCATACCTTGCCCAAACTTGGTCAGCACATCGGGAGAAATGGGATTTGCTTGGTAAGACTGCCGTAGCAAGTCTTGAGCATAGATATCCAATCTTGGTTGCGGAATCTGTGGAGCCTTCTCCATTGGCGCAGCAGGTTTTTGAAGTTGCTGTGCGAGCGAATTCGCTGATTGCAGCATGAAGATGATCACAGCAAAAGAGAGTGCAGATTTCATGGATTTAGGATGATTTCTGGGTTCACAATGTGTGCATAAGTCGCTATCTGCTTGATAGTAGTCAAAATTGCCGTGTTTGTCATGGGCAATATAAGCTGCCGTCTTTCGCAGATGAACAGATTTACCCATGTGGGCACCTTTTTTAAAGGTATCAGACTGAAGCAAAGACCACTGGATAGCCTACAATCGCACAGAAAGGTGGTTTTTACGCACCATTAAGCATCCAGCGCCACTTGGTAGTGACACCTGGAGCACCCGCTGTTCTTTTGGTGCCTTTTTCCACCATCGAGATTATGCCTAACTTAGTAAACCTATCCATTATGCGGTAAGCTGTGGTGCCATGGACTCCGATACGATCTCCAAGATGGTCGTATGCGAGATAGAAGAGCGGCGGCGGGAATGCTGGATCAGTCTCACACTCCGCCAGTCCATGAAGTATTCTGAAGATGGCCG
>JBIKYV010000015.1:0-38227 GCA_044355075.1 Prosthecobacter sp.
TCCTCGATGAAGTGGATGGAACGCTGTGCCTGCCCGCGAATGCGACAGCGGCTGATGTTCATGCCCAAGCTCGTGCGCATCGCTTGCGCTTTCCGCTTCTTTTGGATGAAGCGAAGACATTGCGCGAGCAAATCGCCGCCACCACTCATGCGCCTGCCTCGTGCCGGTTTGGCCCCTATTGCGACAACATCCTTGGCATGAATTGGCGGCTGCCCTCAGGACGTATCGCGCGCATCGGCGAGCGTGTGGTTAAGACTACGACTGGCTATGATTGGCTCCGCTTTCTGCTGCACAGCGGTTCACGCTACGGCGAGCCTGTGGACTACGTTTTGCGGTTGAGACCTGATTGCGGTTTCACGGCCATCGCCCGCTTCGATGGCGATGACAAAGCTTTGCGCTCCTGTGTATCAAAACTACTTCACAGCGGTTGGATGCACTGGTGGGACTCCGTGGATTTCATGACGGAAAGTGGAGCATTGTTCGTGCGTGTGATGATCCATGGTGTGCCAGAGGAAGCATCCATCTTTGCTCAGCAGCTCGAACGCGTCGCTGCATCGACTAGCACGCAACTAAAGCTGCAAAACAACACGCCGCCGCCACTCGATGGCCTTCCCGATCTCGTGATCAAAACAACGCCTGATCGAGCCATCGGTCTCTCTCTGGAGCTCTCGCACGCTGCGTGGCGTTGTGTGACGCTTTGCTACAGCGGTGTTGTCCACGTCTATATGAACGAGAGCGATGACCTCACTGAACGCACGCAAGCTCTCGTCCAACCTTACACGGCAGAACTTCACACTCTCGGTGGCGATTGGCACTCGCGCTGGTTGCCTGCCACACCCCCGACCATCACCGAGTCTGCGTGGCTCAACACCTTGGAGGAAGCCATTCATGAGCACTAAAGCAATGCCTCCAGACTACTTCTCCAACTGCACGCATTGCGGCTTCTGTCTCGCCGTCTGCCCAACTTACAAGCTCACCGGCGACGAAAACAACTCACCGCGCGGTCGTCTGCGGCTGTGGAGTGAGGAAGCGGCGGGACGACTGCCACAAGATGAATGGACCGACTTTTACACCGCTGAATGTGTGGGTTGTCTCGCCTGTGAAACGGCCTGTCCAGCGGCAGTGCCGTATGGACAAATCTTCGAACACATTCGTCACGAGCACGTCGTCTCGCATCGCTTCAAACCAAAGCTCGCGCTCCGTTTGGCAGCGGTAGCGGTCAAGCGTCCGGTGTTGTTCAATCTCGCCCTGCTGCCTGCCCGACTTTTGCGCCGTGTCGGCCTTAGCCTGCATCGCTTTCTTTTCCCTGGCCGTCCGGCTGCTGTGAAAAGCACCGCTGCGTATGCAGAGGAACTCATGCATCGACATCGCCCCACCGGACCGCGTGTGGCTTTTCTCACTGGTTGTTTGATGGAAGCCATGTTCCGCGAGATCAACTTCGCCACGGTGCGTGTGCTCATCGAGAACAACGTCCAAGTGATCATCCCTGAGGGCCAGGGTTGCTGCGGCGCGTTCCAGGAGCACACTGGACTCGATGGAGTGGAAGCGCTTCGCGAGCAGAACCGGCGAGCGTTTGGTCCGCTCGATGTCGATGCCGTCGTCAGCAACTCGTCCGGTTGCGGCTACGCTTTGGGCAAGACCTTACAGCCCGGCAAACCAGTGCGTGATGTGCTCGGCTTCCTCGGTGATCTCGGCCCCGTGCGTCGCCAGCGTGGCCGCGATGATGGCACGCGAGTCTATGTGGATCTGCCCTGCCATCTGGTGCATGGACAGAAGGCCGCAGGCATTCCCGCGAATGTGCTCGATGCCACTGGCTACCGCTGGGAACTCGCGCCCAAGGCCAAAGATTGCTGCGGCTCTGGTGGCGTTTACAACATCCAGAAGCCCGAGAACGCGAGTGCGATCCTCGCCGACAAATCCGCCTTCCTCAACGAAGCCGAAGGCGCGCCCGTCATCCTCGGCACCTCCAACCACGTCTGCATGATGCAATGGCACAGCGCCGGGGTCACCGGACTCGTCACCCGCCCCTATGAGGTGAGGCACATCATCCAACTCCTCGATCCTGGGGAGGAGTTCACACGCGAAAGAACGCATTAAACTCATGAATGTAGCATCATCTTCTGCACGCCGTGTCGTGCTCTTCTTCGCCGTCACTTTGGCGATCATTACTTATGTGGACCGTGTCTGCATTTCTCAGGCTGCACCCGCGATGCAAGCGGAACTGGGGCTGACGAAAATTCAGATGGGTTACGCCTTTACCGCTTTTGGTTGGGCTTATGCGTTGTTTGAAATTCCAGGTGGCTGGCTTGGGGATCGCATTGGGCCGCGCAAGGTGCTGATGCGGGTGGTGGGCATGTGGTCCATCTTCACGGTAGCCACGGGCTGGGCATGGAATCTCTGGTCGCTGGTGGTCAGCCGGTTCTTCTTTGGCATGGGCGAGGCGGGATGTTTCCCCAATATTACCAAGGCCTTCGCGAACTGGTTTCCCGCTGCCGAGCGCGTCAAAGCCCAGGGCATTCTATGGCTGAGTGCGCGCTGGGGTGGCGCTTTCACGCCACTCCTTGTCGGTTGGATGCTTGCGAGTGGTGGCGCTGGCAAGTTCGGGCTCGGCCTGCATTACCGCTGGGTGTTTGTTATTTTTGGTTTGCTGGGTGTGGTCTGGGCGCTGTCGTTCTACCGCTGGTTCCGCGATTTTCCGAAGGATCATCCCAGTGTCAGTGCTGCCGAGTTGGCTGTGATCGGGGAAACGCAGCACAGAGGTGATCATTCCATGCCATGGGGCAAGCTGCTGGCCTCCCGCACGGTCTGGATGCTCTGGGCACAGTATTTCTTCATGTCTTACGCCTGGTATTTTTACATCACTTGGTTCCCCACTTACCTTAAGGAACAGTTCACTAGCATGAGCGATATGCAGCGAGCCTTGCTGGCCTGTGTGCCTTTGTTTTTCGGTGGCATCGGCTCTATCCTCGCGGGTCTAATCTCGGCAAGGTTAGATGTTTGGCTCGGCAGTATCGCCCGCACACGCCGCTGGCTGGGAGTGCTCGGTATGGGCGCGGCGGGCATCCTACTGCTCATCTCGATGCAACTTCAAACACCGGTGGCCTCCGTGTTCGCCATTGGTCTCGCGGCTTTGTGCAGCGATCTCGCCATGCCCGGTGCCTGGGGCGCGTGCATGGATGTCGGCGGACGTCACACCGGCGCACTCTCCGGCAGCATGAACATGATGGGCCAAGTAGGCGGAGCCATCGCGCCAATGGCCGTGCCTCTCGTGCTCGCTGCCACGAACAACAACTGGAACATCAACATGGGCTTTTTTGCTCTCAGCTACTTTCTCGGCGCTATCTGCTGGGGCTTCATTAATTCCGACGAACGCCTGCACGAATAACTCCATCATGATGGGCTACTTCAAATCCGAATCGCTGAAAAATCAGTTCTCCATGGTCATTAGCCCGAGCAGGGACAGCGTTCATGCTGAGGCTCCCAGCGGTAACGGGTGGTAAAACGAAATGTGTCGCGAAAGAATTTAAAAACCAACACGGTAATTCTACTGGTATGACCTCCTACCACAAACCTCTTCCATGAATCAAATCGACCTCCAAAACCGCATCGCCATTGTCACGGGTGGCGCTCGTGGCATTGGCCGTGCCATTGCTGAACGTCTCCTCGCTTCGGGGGCACGAGTCTCTCTGTGGGACGTGGATGCTGCGGCGCTCGCGCTGGCTTCGTCCGAGATGGGCACGCCGGACACCGTCCATACCGCGACCGTTGATCTCGCGGACCTCGATTCCGTTCAGGCCGCTACCGCAGCCACCGTGGCCGCGTTTGGAAAGATCGACATCCTCGTGAATAACGCTGGCATCACGGGTGGTAATGCAAAGACCTGGGAACTCAATCCAGCCGATTGGCGACGCGTGATGGAGATCAATCTTAACGGACCTTTCTACTGCTGTCACAGTGTGGTGCCACACCTCATCACCAACGGCTACGGTCGCATCGTGAACATCGCCTCCATCGCAGGCAAGGAAGGCAATCCCAATGCCGCCCACTACAGCGCTTCCAAGGCTGCTGTGATCGCCTTGACCAAGTCTCTCGGCAAAGAACTCGCCACGGCGAACATCACCGTCAACGCGGTTTCGCCCGCAGTCATTGCCACTGACATTCTCCTGCAGATGCAGCAGTCGCACATCGACTACATGCTCTCGAAGATCCCGATGGGACGCTTTGGTAAAAAGGAGGAGGCCGCCGCGCTCGTGGCCTGGCTTTGCTCTGAAGACTGCTCCTTCACCACCGCCGCCGTCTTCGATCTCTCTGGCGGCCGTGCGACTTATTAAACTCCATCACTCAACTCTCCATGAACATCACCGCACTCGAACGTCCTGCATCTCTCGTCGAACGTGTCTGTCAGCAACTTGCCGAACTCATCCGTGGCGGCAGTTCCGAAGAGGAACGCTGGCTGCCTGGCGAGCGCTCGCTGGCAGAGAAGCTTGGTGTCAGTCGCACCGTCGTGCGCGAGGCGACGAAACGACTGGAGCAGCAGGGCATGTTGGAGATCCAGCATGGCACAGGAATCAAGATCGTGGACCGCCTTCACCGCCCGCTGAACGACTCATTAACGCTAATGATCCCCGACATGGCTGATCGCCTCCAGCAGCTCAACGATGCACGTCTTTCCATCGAGCCCGATGCAGCCGCTTATGCCGCGCAGCGAGCCACCAAGGAGCAAATCAAGAAAATGCGGCGCATCCAGAAGCAGCTCGAAAACGCCGCCGAAGGCCCCGCCGCCATTGAGGCCGACATCGCAGCACATCACGCCATCGCCGATGCCAGCGGCAACCTCATTTATCGCCTCATTCTCGATTCCCTCGCGGATCTCGGCGTCTCCAGCCGCCTACGCACCATTGGCCGCATCGGCAAGCGAGCCGCCATTGAGCAACACGAAGCTATCCTCGTCGCCATCGAGAACCGCGACCCCGAAGCCGCCCGCGCCGCCATGCGCAGCCACATCCTTGCTGCTGGTGAGGATATGGATCTTCCCGCACTCAAAACCAGAAAGGTCAAATGAGTCATGAAGAAGCCTCTATCTTTGAATGCTTATGCCAGATGCATGAACGCCATGCGAACATGGTTGAACATGTCCACAGGCATGTCTTGCCACACAAGCCTTGAGGATGCCGGAGGCTTCAAAGCCATTAGCCGGTGGTGGAGAAGCGGAGCAACACCACCACCGGGTAGCCACGCCCAACGATCCGACCCCGGCAGGGGTCGAAACGAATTCGCCCTTGGTTGCCAATGGCTGGCATCCCGTTGGGATGCGTTGTGTGTTTCCGTTCGATCCGTTGGTGTCGCATCGCTCAACCGCCGGCGCATTGCTATCATGCCTTTGGCATCTTGGACGGCGATACTTGTTCTTGGGATGGTCGCATCGCTTCATGCCGCAGCCGACAATGATTTCTTCGACTCCAAAGTCCTTCCCATTCTCCAGCAGCGCTGCTTTGAGTGTCACTCGCACGGAACGAAGATCAAAGGCGGCCTCGCTTTGGATTCACGCTCTGGCTGGGCGGAGGGCGGAGACAATGGTCCCGCCATCAAGCCCGGCCAATTAGAGGAAAGTCTGGTCATCAAAGCGGTTCGCTATGTGGACTCGGAATTCGAAATGCCTCCAAAGGCCAAGCTTCCTGCCAGCGAGATCGCCATTCTCGAAGAATGGGTGAAGCGCGGTGCGCATGACCCACGAATCGTGGGTGCCGGAAAGCAAAAGAAAGGCATCGACCTCGCCGAAGGCCGCAAGTTCTGGGCCTTCCAACCCGTGAGTCATCCCAAGCTGCCGCTAGTGAAGAACACCTCATGGCCGCTTGATCCGTTGGATCATTTCATCCTCAAGCTGCTGGAAGCCAAGGGGATCAAGCCCGTGAGTGATGCAGATCGCTACACTTGGCTTCGTCGCGTGAGCCTTGATCTTACGGGCCTGCCACCGACAGCGAGGGAGATTGAATCCTTTTCCAAAGACTTGTCACCCGATGCGTATGCCAACGCTGTGGATCGTCTGCTGAACTCCAAAGCCTACGGCGAGCGCTGGGCGCGGCATTGGCTCGATCTCACCGGTTATGCCGACATGATCGGCACGTCGAACGGCGTGTTCGCTGAGCACGCATGGCGTTATCGCGATTACCTCATCAACGCTTTCAACGCCGACAAACCCTTTGATGAGTTCGTGCGCGAGCAGATCGCGGGAGATTTGATGTCCGCAAAGTCCACCGAAGATCGCGCCGAGAACATCACCGCCACGGGCTTCCTCATGGTAGGCGACATCGAGATCGTGAACCCAGACAAGGCGAAGATGGAGACCGATCACATCGATTCCCAGATGATCAAAATCGGCCAGACATTCATGGGCATGACGCTCGGCTGTGTGCGCTGCCATGATCACAAGTTCGACCCCATCGGAGTGGAGGACTACTATGGCATCGCCGGCATGCTGCGCAGCTCACCCTCCTCGCACAAAATGCCGGACATGGGCGTCTGGAGCACGCTCAATAGCACCGTCCTGCCCGAGACGCCCGCGCAACTTGCTGCGCGGAAGAAAAGCGAAGCCGAGAACGAAAAGCGCATTCTTCGCTTCAAAGAAGAGCAAAAGAAGCTCACTGACGAGAAAGCCGTTGTGACCAAACAACTGGCTGCTCTCGGCAAACCGACTGCGCCAGTATCGCAAGTCGTCGCCGCTACCGACAATGCGCAGCGCGACATTCCTGCCAATGCTGACGCCAAGCCCACTACCAACAAAGACATCCTCACCAAGCGGCGCGACGAACTGGATGCACAGCTCAAGAAGCTCGCCGATACCATCAGACACGCCGAATTCTTCAAGGACAAGACTCCAAGAGCCTTCGCCATGAGCGATGGCCCGACGCCTGCCGATATGCCCGTTTATGTTCGTGGCAATCCGTATGCGCCAAGCACCGTCGTGCCGCGTGGAACCCTTCGCGTGGCTTCGTGGGATGAGTTCCCCGCCATCCCAGCAGGCCAGAGTGGACGTCTGCAATTCGCGAACTGGCTTGCCGACAAACGCAACCCGCTCACCGCTCGCGTGACGGTGAACCGCATCTGGCAAAAGCTCTTCGGCACCGGCATCGTGCCCAGCGTCGATTACTTCGGTGCTCGTGGCGATGTGCCCACGAACCCGGAGTTACTCGATCATCTTGCCACCCGCTTCATGCAGGGTGGTTGGTCACAGAAAACGTTTCTTCGCTCGCTCGTTCTTAGCCGTGCTTATCGCCTAAGCAGCTCCAACGATGCCCTAGCGATGAAGCTTGATCCCGAGAACAAACTCTTCTGGCGCATGAATCGCCAGCGTCTCGATGCCGAGGCTCTGCGCGATTCCATGCTCGCCATCAGCGGTGAACTCACCCGCGACAGCGGTGGCCCAGCGCTGGTGCTGGAGAATCCCGATAACTGTGGTGCATTGGCTCTGAAAGGTGTCAATCCGCCTAACTATAAGCACAGTAAGCCGCGCCTATCCCAGGAGTTCGAGCGCACCGTCTATTTGCCCATTTTCCGTGGTTCCAGCGCTGGCCCGGACCGCTTGCGCACCTTCTTTGATTTCGTCGATCCCGCTGGCATGTCCGGTCAGAGAAACCAGACCGTGGTGCCCACGCAGACGCTCTTCCTGCTCAGCAATGACCTTCTCCGCAAACGCGCTCACGTCCTCGCCGACAAACTCATCACCCAGGAACTGAGCGAAATCACCCGACTCGAAGCCCTCTGGCTCCGCGTTCTCAATCGACCCATCACCAGCACCGAGCGCGAAGATGCGACCACTTTCCTCGGCAACGTGGAGCCGCTCATCAAAACCGTCAAAGGCCGCCCCGCCCTCGACTCCATCAAGTGGCGCGAACTCTGCCACAGCCTGCTGGCCTCGAATGAGTTCGTGTTTCGTCTCTAACCTCCATCACCTGCATTCGCCATGAACTCACACCTCACTCGCCGCCAAATCTTGCAGCGCACCGCCTGCGGCTTCGGTGCCCTCGCGTTGCAAGACATCGCCAGCGCGGCCTCGAATCCGCTCGCGGCTCGCATTCCCGGCATGATGCCGAAAGCCAAGCGCGTCATCTTCCTGTTCATGAGCGGTGGCCCTTCGCAGATGGATCTCTTCGATCCGAAGCCCTTCATCGAGCATAAACATGGGCAGAAGATCGACTCGCCGCTACGCAAAGAAGTCACGCAAATTGGCACGGATCAATTCCTCGCGTTGAAGGCGATGGCACCGGTGAGGCCACGTGGCCAGTCCGGCATGATGATCTCTGATTTGATGCCACACCTCGCCACAGTGGCAGACGATCTTTGCCTGTTGCGTGGTATGAACGCGGACAACCCACAGCACGCAGGCGCGACCTTGCAGTTTCACACCGGCACCTTTGCGGAAGTGCGTCCGTCCATGGGGGCGTGGGTCAGCTACGGACTCGGCACCGAGAACACCAACCTGCCCAGCTTTGTCAGTATCCAGGGCGGCGGTGTGCGTGAGTATGGCTCCGCGTTCCTTCCCGCCATCCATCAAGGCACGAAGCTCACCGTGCCGCTCGACAGCAAAACGCTGCCGGTCGAAAACTTGCGCAACGTCTCCGAGAATGAAGCCATCCAGCGCCAGCGCATGGATTTCATGGCCCGCATGAACCGCCGTCTCGTCAGCGACCTCGGTGGCGATGCCAGCATGGAAGGCATGATCCAAAACATGGAACTCGCCGCACGCATGCAACTCACCACGCCTGCGATCGTGGACATCTCCAAGGAGAGCAAGGCCACGCTTGATCTCTATGGCGTCGGTGGCAAGGACACGAACACCTTTGGCCGCGCCTGCCTGCTTGCACGCAAACTCAGCGAGGCCGGTGTGCGCTTCGTGCAAGTCAGTATCGGCGGCTGGGATCACCATGGTGACATTCGTGGCAACCTGCCCAAGCTCTGCGCCCAAACGGATCAACCCGTGGCCGGTTTGCTCAAAGATCTCAAATCACGCGGCCTGCTGGATGATACGCTCGTGCTCTGGAGCGGCGAGTTTGGCCGAACGCCATGGAGCCAGGATCTCAGTGGCAAATCGCCCATCGACAAGCACGGCCGCGAGCATCAGCCTGAAAGCTTCTGCACCTGGATGGCCGGTGGCGGCGTCAAACCTGGCCTAACCTATGGCGAGACCGACGACATGGGCTACCGCGTCATCGGAGGCAAGGTTCACATCCACGATCTTCACGCGACGATGCTGCACCTTCTGGGCATTGATCACACCAAGCTTACCTCACGACATCTCGGTCGCGATTTTCGCCTGACCGATGTGTATGGCGAAGTCGTGCGCGAGATTCTCGCGTGAGTCAATAAACGACGAATCGACAGGAGAATGGGAACAGCAGAATAGCCCCATTCTCTTGTCGATCAGAACTAACCATCCATGAAACATCTTCTTGTGCTTATGCTTGCCACCTCAGCGCTCGCCGAGGTCAAAACCGAAACCATCGCCATGCCCATGCGCGATGGCGTCAAGCTTGCGACCGATGTTTATCGTGACGAGGCAGCGGGGAAAGCGCCCGTCGTGCTCATGCGCACTCCCTATGATCGCACGAAGCAAAAGGGTAGCGCTGAGCGATGGGCCAAGGCGGGCTATATTTTCATCGCACAGGATTGCCGTGGCACTCGTGCCTCTGAAGGTGTGATGGCTCCCTATAACAACGAGGGCCAAGACGGCTATGACACGCTGGAGTGGATCACACGCCAGCCATGGTGCAGCGGACGTGTTGGCATGGTCGGCGGGTCGTATGTGGGCGCAGTGCAGTGGCAGGCGGCGGTGGAAAATCCGCCCGGTCTCGCCGCCATCACACCGCAGGCGACGTGGAGCAGCTTTTATCGCAATCTCTATCTCGGCGGTTCCGTGCGGCTCGCGCTTATCTCTGGCTGGATCGCCGGCAATACGCCCAAACCCGAAGGCGTCAAAGTTTCCGACATGAGAGCCGCGCTGCAGCGTCTGCCGCTCAGCGAGCTCGATGAAGCTATCGGCTGGCCCATGCCGTGGCTCGATGCCTTCCTCACGCATCCTCAACCCAACGGCTTTTGGACGCGGCTCGATCTCACATCGCGCCTGCCTGAGCTGCAGCTTCCCGCTTTGCACGTCGTCGGTTACTACGACTTCTTCTCCCGCGAGTCGGTGGACAATTTCATGATCATGCAAAAGCAGGCGCGTCATTCAAAAACACGCCAGCACCAGCGCCTCATCCTCGGTCCTTGGGATCATGGCAGCGTGGGTAAAACCAAGGTCGCCGAAGTCGAGTTCGGCCCCGAGGCTGCCGTGGATACGTTTGCGCTTCAAATCGATTGGTTTGATCGCCACCTCAAACTAGACCCTGCTGCTCAGGCGAAGCCTTTTCCACCCGTGCGCTACTTCTCCATGGGTGACAACGTCTGGCATGATGCGCAAACCTGGCCGCCAGAAGGTTTCACCGCGACCTCGTTTTACCTAGGCTCCGCAGGCAAGGCGAACACGCGCCAAGGCAACGGCCGTCTCACTCGCGAAGCGCCCAAAGAAAACGAACCCAGCGACACCTTCCGCGCCGATCCGGCAAAACCCGCGCCCTCCAACCCCATCACTGAAGGACGCCCCATCAAAGCCGCCGTCTGGGGTCCCGTGAATCAAAGCGACACCGAGGATCGTGATGACGTGCTCGTTTACACCAGCGAACCCATGACCGCGCCGCTCACCTTCGCTGGCAATGCTGAGGCCAAGCTCCACGTCAGCACCGACACGCCCGACGCCGATTGGGCCGTGAAACTCATCGACGTGCATCCCGATGGCTTCGCGCAAAATATCGTCCGCGGTATCTTACGCGGACGCTATCGCTCCTCGCTGCTCAAGCCCGAGCTGATGCAGCCCGGCCAAGTCTATGAGATCACCGTCGATCTAGGTCCCGTCGCGGCCACTCTCGCCAAAGGCCACCAACTCCGCGTGGACATCAGCGGAGCCGACTTTCCCCTCTACGACCGCAACCCGAACACCGCCGAAGGCATCTTCAGCAACAACACCGCCATCGCCACCGAGCAGGTCCATCACAAGCCCGGAGCACTATCGCGCATCGTGCTGCCCGTGAGGTGATTCCCGATAACAAAAAGATCATAGACAAAAACATGCAGACTCGCCCCCCATTTTTCTGTTTCTTCTTTTTTTATCTTCTCACCTCAATGCAAGCCGCCGATGTCCGCACCGAGACCTGGTCCGAAAAATGGCCGGACAAGGCCGGGCAGATTCAAACTCTCAGTGTCACGGCCGAAGTATGGACGGCGGCCTTTCAAGGCGATCTGAATGCGGATGGCCAACTGCACATACCCGCGCGTGAAAAGCCCTATTATCTCGACGGACCTATTATCCTAAAATCCGGCCAAAAGCTCACTGCTGATCCCAAAGCCGAGATTCGTCTCAAGCCCGGTACGAATACTTGCATGGTGCGCAACGAGCATGTCACCACCTTGAACAGCAAGCCCGTGCCCGCCGATCAACCGTTCGATACCGACATCAGCATCGAAGGTGGCATCTGGAGCACGCTCGCCAACGCCATTGCGACCAACGGCAATCATCTCGGCCTATCGTCAAAGGAGCATCCTGCTTTTGGCACGCACGGTGTCATCCTGCTACAAAACGTGCGCCGCGTTTCGGTAAAGAACGTTACCATCAGGCAGAGTCAGGCTTTTGGTGTGCATCTGGCAAACGCACATGAGTTCGCTATCGAGAACATCACCCTGGAAGAGCATCGTCGTGACGGCGTGCATGTGAATGGCCCAGCCCGCAGCGGTCTCATCCGTGGCGTTCGTGGCGACTCGCACGATGATGATGTGGCCCTGAATGCCTGGGAATGGAAAAATTACGCGCCCAGCTACGGCCCCATCGAGCACATCGTCGTCGAAGACATCGTCGGCTGGCATGGCAATGATCACGAAGGCAACAACGCCATCCGGTTGTTAGCCGGAGTGAAACGATTCGAGGATGGTACCACGCTTGATTGTCAGATTCGCGATATCACCCTGCGCCGCATCACCGATATCCGACATTTTAAAATCTACGATCAGCCGAACCTTGAGCTTGGCCGCAACAAGGACTTCAGCATCGGAGTCGGCACGGTAAAAAATCTTCGTTTCGAAGACCTCACCTTCAACCGCCCCGGTCAGATCGAACTCCACGCCAATGCCGACGGACTCTCCATTCACAACGTCCATTTGAATCATTCCATCAGTCCAGATTGGCACTTGCTGGCCATTGGCCCGAAGTCCATGACCTATCAACATGGCAAGCCTGAGGATCCCATGAAATGGACCGAAATCTTCTCTCCAGACCTTGATTGCACCGTGCGCAACGTCAGTGTCACCGGCGTTCGTTTTCGTGACTCGTCGAGCGATCTGCCCGTCGAACAACTCGTGAAGGTCATTGAGCAAAAAACCAACCCCGACTACCCCAAGACCATCCCGAAAGGCGGGATAGGCAAGGGCATCTGGATTCGCTGAAGCATGAAACAGCGACTATGCGCAACTTCCAGAGCTAGCCTGCAAGGGGGCCTTTCTTTTCCACGCTATATGCGCGTGAGCCTCGGGCTACTTTTTCAAATAAGAACCGTTGGAGCAGGTCATCCTCACCATTGATCAATCCATCGCGGGCTGCTCACCGATGAGCCAACGTATCGCCACGCGTGGGCTAGCGATATTTGCCAAGTTAGCTCCAGCTCGCAAGGCTATAGCCTTGATGCACACGGGCAGTCTGTGCTCAATGGCATGGTCGCTTGCATTCCGAGCAAGCAGATCGCCGAGGCCTGGGGCCTCAATCCGCACACAGCCAATTGCATGACGCGCATTATCTATCGCTAGCTCCACATCAACTACGCAAAGTCCGCCGTTTCAAAAGCGGTGGCGGAGAAGTTCGTAAAATGGCACGATGTCTGGACAAAAGGCAACGGAGATATGGGATATACCATGCAGCCTTTCTTAAGTCTCCAGCCCCTCCTGTGAAAAAATATTGCATAAACCTGCCACTTCATGCGGCATGATTTTTGAAATACTTACTCATGTCCGCCGATACGTGCCTCTTGCAAAGTTACCGCCTACACGGAGATGCCACAGCGTTTGCTGAGATTGTGCGGGCGCATTCGGGCATGGTCTATGCCACTGCTCAGCGAGTGACGAGGGATGCGATGTTGGCCGAGGAAGTGGCACAGGATGCATTTCTATCACTGGCGAAGTCGGGGCATCAAACTATCGGTTCTGTTGCGGCGTGGCTGCATCATGTATCCTTTCAGCGTGCCTGTGATGCAGTGCGGCGCGAGACCACGCGCCAGCGCTACGAACTCGCAGCTGAGCATTGGCACGAGCCGCCGGATGCGACGTGGACGGACATTGAGCCCGTGCTGGATGAAGTGCTCGCAGAGCTACCGAACGAGCTCCGAGCCCTGCTCATTGAGCACTTCCTGGAGCAGCGCACGCAGGCAGAACTCGCCACGCGGTATGGCTTGAGTCAGTCCACCATCTCCCGCCAGATCGAGAGCGGCGTGGCGGAGATCCGCAGCCGCCTTAGAAAGCGCGGTATCGTCTGCGGCACTGCGCTTGCAGGTCTGCTGATGGCGCACACAGCCCAAGCTGTACCTGCTGCCCTCACCGCCTCACTTTGGAAGATCGGCGCTAGCGGCATCGGTGTAGGCAAAACCACAACTACAGCCACTTTTAGCACCTGTTTCACTAGCATGAGCACTGCGACGAAAATCCTGGGCTCCGCCACTCTCCTTACCATCATGGTCAATGTGCCATTCGTGCTTCGCGAAGCACCCAAGCAGGTGCCCAAACCCATCGCTGAAAATCCTGAGCCACCGATACCGAAGTCTAAGCCCGCAGTAAAATCAACTGCCCAAGCATCAGCTGCGAGTTGGAGTGCTGCCACGCCAAAACGCTATCGTCTTCTACCCGTGAGTGATGCAGTAAAGTCGAAGGCAGATGACCTCATCCGCCGTCTCGGAGGTAAGACGTTGGAAGAGCTTGTGGATAATGAAGAGATCAAAGCCATCAGCACGCGTTTTGGCATCTTACTATCTCATCCTGAGACTCAGAAGAAGATTCAAGAGAAGTTGGATGACTTGAGAGCTGTCACTGGTATCCCGCACGGCACGATCACCGTGAGCGATGAACGGATCGATACTGCTTTTGGCCGTGCTGTGATCGAGGCGGCCTTGGCTAATGATCGTCAGTATGCCGAGGAGATCATCCTCAACCGCATGGACGGAGCCAGCTTCGAGTTCGCCATCAATCCAGACGGACGCACTACAAGTGATGGGGTCACCATTCAACCTTCACCTAAGCAACCCAAAGTCACATCGCAGGATGACTGAAAGAGTAGCTTTGGCTTAAGCCGACCTTTCCAAATCACGCCGCTAAAGCCGCAGTCACTTTACCCACCCCAATGCCCTCAAGGCCAACGCCATGAAAATCATCATTACTCTACTCTTCGCCGCCAGCCTCTCCACGAGCTTTGCAGATGCCAGCACTCTAGACTTGCAGAAACTAACGAATGCGGACGGCTGGACCCTCACGCCTGGTTTCAAAGCCGTCCCTTTTGAGTCTGAAGGCAAAGTGGCAATCAAGATCATTAGCGAGGGTCAGACCAAGGGCGGGGGACTGGCGAGACTCACCGATTTGAAATTCCAAGATGGCGAAATCGAGTGTGACATCTTGGGTGCCCCAACCAACTACACCTTCCTGGGCCTCGCCCTCCGCGTGCAAAACGAGCGCGACTATGACCTCGTCTATTTTCGCCCGATGAAGTTTGGCAAACCCAAAAAGCCGGGCGATCTTGATGGCGAGGTGCAGTATTCCTCAGAGCCGAAGTTTGGCTGGAAGCCGCTGCGGGAGCAATTCCCCATGAAGTATGAGAAGAATCTGACCAACCCACCCAATGATGGCAAAGCCTGGTTTCATGTACGTCTCGTCATCGCTGGCCCAAAGATCAGTGCCTATTTCAACGGCGCAGCCGAGCCATGCCTGACAGTGGAGAAATCCCTCAGCGGTAGAGAGAATGGCAGCATTGGCCTGTGGACATGGCCTGGCGGTGCCTTTGCTAACCTCAAGGTCACACCTGCTCCATAAACAACCGAAGTGGAATCCCTTCTGAAAATCCAACAGACTCCGACATTTAACTCATGAAATCATTCATCTCTAACATCGCCATCACATTTCTCACGCTTTCAGCTTCTGCCTTAGAGCCTGTCATACCCGATCTCAAGTCTGCCGCTGAAGGGGATAGCTGGTCTAGACTATCCCCCTTAAACATCACCTGGAAAGAGGAGGTCGCTGGTAAACCAGCCCTTCATATCGTCGCCAGCAAGATGATGGATTCACTTCTGCAAGTGCCCAGGCTAGAAATGATGAACGGCGAGATCGAGTTTGATCTGCTCGGAGGAAATGAGCCGATGAAAAACTTCATTGGCATAGCTTGGCATGTTGCCGGTGCGAACGACTATGAAGCCGTGTATTTCCGCACCGGATTTTTTTCAGACGAAGCAAAATCACCTCAATCCGTGCAATATGTCTCTGTTCCAGAATGGCCCTGGAACAAACTGAGGAAGCAGAAACCTGCGCAGTATGAAGGCAAGGCATCTCCCGCGCCAGATCCAACGCGGTGGTTCCATGTCAAAATAGCTATCTTCGGTGAAGATGTGACGGTCTGGCTTGATCGTGCCGCTGAACCAACGATGAAAGTGAAAAAGCTGGCGAATCGCCAAGGTAAAGGCGTGGCTCTACTAAGCGGTCCCTTCCTCGGTGGACACTTTGCGAACCTAAAAATCACTCCCGCTAGCGAGTAATCCATCAAGGCTTTCATTCAAGCCACTCGCGCGCCGCCGACACTATATCATGCGCAGTATCTTCGGCAGAATCCATGTCAACGGATCTGCAGCTGCCGTATCAAAAGCAGTGGTGGAGCCATTGGTGGAGTAGATGTGATCTTACGAACCCTCGTAACTGCGAAGGCCTGATGAGTGCGGTAATATCGAGCATCAATGAATTGTGTTTCCCTTTTGCTGGTTCTCGTTCCGCTCGCGACTTTAGCGGGAGAGGTGTCGTTCAATCGCGACATTCGGCCTCTGCTTTCGGACTATTGTTATTCGTGTCATGGCTTTGATGAAAAACATCGCGCTGCCGGTTTGCGGCTTGATGTGCGGGAGTCGGCGTTGGCGGATAACGATGGCATGCGGGCCATCGTGCCGGGTGATCCCGCCAAGTCCGAACTGTGGGCACGCATCATCAGTGAGGATGAAGATGAGGTGATGCCGCCCCCGAAGGCGCACAAGAAGCCCTTTAGCACCGAGCAGAAGGACATTATCAAACGCTGGATCGAGCAAGGGGCGAAGTATGAGGCGCATTGGGCCTTTGTGCCGCCAGCCAAAGCGGCAGTGCCTGCGAACCTTTCAGCGATTGATCACTTCATCGGTCAGCGGCTGAAGGTAGCGAGGCTGGCTTTTTCAGAGCCGAGCGAGCCAGGAGTGTTGTTGCGTCGTCTTACGCTTGATCTTGCCGGCATGCCGCCAACCATCGAAGAGCTGGATGCTTTTGGAAAAGATGCTGCGAAGGACTTGGATCGCGCACTCAACGCCGCAGTGGACCGTCTCCTGCAATCGCCGCGTTACGGCGAGCGGATGGCGATGGATTGGCTCGATGTGGCGCGTTACGCGGACACAAACGGCTACCAGATGGACTCGATTCGCATGAATTGGCCTTGGCGTGATTGGGTGGTGCGGGCCTTCAATGGCAACATGCGCTTCGACCGCTTTACCATTGAGCAAATCGCTGGGGATATGTTGGAAAAGCCCACGCAGGATCAGCTTGTGGCGACTGCATTTAATCGCAATCACATGCTGAATGCCGAAGGCGGAACTATCGCCGAAGAGAACCGTACGAAGACCGTTTTTGATCGTGTGGAGACCACGAGCACTGTGTGGTTAGGGCTGACGATGGGGTGTGCGCAGTGCCACGATCACAAGTTCGATCCGCTGACCCAAAAGGATTACTATTCGATGTTCGCGCTGTTTAACCAGCTCGCGGAGACTGGCGGTGTGGATAAGCGTTTTGGCAAAAAAAGTTATAGCAACATGTATGACAGCCTCTACGCGTTGGAGTCTCCTTATCTTATGCTCGCTACGCCGGAGCAGGAGGCACAGATGAAGGCTGTGCAAACGAATCGAGATAGTGCTGAGCAGAAGCTGATGAGGCGGAGCGCGGAGTTCAAGGTGCCTTTTGAAACATGGGTGCAGGAAGTGCGTGCCAATCCTGAGATGCTGCTCAAACGTATCGAGGAGGACGGTCTGCGGCGCATTGCGAACTCGATCAAGCTTGAGGCTCTGAACTACGCTAAGATAACCAACAAGACCGAACGGGCGCTGGTGGAGCTTTTCCTGCGCGGTGATGAGCGGTGGTCTTCCGCCATGAAGGTCATTGATGGACTAAGAACCGAGGAGGAAAAGATTCAGCAGCAGATCCCACACGTCATGATTATGCGTGATGAGAAGAAGCGCGAGACACACGTCTTGAATCGCGGCAACTACGAGATGCCCGGAGACAAGGTGGAGCCCGCTGTGCCATCCTTTTTACCCAAGCTGCACGCAGGCCCGAAGGCGGATCGGCTGGCGCTCGCGAAGTGGCTGGTATCGCCTGAACATCCGCTGATGAGTCGCGTCACCGTGAATCGCCTGTGGCAGATGTTTTTCGGTCGTGGCCTGGTGAAGACCCCGGATGACTTTGGACTGCAAGGTGCGCTTCCTTCGCATCCCGAGTTGCTCGACTGGCTCGCCGTGGAGTTTCGCGAGAGCGGTTGGGATGTGCAGCACCTCATCAAGCTCATCGTCACCTCGAAGACTTATCGTCAAAGCGCCGTTGTGACCCCTGCGCTGCTCGTGAAGGACCCTGAGAATCTGCTGCTGGCACGCGGGCCGCGTCATCGGCTCGATTCACGTTTTCTGCGCGATCAGGCGCTCGCTTTGTCGGGTCTGCTTGTGGAGAAACGCGGTGGCCCCGCAGTCATGCCTTATCAACCACCAGGCATTTGGGAGGAGATGAGCTTTGGTAAAAATCGCTACTTCCAGGGCACTGGAGAGGATTTGTATCGACGTAGCCTCTATACTTTTTGGCGACGTAGCGTGGGGCCTGCTAGTTTCTTCGATGTGCCATCGCGTCAAACCTGTGCTGTGAAGCCGCAGCGCACGAGCACGCCGCTGCACGCGCTGACTACACTGAACGATGTGACCTACGTGGAGGCCGCCCGCATGTGGGCCGAAAAGCTTGCCTACATCGCTGATGAATCCAAAAGGCTGCAAAATGCCTACCGCAGCGCTACCGGTCGTCACCTCGATGCAAGCGGACTAACCACGCTGAAGCAAACGCTCGCCAAAGCTCGCCAGCACTATCAAATGAAGCCGAATGATGCTGAGCAACTCATTACCACTGGCGAGTCTAAACGCCTCGGTCTGCTCCCTGCCGCCGAACATGCCGCGTGGATTACAGTTTGCCTGATGATCTTGAATCTCGACGAGACGCTGAATGCTTGAGGAAAATGGAGTTCATGCGAGTCAGTTTTATCTTCGGATGAACTCCGACTGAGAGCAGCGGTTTTTCTGGCGATACTCACCCGGAGTGCTGCTCATGTATTTGCGGAAGAGTCGGCAGAAGTAGGGGCTGGAGGTGATGCCGACTGCATTCGCGATGTCTTCGAGTTTTCGATCTGTGGCAACGAGCAGTTTTGAGGCGCGCTGAATACGGTGACGGAGCAGCCAGTCATTGGGACTCATGCCTGTGGCGTCTTTAAAGACGGCAAACAGCTTGGCGCGGCTGCAACCGGACAATTCGGTAAGGTCGTTGATCTGGACGGGTTGGGCGTAGTGTTTTTCAAGATGAGTGATGATTCGCTGGCTCATCTCTTGCCCATTGCGGGCAGTCGAGCGGCTAGCCTGGGAAGCGGCTTCGAGCATGAGCATGGCAGTTTGCAAGCGGAGTCGGGTCTTGGTTTCAAGACTGATGGTCGCTGAACCGTGCTGAATGATGGATCGATGCAGCATGTGTGCTTGTCTGAGCATGGCAGCAGGCATGGGTAGCGCCATGGGTTGTCGCTCGCTCAGTCGTGTGAGCAGCCAGCGGGCTTCATTGGGGGTAAAGGGGCCGCCTCGTGAGTGGCTAAGATGCTCGTGGACCACCATGGCGCATAGAATGGATGGCGTGCGCACATCCTGCATGCCACGATGAAGCGTGCCTGCGGGGATGACCATGAAGTGTCCGCCTGTGAGTTCCACCTGGCGTTTGTTGTGGAATCCGTAGGTATTGGCTCCTTGGAGCATCATAAGGATCTCGTGCCCTTGATGATTGTGCCAGGTCATTGGTACAGCATTGAACTGCCTGTTGCCCGCGATGTAGTCCACCATGGGCAATCCCAGGCGTTTTCCAGCGATAAGTGTGTCGAGCATCCGCGGAGGGGATGCAAACGAGATGGTTTGCGGATTACTGGCAGTCATCGAAGATTGCACAATAGTCTTGATGACTCTTTTTCAAGACATTGAGGCAAGCAAGTCGTTGCCATAGCTGTAGGAAGTATTTCATGACCCATCGCCGCCATTTTCTCACCCAGTCTGCTGCTGTATTTGCTGGCATTCAAATCCTGCCACGCTCCGTGTTTGGAGCCAATGAGAAGCTGAATGTTGGCTTTGTCGGTGCTGGTGGAAAGGGCTGGCATGCTGTGCAGAGCCTACTGGAGAATCCAATGGTCAATCATGCCGCGTTTGCCGATGTGGATGAAAGTCGCGCCACACAATCGCGGCAGGCTAGGCCGGAGGTGCCGTTTTACTCTGACTTTCGCAAGATGCTGGACCGCCATGGCAAGGAGTTGGATGGCGTGATCATCTCCACACCCGATCACACGCACCACTTCAATGCCAAGACATGCATGCTGGCTGGAAAGCCTGTTTATGTGGAGAAGCCGCTCACTCATTCCATCGCTGAAGCGCGTGACCTCCTGGCGTTGGAAAAGCAGACTGGGCTTGCCTGCCAAATGGGCAATCAAGGGCATTCGGGCGGAGGTATCTTGATGCTCGATGAATGGGCGAAAAATGGCATTCTGGGCGATGTGAGTGAGGCCTTTGCCTGGGCTGGGCCGAAGTGGAGTGTGCCTGATGAGCGTCCGCCAGCTGCCCCTGTTCCTGCTGGATTGGACTGGGATCAGTGGCTTGGTCCGGCGGCGAGGGTGCCCTATAGCCCGAAGTATCTGCCTGGTGCTTGGCGGGGGTGGTTTGAGTTTGGATGCGGTACACTCGGTGATTGGGCCTGTCACAACATGGATGCACCCTATCATGTGTGGGGGCTGGACTGTCCCAGCCGGGTGGAGATCGAGTCCTCCGGTCCAAGCAAACTCTCTTTTCCTAAGACTGTGCGCGTGACTTTCACCTTCCCGGCTACGTTCACGCGTGGGGTGTTCAAGCTGCACTGGTACCATGGTGATAATCACACCATGCCACATCCGCCTGAACTCGAGGCAGAGCGCAAGTTTCCGGAAGGAGGTACGCTCATTCGCGGCACGAGGGCTACGGTGCTTATGGGCACCCATGCCGGAACTCCCCGCGTGATTCCCGAATTGAAGATGCGCGAGATGGCCGAATCTCTCCCTAAAGTGAATCTCAAGCGCTCCAATCATTGGGATAATTGGCTTCTTGCCATCAAAGGTCAGGAGAAATGCCGCTCAAGCTTTGCTTACGGTGGCCGGCTTACTGAAGCGATGCACTACGGCAATATCGCCCTGCATTTGAATCGGGCGCTGAACATCGACCCCACGACTCGCCGTATCCTTGGTGATGAAGAAGCCACTGCGCTGATGAATGGCCCAGCTCCGCGCGAGGGCTGGAGGATTTAAATATGCCGCTCATGATCTACAACCTACTCCTTCTACTCAACCTCAGCGCCACAGCCCTACTGGGTGCTGAACACTGGATTTATCTGGACAATGGGCACATCCGTCTTGGCATGAACATGGATGCAGGCGGTAGCATCGGCTGGTTCTCCCATGCTCGCTCAAGTGAAAATCTGCTAAATGCTTTCGACCATGGTCGCTACATTCAGCAGTCCTTTTATGGCGACAAAGATGGTTCGGACTGGAATGGCAAAACCTGGTGCTACAACCCCGTGCAAGGGGGAAGCTGGAAGGGTAAACCGGCGACTATTCTGGAGACCAAGGTGGACACGAATAGCTTGTATGTGAAAACCAGGCCGCGCCAGTGGGCTAATGGTGAGGATGTCGATGACTTGCTCATGGAGCAGTGGCACCGCGTGGAAGGCGGTCTGGCGCATCTCCGCTATCGTATGACCTTCACGGGTGCGAGTCCGCATCAGACCCGCAAGCATCAGGAATTGCCCGCCGTGTTCGTGAACCCGCAATGGCATACGCTCGTGTATTGCGACGCCAGTCAGACCGCTTGGAGCAATGCACCGCTTACCCGTAGGCAGCCCGGGCCGCCGGGGACTCCCGGAAACATCTTCCATGCCAGTGAGCGCTGGGCGGCGTGGGTAAATGATCGTGATCAGGGCATCGGAATTTACTTTCCGCATACCGACATGGTCACCTCCTATCGCGTCAGTGACAGTGGTGTGGGCAATTGCTCCTATCTCGCCCCTTTGCAGACCTGGGCACTCCAGCCGAACATGACCTTTGAGTTCGAGACCGTGCTTGCGCTAGGTAGCACCCAGCAGCTTCGGTCGATCTTCGGCAAAATCGCCCAGCAAAGCTCGGCACAGCCCGTCGTCGAGATCATTGCCGGTGGTGGTCGTGCCGTGGAAAACAAGCCCGCTCATGAATGCAAAATCAGCCAGCCTTTTGGCCTCGCCTTTGATTCTCAGGACAATCTCTTCATTTGCGAGGAGACGCATCGCATTTTGCGCGTGGATGCGAAAACAGGCCTTTTGAGCATCATCTCCAAGGCCAAGCCAAGCGATGCGCCCATTGGAGACAATGCGTTAGCCCGAGACGCTTCCTTTAAAGCCCCTCACAACATCATCGCTGACAGTGCGGGCAACCTCTACATCGCCGACACCTTTCACTACCGCGTCCGCCGCATGGATGCCAAGACTGGCATCGTCACCACCATTGCCGGCAATGGCAACAAAGAGATCTCGGGCGACGGTGGGCCTGCTGTGGCGGCAGGACTGGGTTGGATCGCCTGCATCGCCTTTAATCGTGACAACACACAGCTCAGCATCAGTGGCGATGGCAAAAGCGGTATTCGTGTGGTGGATTTGACCACCGGACTCATTCACACCGTGAGCGGTATCCCAGGCAGTCGTGCTCATGCTGTGGATTCCAAAGGAAACTTTTTCATACCGACACGTCATGGCCTGCGCATGAGGAGCCCTGATGGCCGTGTGCAGATTCTGGAAGATACCACTGCCATGCCTCCTTTGGCAGGGGTGAAGCATCTTTGGGTAGACTGTGATGACAATATCCTCATCGCGGACGCCGCGAATCATCGTATCCGTAAGTTCATCGTCAGCGAGCGCAAGCTTATCACCCTGGCAGGCAATGGAGCTAAAGGAACTGAAGGAATGCCTGGACCTGCCATCCACGCATTGCTGGGTGAACCCCATGGTATCGTCAGCCACCCTCGTACTGGCGATCTTTACATCGCTGACTCCCGCAATCACCGCGTTCTGCGTCTAACGCACCAACGGAAAGCGGTTCATCTGCCAAGTAAACCCTGAAACGATATCTGGCGTAGTTGACGATGCATGGATGGCAGTCATGCAAACGTGTGTTTCGGGCAGGCTTTAGTGGGTTGAGGCATAGTGGAACCGGCCTTTTGCGTGCGTAGTGGTTATCACATACCCATTTTCATCATCATGCCACAGGTCAAACATTACGGCTGCTTTCAATTCAAGGCGAACATCACCGAATCCAAGATTGCAGAATGCTTTCAGGTTATGGCGAGCATGGTGGGGCGCATTCCGGGCCTGCTAGATTTTCATTTTGGTCCGTATGACTCGGCCGAAGGCCTGAATGATGGCTACACGCATGGCTTCATCATGACCTTCGCCAGTCCACAGGCGCGAGATGAGTACCTGCCGCACCCGGTTCATGAGGAGGTCAAGGCTTTCGTCGTGCCGTGTCTGGAGCGTGTGGTAGTCTTTGATTTCAATCTACCTGTGTGATTCGCTGCGTTGGTCGCGCTCAAGCTTCATGGACCAACAACTCGCCGACATCGCGGCTTAGCTGCTGACCATCGACTAAAAAGCTAAAGTCCTTGAGTGATGAGTCATCCACATCGCCGATGGATCGGGGGCATGAGTAGTGTCGCGGAAGCCCCCTTTACGAACACTCGTAAGCGAAGGCATCTCTCCGATGGCGTAACTTCTGGCGAACATGAACCTGCTTCAACAACATGCGCTTGATCTGACTCGTCGTCGTTTTCTCGGCACCACAGCCCTCACGCTAGGTGCACCGGCGTTGCAGTCGCTGATGGCGGGTGAGACGGGATTGCCCACGCTGCCGCATTTTGCCCCGAAGGCGAAACGTGTAATCTACATGATGCAGACGGGTGGTCCGTCGCATGTAGACTTGTTTGATGACAAACCAGAGTTGCGGAAGCGTCGCAACCAGGACATCCCCGAAAGCGTGCTTGGCGGACTGCGCCTCACCACGATGACGGCGAATCAAAAGAGCAAGCCCTGTCTGCCAGCGGCCTGGGGAGGTCGCGAGCGCGGGCAGTGCGGCATGTGGATCAGTGATTTACTGCCGCACACGGCTAGTATTGTCGATGACTGCACTTTCATCCGCTCCATGCATGGCGAACAGATCAATCATGCGCCTGCGGTGACGCACCTGCTCACGGGGCACAACCTGCCGGGGCGCCCCAGTCTCGGGGCCTGGCTCAGCTATGGTCTGGGGGCCAGTTCGGACAATCTGCCCTCATTTGTCGTCATGACTTCACGCGATCAGGAAGCGTCCTGCGGTCAGTTCTTCTATGATTACTACTGGGGTGCGGGGTTCTTGCCTGGGAAGTATCAAGGCGTGCCCTTTCGTGGCGCGGGTGATCCGGTACTTTTTCTCAGCAATCCCAATGGCATGAATCGTGATCTGAGGCGTGTCATGCTTGATGGTCTCGCCGAGCTGAATCAGCAAACGCACGGGCGTCTCGGCGATCCCGAGATCACCACGCGTATCGCGCAGTATGAGATGGCTTTCAAAATGCAGGCCAGCGTGCCTGAACTCACGGATTTGAGTGATGAACCACAAAGCGTACTCGATCTCTACGGCCCTGATGTGAAGCGCAAGGGTAGCTACGCCTACAACTGTCTCATGGCACGCCGCCTCGCCGAGCGTGGTGTACGTTATGTGCAGCTCATGCATGCTGGATGGGATCAGCATGGCAATCTGCCCACGCAGCTCCCCATCCAGTGTAAGGACACTGATCAACCCAGCGCCGCTCTCGTAAAGGACCTCAAGATGCGCGGCCTGCTCGATGATACGCTCGTTATCTGGGGTGGCGAGTTTGGCCGCACGCCCTTCGTGCAGGGTGACATCAACAACCCCAAAGCCCATGGCCGCGACCACCATCCGCGTGCCTTCACCATGTGGCTCGCCGGTGGTGGCGTGAAAAAGGGCTGCATCTACGGCAGTAGCGACGACTTCGCCTACCATGCTGCCGAAAATCCCGTGCATGTCCACGATCTACAAGCCACCCTGCTTCACCTCTGTGGCATCCAGCACGAACGCTTCACCTACCGCCACCAAGGCCTCGACTTCCGGCTCACTGGCGTGGAGCCCAGCAAGGTCGTGAAAGGAATTCTCGTGTGAAAATGATCATATCTTATTCGCAAGAGCAGATTCTGGACTTCATCCAACAAGGTCTGTCGCAAGAACCTGCGAAAGCGCTACAACTGCTCTGTCAGCTTCCTGATATCCCTCAAAAACAAAGGCTAGCTTTAGCGATGGCTCAAAGTTGGGCGCGGCAGGACATCAATGCTGCTTGGAATGCCGTCCTTCAGTCGACATTGAGCGCTAGTGAGAAGCAGCTCATGTTTAACGAACTTTGGGGTTAAGAATTTTGATCGAATCATATCAGGTCTTGGATGATGACATCTGAACCTGCTTAGCTTGTAGCCATGATTAGGAAATGGGACGATGCCTATCACACGGCTCATGTAACCTCGGTCATGAAGCGCAGAATTCCTCACCCACGCCGATTGGGAATGGATGAAGGTCAAAGCCATTTCTTAGCAGCAACGCATACCCAAACACGTATCTCCCCAACGCCAGGATGGTGAGTCCTGCGTGCGTTTGCCTTGATCAAACATTTCAGACTAGCGGGTGTTTTTACTCACAGCCACGTTCGCAGGTGATGATCTGTATCGCATTTTCTTGGCGATTTAGCAGAGGTTCAGCATCAAGTTCGCTGTCATCCATAACGTGGGGATTGCCCGGAGCGGGGGTGATTTCCACGGGAGGTGTTGTTTCAGACGCAAGTGGGGAAGGGGAGGTTAGTTCAGTTTTCATCGAGTTTAGGGAATTAAAGTTTATCGTCAGCACAAAGGGTAATCACATCCCGCCCTGGATTGAGCTGCCATAGCCGCGTGTGCAGCTTATTGGAAAGCTTGCCCAACTGTTCATCGAGCTCACAGAACAGGGTTTCGCTCATCTTGGTTTCCAACTTCAGTTGGCGTAGAAAAGCTTTCTCCAGCTCCAGCAACGGGTTCATCAAAACAAGCAGTTCATCTCGGAAAAGTTGGGTGCTTAACACTGGATTCTCCTTCCTTGCTTCAGACAGCAGATGCTCGAAAACATCCAGATAGCTGGCCTCGTCGGCGCAGATTTTCGACATCATGCGGCCCAACCCCGGGCATTTGCCCTGCGCTGCCAGATCAGCCATGATCCAATGCAGGGAGGCAAAAGCTAATCCCTTCAGGCAGGAACCGGCCAAAAACACCGCACGCCCGAAGGTCTTTTGAGCGGCATCGCTCATGACATCCTGGCACTCCATGAATGCCTGCTCATGTGGACGCAACCATTCATGACGTTCGCTCAGTTTCGCCACCTTTTTGAAGTGCGCCTCACAGTCGTGTAGGTCCAATTCAAAAACCTGGGCAGCGAAGAGCAATGCTTCCAGCCTTGTGTTTGCATCCTGGGGTTCGCGTCCCAGCACAAGCTTCAATTCTGGCGCGGTCACATGCATACGGATACTGTGCTGAAGTGCGGCCCCAGGCAGTCGTGGCAGGCTGGCTAGCCATCCCAAGCTGAGTGCCACCATCCCCTTTTCCTCCGTGCTCAGCGTGCCCGAATGCCACTGTTCCGCATCGAGGTTCATCTGGATATCAGCGCTCAGGGGGCCCCAATGCGCTTGCTTCATTTTCTTGTAGAAATCGTAGGCCCATTCGTAGCGCAGCGGTAGGAGGTTGAAGGTCAAGCTCTCACGGCCATTGATCACTCGCTTCGCTGCATACGCAGCCTCTGCCTTACTACGATCTAAGCGAAAAACGTGTTTGCCAATCTGGTAGGTGATCTCTTGGCCTTTGAGCGGAGTCGCCTGTTCGATCACGGCCCCCGAAAATGCATTGCCCGCCATTTGGGTAGCATCATCGCATGTCTTGAGTTCAGTGGCGGCTCTCTCTGGGCTGCGGGCGTCCCTGTTTGCTGCCTGCCACACACTGACCCGTAGGTCGCGCAGCGAGTTTTCTGGCAGCACGCCTTCCTTCTCCGGCTTGAAAAGCTCGGATATAAAGCTGGCGACCTTTTGATAAGAAGTGATGCGAGTCTCAAAAAAGTTCTTCTCCTTCAGCAATCGGATGGATTCATCCAGCCAGGGCAGGGGATCAGCCAGCCCTGGATTTAATACCGGTAGTCCGCAGCCCTTCAGCCGACAGTCGGCGATGAAGTCGATGTAGAGTTCGGCATCCTCCCTCCGCAGCCCCACAGCACCTGAAGGTAGGCAGTCGCGGATAAACTCCTTTTCCATCGCCACCGCCTCTTGCATCGTCGTCACCAGTTCATCCTGGAAGGCACGTGTGGCGATGGCGGGGTTCTCCGCTAGCAGTTCCAGGAATAACCGCCTGAAAATCTCAATGTGGTTGGTTTCATCCCGCAGCGTGTATTCAAACATTTCGCCAATGCCATTGAATTTCCCATAACGCTTCAGGCTCAGGATCATGGCAAATAAGCCAAAAAACTGTGTTCCTTCCATGCACTGGCCGAACACAAACACGTTCTTCGCCAGCAGTCGCTGATTTTCCAACTGGGTCAGATCCAGCCCCCGTCTCAGACCCCGAGAATGGCGTGTTACAAATTCATTTTTTCTCACAATCGTCGGAATCTGCTCAAACATCGCCTCGCACTCATGCGGGTTGATGCCCAGAGATGAGATCATGTAGAGCAGAGAATCGGCGTGGATATTCTCCTCGTGGGCATGGCGGCCCAGCATCATTTTCAGTTCTGGTGCCGTGACTAGATCTCTCACCACATGCTGGATGTTGTCACCCACAATCCCCTCTGCGGCGGAAAAGTAACCAATGCCCATCCGAATGATCCAGCGCTCCGTTTCCGTGACTTCGCTCGACTGCCACTGCTCTATATCCTTCTGCATCTGGATGTCATCCGGCTCCCAGTGATTGGCCATCATGGTGCCATATTTCTCCAGTGCCCAGGCATACTTGACGGGAAACAGGTCAAAGTCACCCGTGTCATGACCTCCAATGACTTGTTTGGCAGCCAGGGCCACCTCCGCCTGGTGTGCATTGAGTTCAAAATGATGGTTTTGGATGGTGTAGCGCATAAAAAAGACTCAGGTTAGTTGTGCCTCTGACAATGGAGATGCACTACATATTGTGCCTGTGAATAATTACTTACACATCCTATTGTGCTTCCAAGAACTTTTTCACAATCGCTCATCTACCTTCTGTTCCTCAATTTGGAATCGGGCGTTCCACAGCTTAAAAAGTTTAGCAAGCCTCGTCTCCTATCCCCTCCTCCTCCCCCTTCCACCCTCATATTAATCGCTTGCCGCTGCGGTTATCGACACCCTCAAAAGTAAAACATCTGCCACCGAATCTGCCTTCTCGCCTGATTGCTCCGCTTCGATCAGAGACTGCTAAACAAGCCATCGCTCAGATCTCGGGCTGGTGCTTCCTGTAGGCATGAGAAACCTGATGGATCTCTCGATGTCTATTGCCTCGTCTTCATGGCTACGTGTGTTGCCCCGTTTTGATTCTGATTTGGTGGCATGCAATGTGGGAATGCTTGCCAAATTCATTGAAGAACTCTTTGATAACGAGAATCCCCATGAAAAGCCCTGGCATACGCTCCTGGCAAGCCCGCATGATTCTTGTGGGCTTCTACCTGATGCTTGCAGCGCTTCTCGTCTGGGCGGCGACAGCTCCGCTCACGCGTTTCACGGGAATGCTGACGGCCATTCTTGTTTTGGGCTGCTGGGTGCCAGCTTATCTCTACGCCAACTGGCATGACATCTGTTCCAACCGTGTCTTCTGGGTCAGCAACGTACTTGCTTTGATCGTCACGGCGATTCTCTGGCTCGCCCTGATGCCACGCAGCATTGAGATTGATGATGCGATCCAAGCTGAGGCGCGTCGCCAAAATAGCTGGGGCGGCATTGGCGTCGGTGTGCTTGGCTACATCGGCTTCAACCTCTTCTTTAGATTCCTGGCCAATCGAGTTTTCGGCACCCTGCGCGACGAAATCGAGAAGAGACTTGAGAGCAAAGGCCCATGAAGCTTTTGAAGCCTGCCTCATCCTGGAACTCTAGGCTTGCTTGCTTGGCGCTGGATTTCTAGCTGTCTGACTTCCATGGCTCCTTGCTGGAGCGCGAAAAAACATGATCGATGGTATGCGTCCGGAATCCCTTGGCCTTCTCTTGGGGCTGGGCGCTTTTGCAGGAACTAAGCTGCGCCTTAACTCGGCTTGGATTGGCATTCTCACGGTTTCGCTACTTCCAGTTATTGCTTGTGTTGAGGCATTTCTATGGCCCGACACGCACAGCCTTCTCGGCCTCGAAATTCTAATGTATGGCTTTATGGCGATTCCTGCATGCATGGGTTCACTCCTGGGTAAGCTTTTGACGCGCTTGAGATCGCGCCGATGATGAATCTTGAAGATAGGTCATGAAATCATCTGCTCGAAAACAAACGACTAAGTTAGTCCTTAGTAGCATGATAGCATTGATGGTTAGTGGCTGGACATCGCTACAGACGGTCTTCGCGCTGGGTGCTTACATGTTCGGTGGCCCCGATGCCTTTCCCTTCAAACTCTCCAAATCCATCGAGGGAACCGTCTATTTGACCATCGCTTTCTGGGACATGGTTTACTTGCCGTACTCATCAGTATTCGGCGTTTCTGTCGTCACTGCGATCACACGATAGCACCCTTGGTGATGGCGGTTTTTCCAGCGGTCCTTGTGTATCTGTCTGGTGTTTTTTGGGAAGGATGGCAGCAGCCAGCCTCATGTTGGAGTGTTACGTTTGTAGTCCAGTTATTGATTTCGGGGGCCACTTTGGGCCGAGGCTTTTTCTTCCATGGTCAGCGCAGCACGAGATCTGGGGTGTGAACGGGGAAGGGTGGTTCAATGCATCGCTTCACCCCTGCTCGGTTTCATGCCTCCCCTAGGTTGGCTGGCAAAGCTGATTTCTACGATCTCTACCCAAGGTCTGAGGGGCTCTTCAAATCCAACATGTTTGTCTATCCATGGACACAAGGATGATGTGCCGAAGGTGATGCTACGACCCATTCGCCGGATGATATCTCAGCTCCTTCGATGAATTTTTGCATCAATTCAAAAGGAGCGGTGGCATCATAGGTGGGCCGTGAGTGTGGCCGTCCTTTTCATCTCATGGAATCTGATCTTCGCCTCCTTTCTCGCTACCATCGCTATGGTGATGGAGAGGCGTTTCAGGCTTTGGTCAGCGCTCACGCAGGTATGGTTCATGCGACCGCAGAGCGGGTCACTAGGGATGCAGTGTTAGCTCAGGATGTGGCGCAAGAAACGTTTCTGGCTTTAGCTCGTAACAGCGGAGCAGCGATCCGATCAGTCGGTGCTTGGCTTCACCACGTCGCGTGGCAGAAGGCGCAAAACATGGTGCGATCTGAGGCACGACGACAAAACTATGAATCTCTAGCCGCTGCGGATCTGATTCAATCTAGCAAGGAGAAATCTTGGGCTGAGATTGAGCCGTTCCTTGATGAATCTCTCGCGGATTTGCATGAAACGGCGCGCGCTATTTTGATCGAACGCTATCTCGAAGGCAGATCCCAGCATGAGCTCGCTGCACGCATGGGTGTAAGTCAGTCCACCGTTTCTCGTCAGCTGAATGAGGCCGTGCATCAGCTGCGCCAGCGATTGAAAAAGAAGGGCGTTATGGGTGTCGGGAGTCTTGCTTTGATATTGGGCACTGATCCAATACATGCCGCTCCGGCAGCCCTAACCGCATCACTGAACAAGATCGCTATCAGCGGAGTCGGCGTTCATGCCGTCCTCGGAAGCGGAGCCATTGTCGCCACCACAGTTTTCACCATGACTGCCACCACCAAAGCTTTGCTTGTCACCGGGACCCTTGCTGCCGTCTCGCTACCTTTCTTACTGCAACGAAACGAAGTTAAGCCCATCCCGGTCGGTCCACCAAGAATCACAAAGGCTAGCATTCCAAATCTGATTAGCGAATCCAGCGTTTCACAGTTAAGCGACAAGGAGATATTTGATCTTCTCTTTGGTCCCAGCACCGAGCGTCTAAACCATGCACGTTCTTTGGTGGATGAGTACACTGCGAAACGTCCAGGTAAGACGAAACGTGAACTGGCACTCGATCCGATGCTTTCAGGAAAGATGATGAACCTCATGCAGAGAATGTCGCAGAATCCAGATGAGTTTAAGGGGTTGGCTGAGGCCGTTAAATTTGCAGTGCAAGCGAAGGGCTTAAAAGCTGGCCCCCAATCCGGGGTGAATCTGAATTTAAATGATATCATTAACTCTGAGAGCCAGGCAGAGCGTTATCTGGGGGCTGTGCTTTCGGATGATCCTCACGCACTTTCTGATCTTTTCATCGACATCGTCAATGAAGCCGCTGTCGAAATGGCGCTCAATCCTAGCAACGACAAGGCATCGAATGGCGTCTCTATCCGCGAGGGACCGTTGCCAGCTAGCGCGAAAGTTATCCAGCAGGAGCCTGAGGATTAACTGGCTGTGGTTTATCAAGCTAGCGGTTTCAGCCTCTACGCTCTGTGTTTATTTTGGAATGCGTCGCCGATTCCATCCAAAAACTATCCCCAAAAATCAAGACTGGGCGCCGACTTTAGGCATTCTGTAGATTCGTTCTCCAAATCTTTTTTGGAATGTCAAATCTCAGGTTTTGGTGGAGCATCGGATGACTACGGTCATCCCCTCATCTGCGTCTTGAATGTCACGTCGATTGTTTTTCTTCCTGCTTCTCATCATCGGACTACTGGCTCTGGTTTGCCTAGACTGGAGCCATTGGTCTGACTCTATGGAGCGTGATGTTGATCAGCTTGGCGAATCTGATGCGTCAGGTTCTACACGCTCCGATAGCTTTCTTCCCGCTGCCGATCAGGCTGAGGTGAAGTCTGCTGCTTCGGGTAAGCATGAAAAGACTTTGTTGGCGGCAAGTCGTCCGCCTGCCTTGGTTTCGATGTTGGGCCTAGTCTCCACCCCGAGTGGTTTGCAGGCGACGCGTGTGCGGCCGCGCAGGCCGGTGGATTCCAGGCGTCACTATGTGTTGATTGGCGAAACCAAAGCGCACCCATCTCGTTTATTGGCGAAGTTTTCACGTTCAGCACAGCTTGTTCCAGCGGAACGTGTTTTGGCCAAAATACACTATGAACCCTTTCGCACTCCACTGAACAAGGCAGGTGTGTTGGTCCTTGAGGCGGCTGGTCGTGTTGATCAAATGCCGATCCTTGGCCGTGAAGACGCAATAGCGAGAGGCCGTGTACTCCAGCAAAAGATTGAGGAGCTCCGCAGCTCTGGTCAATTTGAGTATGTAGAGCCTGACTATGTGGTCTCGACTGATTTACTGCCTGCCGATGAGGCATTTACCAACCAAACGCTGTGGGGGCTTAGAAATGAGGGCCAGAATGGCGGTATAGCTGGAGCAGATGTGGACGCAGTGCGTGCTTGGGACATCACCACTGGCTCCAGCAATGTCATCGTGGGTGTCTTGGATACGGGAATCCGTTACACACACCAGGATCTCTCGGCCAATATGTGGCGCAATCTTGGCGAAACTGGGGTCAACGCACAAGGCAGTGATCGAGCAAGCAACGGCTACGATGACGATGGCAACGGTTATGTGGACGACGTCTTCGGCATCAATGCCATCACTGGCTCCGGTGATCCACAGGATGACAACAATCACGGCACGCACTGCTCTGGCACGATCGGTGCTCAGGCAAACGGTGGGGGATCCCATGTGGGCGTAGCTTGGCAGGTGCGGTTGATGGGCTTGAAGTTTCTTGACGCCAGCGGCAGTGGCTACAACTCCGATGCCTTTGAGTGTGTTGAATATGGCATAGCTCAAGGTGCCCGAATCTTATCGAACAGTTGGGGCGGAACTGGCTACAGTGAATCTCTGGTCAGCGTCATTCGCAAAGCGGCCGAAGCTGAAATTCTCTTTGTCGCAGCTGCGGGGAACAGCAGATCAGACAATGATAAATCGGGCAGCTACCCTGCCTCCTACAAGGTGGACAACATTCTCTCGATTGCCGCGATCAATCGTTTGGATGCTTTGGCCAACTTCTCTAATTTTGGCGCGACGACCGTGCATTTAGGCGCGCCAGGTGTGGAGATTTACTCCTGCACGGCCAGCACAGATACATCCTACGCTAGTTTCAAGGGTACGAGCATGGCCACACCTCATGCCTCGGGTGTGGCAGCGTTAGTTGCTGCTCGTTTCCCTGGGCTATCGATGCGCAGCCTCAAGAATCGCCTCCTCTTGGGAGCTGTGCCCATTCCTGCGCTGGCGGGTAAGGTGGTGACGGGTGGCCGTGTGAATGCCTACCATGCGCTGACCTTGGTGTCTGACGGTATGCTGGAGGTGGAAGTGATCCCCGAGTCCATTCCGTTAGTCGGCGGCACGACGATGCGGTTTGAGGTCATTGTGTCGGATGTGGACGCCGTCACGGGCGCGAGCGTGACAGCTTCAAACACAGCTCTAGGCATCCAGACCATTTTTTCTGATCAAGGTGGCGATGTGGACCGCGTAGCGGAGGATGGCATCTACACCGCAGCGATCAATCTGCCGACTGCGGCAGAGCTAGGTGGTAATGGCGGTACGAGCACTCTGCCTCTGCAATTCGCGGTCGTGAAGCCTGGCAAGACTAGCTACCTCCAAACGAAGACCTTTGCGTATCTAGAGCCTGCTCAGAACGATGCTTTTGCCAGCGCCACCATCATCTCAGGAGAACAGTTCTCTTCTCCCGCCATCGGTAACGTGGCTGCGACACGAGAGCCTGGGGAGCCTGTGCATGCGAAAAATGGGGGAGCTAAATCCGTCTGGTGGCGGTGGACGGCGGCACGCTCTGGCTGGGTACAGGTGGATACCCAAGATAGTAATTTCGACACAGTGCTTGCTGTTTACGAGGGCACCAATCTAAGTGCCTTGGCTGAAGTCGCCTCAAACGACGATACGGAGCATGCTGCGTTCAAATGGAAGAGCCGTCTGAACTTCAATGCCACCGCAGGCACCACTTATTCGATGGCAGTCGATGGCTTTTATTATCCTCTCGATAATCTAACCACTCACGGCAGCATCCGCTTGAGATTGCAGCAAAATAGGCCGCCGACTGTGGTTTCCTCCATCTTTTCTGCCCAAGAGGCAGTGCCCACCAGCTTGGAGCTTTCGGCAAATGATCCCGATGGGCAGGAATTACGTTTTGTCATCACCCAAGCTCCTCTCCACGGACGCGCCGGAACCCCCAATGGCATTGATGGTGCATTTACCTACACCTCAGAACGTGGGTTCCGAGGCCAAGATAGCTTCCAAGTTATCGCTACGGATGGAATCGAAAACAGCATGCCTGCACTTATCACCATCAACGTGGTGGCGCCTCTTGATGCTGATAATGACGGTCTTCCCGATACCTGGGAGACTGCTTTGAACCTTCGCCTGGGAGTGAATGATGCTAGTGAAGATCCCGATGGGGATGGACTCACCAACCTCCAGGAGTATTTGGGAGGCGCTGATCCGAACAATGCAGCGTCTGGACCTCCCACAATCGGCATTGAACTCGTCAATCCAACCTTCACGTCAAATGCCAATTGGCGCACTAGTAATGGCGGAAACTCACTCAGAAATAGCCTGAGTAATCAGATCGGGCCCACCGCAAGTCCGACCCAGCTATGGAGTGGTGGCAGCTTTGCGCATTTTGGGAGCGGTACCTTGGTCGAAGGAGGCATCGTCATCACCACACGGTTCGATCCCACGGATTTCAACAACCGAACTTCCCGACAAAATGGTGGCTGGATTCAGGCATTGTCCCTACAAACAGGTGCCTTGCTTTGGCAGAAGCAACTGCCCATCGACCTTCCTACTACGGACGACACCTCGTATGCGATCGGAGTCAATAATGGCAGGGTCTATGCGACGCGAGGGTCGGATGCCAGCAGTATCTCTTATCTTTACGCCTTGGATTTGACCACCGGGAATATCCTTTGGCGTTCAGAGGAGGCATGTTTCGCGGAGGGGGGCTACGATCAAAGTCCTGTCTATACTTCTAACGGGGATTTGATTTTTTCATTTCAACTCAAATCCTACCGCATCAATCATCAGAATGGCAGTACTGTCTGGAAATCACAAAACTTCAACGAGTCCTATTCATGCGAAGCCATTTACGGCAATCGGCTCTATGGGCGGTATAACAAAAGAAATCGCGCGGTTTTAGCTGCTTTCGATATCGAAACGGGAGCTTTCCTCTATCAAGGCGACTTTTTCCCAGCAGGTTTTGGTGTGGCCTCCGGCAATCCGAGCATTTTCATTTCACCTGAAGGGACAATTTGCCTTCCCGTCTCGGTCAATAACCCCAAGTTAGACTACCTCTATGCTTTTGAGGACACCGGCACTGGTTTCCGCTTCAAATGGCAATCCCCTCTTCCGTATGTGTTTTTAAATACCTTCGGTGCCGGGCCTGACGACTCCATTTACAGCTTCTCACGGGATAAGCGCATTCTTCGTCTTCGCTCGCGAGATGGGCAGATCATGCACTCTTCGCCTGTTTTCCCAAACATGAATCTGGTCTCACGCATGGTCGTCGATGCCAGTGGGGCTGTCTTCCTCAGCGATGGAGCGGGTCAACTCTATTCCTTGAATCCAGACCTGACGCTCAGGTGGCAGATCGAGATCGCCAACCTCAATATCGGAGGCCCTCTCCTTGCTGAAAATGGCACGCTCGTGGTTGCCTGTTATGGTGAGGGCGGTGTGCAGGCCTATCGGCAGCTCCCTTCGGGCTTTCGCATCCCTACACCGACAGCCACTCCCTTCGTGATTAACCCCAAAGTGGCCATCAAGTTTACCGGTAAAATCCTTGAACAAGCGGATTCTCCAGCCGGGCCTTGGTACAAGATCACGGGCGCATCGAGCCCATGGATTATGCCGGCGGAGCAGACTCGAAAGTTCTTCCGCTCCCAATTGTATTGAACACCTTTGCTGAATTTTTTCTCCCAAACATTCACTTTCACGAGATGCCATCTTATTCTCGGCCTTCTGTTTCCAGCTTGAATCCAAGCCGATGAGGAAGCTCGCCTTCTGAGGTCTGAGAGCTAATGCCAGAGTGATTTCATCGCCAATAGCCACAAGCAGCAAGAGGCCTGTCCAGATGCAGGATGTCGGCCGTATCGATTGGATTCAAGGTGTGAATCAAACGGCTGGATCAACGCTTTCCTGTTAGAGTCTGCCAGATCCAGATAGGTGATCTAGGCCAACAGTCCTGAGATCATGTGGAAGACTCAGATGCTTTCTCAGTTTGGCCAATGTTGCAGCATGTTTGTAACCAAGTTTTCGACGGGTCGCTTGGGTTGGCATCCGAACTTTGTCAGAGCGACTCCCTGCACCACGAGGTGATTGCGCGTTTAGGCGCATGAACACCATGGTCATGAAGAAAGTATGCCTCAACTTAGGATGGCTGAGAGATGCAGGGGGTAGTCCTAATCGTGTTCGGTTGGTTTGCTGATTTCGGACAAGAACGGCCTTGTTTTTTGCTTAAATGACACGAAGAAAAAATCTGATGAAACGACAGCCAATGGCTCCTGGTTCTTCGGCAATTGCCCGCGAACGACAAGCGGCTTTTTTTGCTCGTACGGGTGACCAGGAACCTCTCAGGGCTTTGTTCAATCATTTGCCCAACCATCGCTTTTTCATCAAAAGCGTCTCAGGCCATTTTTTGGCAGCTAATAACTACAACTTACGGCGTTTAGGACTCGATCAAGAGGCCCAGATTGTAGGGTGGACAGATGAGCAGGCTCACCCACCAACGATCGCTCATGTCTGCCGTCAGGATGACCTGCGCATCATGGGCACCCTTTGCCCCATGATCAATCATGTCGAGATGCTCTTTCATGATGAGCAAAATCGCTGGGAATGGGGGTGCACAACAAAGCTGGCCATGATGGGTGATGAGGGGCGTGTCATTGGCTTGATGGGCATTAGCTACCCAGCCGTGGCACCCGTGGGAACGGTCGATGAAGAGGCCATCGTGCTGGAAAAAGTGGTCTTTGATATCAAAGAAAGACACAGCCAGCCGCTTAAAGTGGACGAACTCGCCAGAGCGGTAGGATTGTCTCCCAAGCGCTTGAATGAGATCTTCCAGCGCGTCTATCGAATGACCATCCAGCAGTTTATCATTCACACGCGAGTCGAGGCGGCAGTCCAGACGTTGTTAAACACACGCATGCCGCTTGGAGAAGTGGCCTTGGAACATGGTTTTTCCGATCAGAGTGCCTTCACGCGTCATTTCCGACGGATGATCGGGCAGACCCCGCAACAATTTCGCTCGCTCCGCAGCATGAGACGCGGCGCTGAGGCTTCGCCGATTTCATCAAAAAAACATCGAAAATAATCAAGAAAATATCATTAAAGCGCCAACTTTTTGTCCAACATGCCCCCGCGCTTCGAAGATTTGCACGATGTTAGCGCTCATTCAGCGATTTCCGCTGAGATGATGAGCCTGCGGCAGCAGACCTTTATCGAGATGGGGCATGGGCGGGAGATTCGCCGGATGTTCGATGCCATGGAGCATGTGCAGTTTTTTGTGAAGGATGCCCAAGGTGCCTTCATGGCAGCTAACCATGCGCTGGTTCGTCAGCTAGGCTTTGATGCAGAAGAGGAAATCATTGGCCTCACGGACTTTGACATTCATCCGCCGCATATCGCCAAACGGCTGCGTCAGGACGATTGGAATGTGATGTTTCACCGCACGCCCCTGGTGGATCATGTCGAGGCGCTTTTCAACGACCCGTCTCGCATGGCATGGCACAGCACCACCAAGCTCCCACTTCTGGACGTCAACGACGAAGTCATTGGCATCATGGGCGTTACCTGGCCTTGCGCACCGCCCGAGCCCCAAAAGGAAAGTGTGCCACACGCCTTGCAACAGGTCGTGGAGCACGTCCGACAGCACTGCGCTAGCCGCCTGCGCATCACAGAGCTAGCCGCCTCAGTCGACATTAGCCCCCGGCGATTGAACGAGCTCTTTCAGGCCTCTTACCGCATGTCGGCCCAGCAGTTCATCCTGAGCACCCGTGTGTATGCCGCCATGGATGACCTCTTGCGCACGCGCAAAACCTTCGCGCAAATCGCTCATGACTATGGTTTCGTGGATCAGAGCGCCTTCACACGTCACTTTCGCAGTTTCACGGGCATGACCCCACGCCACTTCCAGCAATGCCAGCGTCTGTTACCAGAATCGTGGCAAAAGGTGCCGCTGATTTTGCCTAAACGTTAGCGGATGGGTTCAAGATCGAATGGCCAGAATCAGGTAAACCCTGCGACTGATTTCCTAGGCTAAATTGCGCTCTCGATGCTGTCGGGCGCGGTGCGGTGAGGGGAATCATCCCCCCGCCACACCATGAACGATCCATACGCCCCTAGTTCTGCATTCGTTTTTCACCAGTTTAGGCTTAAGATTTCAGCTCTCGTGCTTGGAGCGGCA
>JBIKYV010000106.1:0-12962 GCA_044355075.1 Prosthecobacter sp.
CCGCTGAAAAGAATCTGTGGGATTAAGGCCAGCGGCACCCAAAGGCTCGCCTGCGTGGCCGTGCGTGCGGTGGCAGAGATCGCCAATCCGAGCTGCACACCGACCAAGCCAGTCAGCAGAAACGCCGACCCAAACATTGCCAAGCCAGATAGCGTGCCCGGCAGGATCGCATGCGCAGGATGACCATCTTGAGCCAACGCCAGCACAGGCAAAGCTTGGGCGATGAGTAGCAGCAGCACCTGCACCCAGGCCAGCAGAGACAAGAAAAGCGTCTTGCTCAGCCCATAAACGTGAAGCCCGAGTCCCGCGATTCTTTCGCGGCGAAAGATCGGCAAATCTCGAACCACAGCCTGAGACGCATTATTGCAGCCAAACCAAAGCGTGGCGATCAAACAGGCGAAGAAACGGAATTCCGCATCATGCAAGCCCACAATGCCCGCGAGCAAGCCAATGCCCAGCGCCTGAAGCAGGATCGATTGCCAGTTCCATCGGTCTGAAAAAAGGATGCTCGCCTGTGTCTCGATAAGCACCAGCAGACTTTTCAAAAAGCCAGGCCTTGGCTTCAATAGAGGCTGCTCGACAACCCGTCGCGGTGGAGGGCAAGCTTCTTCACATAAAGGATAGAAGCGCGAGTGCCTAAATTTCTCCAGCCAGAGGTCACCATGTCCTGGCTGGCTTAAGAGCTTGTAGATTCGCTCTAAACGAGCCAAGGAGCCATGCGCATTCGAGGTATCAGGCGCAGAACTTTCCTCAATGCCCAAAAAGTGTTCGCGCGCTTCATCCAAAGTCCCCAGGAAGAGCAACTGCCCCTCATGGATGAACGCGATGCGGTCGAACAAAAAAGCCTTGCTCAAGCTATGCGTAGTGCAGACCACCGTTTGACCAGTGAGGCGCAGGCTTTGCAGCGTCTCACTGACGCTTTCTTGATTCTCCGCGTCCAGTCCTGAGGTCGGCTCATCCAGGAACAGCACCGCCGGTCGTCTCAGCAATTCTGTGGCAATGTTGACGCGCTTTCGCTGTCCACCAGAGAGGCTTTGAATGGACTGGGACGCTTGGTTTTCTAGGCCAAGCTTGCGCAGCGTGCCGCGCACGAGGGCCAGCAAGTCATGCGGCGCAGCATCCAGTCGAAGACGTGCGGTCAGTAGCAGCGCCTCTTGCACGGTCAATTCTTCATGGACGAGGTTATCCTGGGGCACAAAGCCTACACTGCTGCCTGTGCTCAGCTTTTGTTCGATGGATTCACCATCCAGAGTCACCCTACCCTGGTGAGGCCGTTGCAGACCTACCAAAACATTCATGAGCGTCGATTTTCCCTGCCCAGAGCCCCCCAAGATGCCGAGAAATTCACCCGCATGGATTTCTAGGGATACCGAGCGGAGGATCGCTCGCCGCTTTCCTTGCTGCGGCACCGTCAGACTCAGGTCATGGCCCTCCACCCTCGCGCCGAATACTGGGTCCACCCAGACGATAGAGGCACCCGTGAATTCAAAGGCATAAGTGCTTAGGGTGAAACGATCTCCTGGCACGAGCAGCTTTTGCTGAAAAGGGGCTCCGTTCAGGTAGGTGCCTTTTGCGCTATAATCTCGGATTAGCCACCCCTCACGCTGAGGCAGGATTTCTACATGCAGCAACGAAATCATGCGATCTTCCGCATCGAGCTGCCACAGATCCACATCTGTCTCGGGCTGCACATCCCCAGCAACCCTCCCAAGGTGAAGACGACGCGCCCCCAAAGAAACTTCGCGGCAGGGTTTGCCATGAAAAATTGGACATTCAGGCCGCAGCAAAAAACGCCCACGCGTAGGGCCGAGTCGAATCGCGTCCAGGTGAGTCAGCAACACTGAGCTTCCTGCCGCGAACGAGCGACCATTCAACTCCACTGGCAGCGATGCCTCTACACTGAGCAGCCAGGTGGCACGCGCGGGCAGCCATTCGAAGACCCCGCCCTTCCACCGAACACGTCCCTTTTCCAGAGTCAGCGTTTCGAGCTGCCCACTGGTAGAGAAGTAATCGATCTGTCCTTGCATAAGACTCGGGGCGGACTCACGCCATGCGGGGCAGTGTGGGCAAGGGCAGATTTTCCATCTGCAAAAGCAGCCGCAGGAGCGCCACACAACTTTCAGCCGCGTTCTCGCGGGAAATCCAGCGCCCGAGGCAGCGATTGCTTTCCTCACTTAAACTCGGCACCGCCACATATCGTACGTACGATATTTGTGCAGCAGCTGAGGATGGCAAGCCACTCAGCAGATGATACAACAGGTGGGCATAGCGGCAGGTTAGGTCCGCCAACTCACCCAGATCATCCGTCACCTGCCGCGTGAGCGCGGCGGCCTTCAGCGCAGCGTTATAATCAACCGCCAGCCGGACGCGATGCACGGGCCAATGAGCAAAGGTGAGGTTGATCAGCTTGCGCGCATCACGGTCATTCAATCTTCCTCCATAAAGCTGCGGAAACTCGATGGTAAGAGCATATGGCGTCAGATTCAGGCTCGGTATCCTAGCTTTGGCTGCGAGGTCACAGGCCTCTGCAATTTGCATAAGCACAGGTGCGGCTTCATGCAGCGACATTCTTTGTTTGGCCTTTAGCACAGTCGATAGCTTCATGCCCTCAATCCATTCTTCGGCAAAAGCGACGTGATCCTGAAAACGCAACAGCGCAAGGCTGGGTACGATGAAGCCACCGCGACATTCAGCCGCGCGTTTTTGCAAGCTTTCCAGCTCCTTCAGGAACCGCTCATTTCGAGTCAGATGCTCATGCAGCAACGTAAGCTGCAGCACATCTCCGGTGCGCAGTCGTTTGGCCTGGTAGGTGACACCGATCTCCTCATGCAGACCTTCGATTTGCTCCCTCAGCTCAAACTTTGTACGAATCGAAGCCTGAATAACCGTGAGCCCCGGAAAACGCTGACGAGACGAAGTTGAGGCTTTGACCGGCTGCGGAGCCGCTAGTGAGGTTGCTTTTAGATCCAGTGCGGGCCGTGACTGTGTCGCCCTCGTGGTTGATGTCCGAGACCGGCTTGTCTCTGGCTTTGGCGCAGCGCTTGGTAGCATCTCAGCGCTGTCAGAGAGATGAGGCAGCGGGATTGCCTGAGCATCTTTCCACTGTTCCTGCTCAAAATGGACAGGAGCAAGGCTACTAGCGACAGGTTCAGGCGATGGGCTTAGATCATCCAGGCAGGCATCGATCGCGACCGATACGGCATTCATGTCGCTCAAACGCAGGCGCCGATCCGGCTGGAGCATTTGGGCCAAAAGGCCACGCAGGCTGGCTGGTAGAGTTTCGGGCAGATCTTCTGCATGGCTGAGACCCGATAGGCGACGGCGTGCGATCTCCTGAGCTCCAGATTCCAGGGGTAGCTGGCCTTGCAGCAAGTACCAGAGTGTCATGCCGAGTGAAAAAACATCCGCGCGCACATCCAGCGTGTCTCCTCGAAGCTGCTCAGGACTCGTGTAGTGCAACGTGCCACGAAACTGCCCCTGCTGGGTGAGGCCAGAGACCTGCCCCAGCGCTTTGACCAAACCAAAATCAATAAGCTTCAGGTTCGCCTCATTGCGGCCTGGCACGAGGGAAAGCATAAGATTCGAAGGCTTTAAATCCCGATGCAGAAAGCCCTGATGATGGACGTAAGCCAGCGCCTGTGCCGCCTGTCGGCAGAATCGCAACGCGGTCAAGGGTGGCAAGGGCCCCCGCCGCTGAACCAGCGATTCCAGATCACCTCCATCGCAGTACTCCATGGCGCAAAACAGCGCACCATCCTCCTCTCCACAATCGCGCAGCTCTGCGATATGCGGGTGGCGCAGCTGCGCAATCGCCCGCGCTTCATTAAGAAAGCGCTGACGTGCCTCGGGATCAAAAGCCAGCGCCTCATGAATCACCTTTAACGCCACAGACAGATGCAATAGGCTATGAATGGCTAAATAAGTCTTTCCGGCAGAGCCACTGCCCAGCAATAAAGGTTTGCGATCTTTACCCAAAACAAAACGATACCGCCCCAAAGAAGGAGCCCGATGAGATCGTGCGGTGGCGGGCCTTGAAGCAGGTGGCAGACGGTGCGCCTCATCGGTGACTGCTGGATGGACCTCCACACGACACTTATCCTCCGGCAGCAGGCCGTCATTAAATTGAGGAAGAGAATGGTCTGGACCAGGGAACATGAACGGCACAGATCAGAATAGGATGTGTCGGGGTCGATGCCGACAAAGGAACGTCCATCGCGACACTAGATGGTGAAGCATGAATCCGTCCCTGCGCATCTTAAATATGATGGAGGCAGGATAGGACCTTGCTGGATCAAATCCAAAGAGCCTGAATCTGTCCCTCATGCCTGTGGCACAGGTCGGCGGTCGATTCTGGACCCAAAATCATAAAGGCCGTGGAAAGCGCGTCCGAAAGGGCTGCACCTGGAGCCAGTGCATAGCTGCGACGCGCCTGGATCGGCAGCGGCTGCAGGCTGCGCGGATCCATAATATGCGCACCTTTGACCTGAAAGCCACTGCCGCTAAGCGCCCGCTCTACCAGGCTGAGCGTTTCTACCCCATCGGCGAGGGTGACTTCCCAACCCGACTCTCCTGGCGGCGGCTGTAGGGCCAGCAGAGTGCTATCACCTGCATTCAAAAAAGCACGCTCGATGCCCCAATCCCGAAGAATGACGGCAGCCTGATCCAGCGCGTAACCTTTGCCTACAGCACCCAGATCGAAAACCATATGGTCAGCGAGAACAGTGACCTTCAGCGCGGTCTCGTCCAGCTTGAATAAATGCGCGCCGACGCTGGAACGAGCACGGGCAAGTAGCTCAGGATCGGGCGTTCGGAGATTCCCGTCCTCATCCCGCCATAGCTGCATGAGCGGCCCGATGGTGATATCAAAGGCACCGCCTGTCTCCTCTGACACCGTTTTGGCAAGTGAAAGGCAATCCCATACCGCTAGTGTCACGGCTAGGCTTTCCCCAGCTTTCAGCAAACTGAGACGCCAAACATCACTAGTCTGTCGGAAGCGGCTGAGGTCATCCTCCAGCCGTGCAATCTCCGCGAACACGGCATCCGCCGCCTGGGCGGCATAGTCTAGGTCGTGATGGCATAGAATAACCTCAAACGAGGTGGCCATGGCTTCCGTACGGAAGCGGAGCATCTGGGATGAACTGCTCATGCCGACAAAATTCAACGCGGTTGGGGCAAAGCAGGAACCCTTGGCAAGGTGTTGCCTGGCAGCGCAGGCAGCACGGGCACATTAGGCGTCAGCATGGGCGGTGTAGACAAAGTGCCCGGCGTGGGCGAAAGAGCCGCCGCTTCAGCAGATAGAGTCATCGGCACCACAGGCTGGGCAGTAGCCTGCCTTTTACGAACCAGCAAAGAAAGGTAAACACCTGGCCGTAAGCCATAGGGCCCGCTTTCCACATACTCGTCCGCTTTAGAGCCCAGCACGGTCTTCAACATCGGTAGCTGATCGACATCCACAATAATGACCGGCGCCTGCACCGATGGCGGCACCTGGGCCTGATAGCCGATGTGCGGAAGCGCACGCCAATACCAGGGCAGTGGCCAGCCTGAATCACGATTGATCACTTGCGCCTGAAATCCTTCGCCAGATTCAATCGCCAGCCGACGCACATCACCCACTAAACGTAGAAGATCCGTCGTCGTATGAGAATATGCATACGGATTACGCTGATCGGCACGATATTCATGAGTCGCGAACTTACTCTGTGCGCATAGAAAATAAATGCCTGCGCCAAGCGCTAGCTTGTAAAGCAGACGTGCCACACCACCGCTCATCATCGTCCATAACCAGGCGGCACCGGCACCTGCTAGCAACGTCAAGGCATGCTGAGCTGAAAGAATGCACCAGGGCGTCTTGTAGGGTATCACCGAATAGATGCCTATCAGTGCAAGGGTGTAGGTGGACAAAAACACCAGCAGCGCCTGGTGCCCTGTGTTCCGATGCTGCCCTAAAAACGCATAAATCATGCCCAAAGCGCCCAAGAAGACCAGCATAGCTTCAGTCCAGATCAGACCATCCTTTCGCCAAACCAAAAGCTGCAGGTAATAGAACCAAGGCTTTTCGTGGCCACTACCCTCACCACGCTGAATGTAGCTGGCGTAGGTTAAGAAACTGTCCTGAACCGCCTGCCAATCCTGAAAGCCATTCGAGTAGGAAGCGACTGAAACCACCAGCGCTGACACCAGCACCCAGGCCCACGGCGCACGAATGGCCTTCTTTTTTCCCCCATATCCCAAGCTGAGGCTATTGCTCTTCTGCGGCTCAAAACCTCCCAGAAAAAACCAAACCACGGACCCACCGACCAAAGCCGCTGCCACATTCAAGATAAAGGTTTCCTTTGTCGCATGAGCGAATCCCAAAGCGGCCCCTCCTCCAAGCAGCCACAATCGCGTACCTCCCTGTGAAAAACGCCAGAAGCTACCCAAGGCCACCGCCGCCAGTAGAGTCAGCAGCATCTCCATGATGAAGTAGCGGCTGTAAAAAACCATCATGGGTGACACTGCTGTCATCAGCAAAGCCAAGGCCACACCATGCCGACCGAGGGCATCCGCAAAAAAAAAGCCGCAGAGCATGACCCCGATGCCACAAAGCACAGCCACCCCACGCAGATCAGATTCAGACCATGTGGAGGGCTCACCCCATCCTGTCAGCTTACCCCAAAGCATCGACGTCTGATGTAAGCCAGGACCATGGTAATCCTTCGGATCATAGTGAAACTGACCGCTCTGCCAGTAGTCAGCCAGTTTGACGCCCAAAATGGCTTCATCCGTGTGCAAGGGTCGCCATTCCAAATTCGGCAGACGGTAAAAAAGTCCCAAACCCAGACCAACCATGGCCAGAACCAGGAAAGAAAGCGTAGAAATGGAAACCTCTTTGCGCGTGGCCATGATAGAAAAAAGCTAGGCACCATGGAGGCATCTCGCGCTCACGCAAGGAAGGAAGCCCGGATTGAATCAAGGGCATAAACCAGGCAAGCTGCATGCAGGGCTTATCAAAAAAGCCTGCATCGCCCGCTGTTTTCAGCTTGCCAGCGGGAGAAAGGTGAATATCTACCCTCCCCCATCCGCGCGGGTAGCTCAGCGGTAGAGCAGTTGGCTTTTAACCAATTGGCCGAGGGTTCGATCCCCTCCCCGCGTACCACTTTTCATCGGATGTCTTTATCGCCCAGGTAGCTCAGTGGTAGAGCAGTTGGCTCTTAACCAATTGGTCGTGGGTTCGAATCCCTCCCTGGGCACCACTTTCATGCTCCCCAATTTGGGGAGCTTTTTTATTTCAAGCTGCGCAAGTAAGCCACGAGGTCCAGCAGCTCGCCCTCCGGCAGGGTCTGATCCAGGCCCATCGGCATGAGGCTGGTGGTCAGGCTCGTATCGCTGATGATGGCGGCGTGAGGTAGGGTCTTCTCCTGACCAGCCATGTCCACGACAAGCAACCCCTCCGCCGTGTGGCTACGGATCACGCCCATCGTCTGCACACCATCACGGGTTTCGATGATGTGCGCCTCATAGTCGCGGGCCAGGGTATTGCTGGGAAAGAGGATGCTCTCCAGCAAATCACGCTCCGTGCGAATGGCTCCAATCTTGGACAAGTCAGGGCCAATGGCACGTCCCATGTCACCAATCTTGTGGCAAGCGATGCAAGTGCCCTTGCCCGCCGCGAAATGAGCTTTGCCTGAGGTTGCGTTGCCCATCGTTGCTGCCTTGTCCGCGAGCACAGTCAGTTGGCGCTTTTTGACTTCCAGCGCCTTGGTGGCCTTTTCGTAGGCGGGGTGAATGATGGTCTCGAAAATGTCCACGGGGAGGTCGGCCAAAGCGGTTCGATAATGGCTTTCCTGCTGGCTAGCGATGGCCGGATTTTTGGCGATCTCCGTGGCCATGCGGCGAGCCAGATCGGCATCTCTGTGCTTTTTCAACAAGGGCAGTAGCGTCTTTAGCTCCACCGGGCCAAGGCTGGCAAACAGCGGCACTACCTCCACGATCTGCTCCTTCGTCATTGGAGCGGCAACAAGCATACCTGCGGCCTGAATCTTCGCCGCAGCAGATGAGGCAGGATCGGCGATGACTCGCTTCACCATCGCCAAGGTCTCGCCGGTGAGCTGCATGCTGCGCACGGCATCCATAGCTTTCAGGCGGATGGATTGCGGCTGCTTATTGTCAGAGGCCAGTTTGAGCAAAGCCGGGTCAAAGTGTGGCGAGCGCAGCTTCTGGATGGCATCCAGCACGAGAGGCGTGGGAGCAGCAGCTAGCTTTTGATCCAGTGGCGCGAGCCAAGCTTCATTCACCACACCAGAGGTTTGCGACGCCAACAGCCGCAGGGCGATGGACTCGGTAGCAGGCTTGGACAGTAACCTGGTGATCAACTGCTGCGTCTGCGGCTGGCTCATCAAGGCTGCGCCATAGCCTTCGAGGGCTTTTTGACGCTCAGCGGTAAGTGTCCCTGTTTCCAACCACTTCATCAGCTGCGGGGTGATCCATTCATCAGCATCCTGATGCCCCGTGACGAGGCTCAAGGCCACGCGAGCGAGCGCAGCATCCTTGGCATCGAGATGCTTGGCCGCAACGCCGAGACTTAAATTCATGCTAGATGCATCATCGGGGACAAAGCCAACCAGCATCCGACGCAACGCCTTAGGGTGGGATTCTTTCTTCAAGTCATCCAGGCTGACGACACCCGTCTGCTGAGCCATCTGAATCACGGAATGCTCCAGCGTAGGATCAAGATCCGCGCGTAGCAGTTGCCGGAGAGCCTTGGCGATGGCTTCGTGCTCGCTTGCCGCCTCATCAGGCAGGTTTTGCGCCAGCGCTTCCAGCGCACGGCGCTGAAGCATGGTAGATTTTGATTTGAGATCAGCGACCAGGGCCTTCGCTGATTTGGGCTGCACAGGACCGAGAGCCGCGAGCTTGATCGGCTTCGCAGGCCGAATGCGATAGATGGCACCCAGGATGTCCGACTTCGCCATCAGACTGCTCGGGCAACCGATGCGGAACCAACCGCCCGTATCAAAAAGCAATAGCGACCCGTCGCGAGGGTCCTCCATCACATCGGTGAGATGAATGTCGGGGTCGTGCAGTTTTAGAAATGGATTTTCCACAGCACGGTAGGTGCTGCCCTGTGGTGTCAGCTCCATGCGCACCAATCGACCTGTGTTGAAATGCGTGACCATGAACTGGAGTGCGTTGCCACCAAACCCACGCCAGAAGCAGCAGCCGCTGACGGCCACATGGCCAAAGTTATGCATCACAGGCATCGTCTCCAGCGTGCGCGGCAAATGCTCGATGGCCTTCAGCTGGTCGGCGCGCTCATAGACACCACCATACAACCATTGGATGATCGTATCGCCACGCGGCTGCGAGTAGTAGAGGTTCTGCACACCAATGACGTCGCCCTCAGGCGTGAAATCGACCTCCACTGGATTATCGCCACAGCCGAGGGAGTGCCACTGCACATCCTTACCATCGGGCAGACAGCTCCAGATGCCACAGGCCATGGATTCATCCACCATCGTGCCATCCTTCTGCGTCACGCGGTGTCCTTTACGCCCGTGGCACCAGTAGAGTCGGCCATTGCTGTTGTTAAAAAAGGGACCGTGGATATCCGCTGCGTTACCAGTGTAGTCAAAGCCAGTGACGATCTCCTCGCGCTGATCGGCGACGCCATCATTGTCTGTGTCTGTGAGTTTCCAAAGCGAAGGCGGCGAGCCCACATAAAGGCTTCCTTTCAGCCAACACGCACCCTGGGGGAAGGTCATATTATCCGCAAAGATCGTGCTCTTGTCATAGATGCCATTTCCATCGGTATCCTCCAACATCAGGATGCGATTGGGTGGGTTCTTTTCCAACTGAAGTTTGTTCCAATTCACACCTACCGCATCTCCTACAAAAAGACGCCCACGATCATCCAGGCAGCCCATGATGGGATGCGTAACGAGCGGCGTAGCAGCCGCTAGCTCGAGGGTGTAGCCATCGGGCAAATCATGCCTGGGCAGCTTCTGAGCGACCTGAGCCATGACTACCTTCGTCCGCTGCGCCGATTCAGGAATCGTCAATCCGGAGTCCGCTGGCGTGTCGGCGGCAATGACTACACAAGCCCAGCAGAAGACAGAGAAAAAGAAGGCTTTCATGCGATTATCATTCAATACCCGCACGGCTGGCAGCTTATTGCACGGAGCAGGCAGAGAGGTGTCAGGCATTGCGAAAAAGACAGCGCGCTCTACACATCCAAACCCATGTCCCAGCCACGCTACGCCATCGCCCAGCTCGATGAAATTCCACCCACTCCCTGTCCTTGCGGTCAGGCACGGCGCGCCTTCAAAGAACCCTGGAACACCCTCGCAACCGTACATCTCACGGACATCCACGCGGACAGCAAGGCTCACTACCATCAGAAGATGACAGAGATCTACATCGTGCTTGAAGGCGAAGGCCATCTCGAAGCCGATGGTGAAATCATTCCGCTCAAGCCGATGACCAGCATCATGATCCGACCTGGCTGCGTTCACCGTGCCGTGGGCAAGCTAAAGATCATCAACATCCCGATGCCCCCCTTTGATCCAGCAGATGAATTCGAAGTCTAACCTGCCATGAAAGAACTCTACACCAGCATGGATTCCAGCCGTATCGGTTTCTACAAATCGGTACTAGATGAGGCAGGCATCGTCTCCTTCATCCAAAATGAAGCAGGGGCGCAAACCCTGAACGTCATCTCACCAATCTTCCAGCCCACGCTTTGTATCGTCGATGACAGTCGATATGATGAAGCAATTCAACTCTTAAAGCCACATCACTACCCTGAAACCTCCGGTGCAACCACCGAATGGATCTGCACGAAGTGTGGCGAGCAAAACCCAGCCGAGTTCGAGGTCTGCTGGAACTGCGAAGCGGAAAAAACGGCTTGAGCCCTGCCTTTAACGTGGCTCCGCACAGTGACTCTGCGTAGCCCTCTACGTCTTCACATGTCCCCCTTCCGCCTCAATCCTGAATTTCATCCGCGTGGCGACCAGTCGCAGGCCATCGCCAAGCTGGTGAAGTCAGTGCGTGCCGGAAATCGGCATCAAACACTACTCGGCGTCACGGGCTCAGGAAAGACCTTCACCATGGCGAACATCATCGCTGAAGTGGGCAAGCCAGCGCTGATCTTCAGCCACAATAAAACCTTAGCAGCTCAGCTTTACTCAGAGTTCAAAAACTTTTTCCCCGAAAATGCCGTCGAATACTTCGTTAGCTACTTTGACTACTACCAACCGGAAGCCTACATCCCGCGCACGGACACCTACATCGAGAAAGATTCGAACGTAAATGACGAGATCGAACGCCTGCGCCTTTCTAGCATGGGCGCACTACTAACACGGCCAGACACGATCGTCGTAGCCTCTGTCAGCTGTATCTACGGCTTAGGCTCACCCGAGGACTACGAGGGCATGATGGTGCCGCTGCATATCGGACAGCAGTTAACACGCGAAGCCCTGCTAACTTCGCTAGTGAACATGCTCTACGAGCGCAATGACATCCAGCTCAAGCGTGGCGCCTTCCGCGCTCGCGGCGATGTGGTGGAAGTCGTGCCCGCCTACCTCGACAGCGAAGCCATCCGTATCGAATTCTTTGGAGATGAAATCGATCGCATCAGTGCCGTGGATATGCTGACGGGCACCGTGACGCTGAAGCTCCCCAGCTACACCATTTTTCCCGCAAAACAGTTCGTTACCCCGGGCGACAAGATGAAGAAAGCCATCGTGCATATCCGCGAGGAGATGACCGAGCGAGTGGCTTGCTTTGAAAAAGAAGGCAAGCTGCTCGAAGCCCAGCGCCTGCGGATGAGGACAGAACACGATATCGAGATGATGCAGGAAATGGGATTTTGCCAAGGCATCGAAAACTACAGTCGACATCTTACTGGCCGACAGCCTGGCGCCACTCCAGGAACACTGCTGGATTTCTTCCGACAGCCACCACTCGTTTTCATTGATGAAAGCCACGCCACCATTCCACAAATCGGCGGCATGTATGAGGGTGACCGCTCGCGCAAAACCGTGCTCGTGGAACACGGCTTCCGCCTGCCTAGCGCGCTCGACAACCGCCCACTGAAATTCCCTGAGTTCATGGATAAAGTGGGGCAGCTCGTTTACGTCAGCGCCACACCAGCTCGCTTTGAAATGGAAAATAGCGTCGTTGGCAATACGACCTATATTCCGCATCAGCGCGAGCGGATAGGTCAGGAGGAAACGACACCGGCTGCTTTACCAGGCCTGAGTGTTCGCACTAGCGGTAGAGCACAGCCTGTGGAGAAGTTCGATGTCACGACGAAAGGTCGGCACCTTGTCATCGAGCAAATCATCCGCCCGACGGGCTTGCTCGATCCGATCATCACCGTCAAAGCCCTGAAGGGTCAGATTGATGAAACAATCGAACTTTGCCGTCAGCGCATCGAGAAAAACGAACGCGTGCTCGTCACAACACTGACCAAACGCACTGCCGAAGATCTCACTGACTACCTGCGCAATCTCGACATGAAAGTGCGGTACCTGCACAGCGATATCGACGCCATCGAGCGCGTCGAGATTCTGCGCAGCCTGCGCAAAGGCGACTGCGATGTTCTCGTCGGCATCAACCTACTGCGCGAAGGTCTGGATCTTCCCGAGGTCAGCCTCGTCTGCATCTTAGATGCCGACAAAGAAGGCTTCCTACGTAGTGAAACCTCACTCATTCAGACGGCGGGTCGTGCCGCGCGTCACGTCGCGGGCGAGGTCGTGCTTTTTGCTGATATCGAGACCCAAAGCATCCGCGCCCTGTTGAGCATCAGCCAACATCGACGAGAAGTGCAGCAAGCCTACAATGAAAAGCACGGCATCACACCACAAACCGTGCGCCGCGCAGTTCAGGAAAGCCTACAGATCCTCGGCAAAGCCAAGGAACTCGAGGAAAGTGTGCTGCGCGAAGGTGGCAAAGGCATGGGTGATGTCGTTATCACCGAT